>JAGWXJ010000133.1 GCA_018969935.1 Alphaproteobacteria bacterium | reverse complement strand
TGGCCGCAATGGCCACCTTGCGCAATTCGGTTGCGATGACTTCGTTTACGCTACGGTAAAAGGCAGCATCGACGCCGGCCGGCGGCGTTGAACCCATAAGCTTCACGCCTGCGGCCAGCGTTTCATCGGCCTTGCGGGCTATCTGGATCTGGTCGTAGTTGGCGGTCACCTTGTCGGTCAGGCGCTCAAGCGGCTTGGGGCCATAGAGGGATTCAAGCGTTGGTGCGCTTGGGCCCTGCCCCAGATCGGCCTTCTGCTGGGCAACCAGCACGAGGTGATAAAGCAGTTTTATATCGGAGTTGCCCGAGGTTTCGGATGCGTATTTCAGATACGCCTCAAGTTTCGGGAAATCGGTTTGTCCGCTTGCCGAGAACATGGGGACGACGCGGCTTGCGATGCCGGAAAGGCCAGCATCGTATGGGCGGCGGATTTCAAGATGCGTGCGGGATTCCAGTGCCGCCTCCACACGCTTTGCAATGCGGATGGCATCATCAAAGCCTGTCGGCATGGGCAGCGTGCGCGCAAGATAAATGCCGTGGATGGTGGGCATGATTGCGCGGATGAGGCTTGCGGGGTCACGCTTGCTTTCATCGACTGCGTCAATGGTTTCAGTGCCCACGCGCAGGGTGACGGTTTGGTAGAACATGCCTTCCAAGGCGCGGGTTGCCACCCACGCATCCAGCACTTTGCGGCCTTCGGGCTTGTTTTCGCCCATTGCCATGAGGTAGCCGCAGGTGCGTGATGCCACAAGGCTGCTTACACCTGCCGCGTTGCAAACGCGCGTCGATACACCCGCATTGATAAGCGATGCCATAGGCGCGCCGATTGCGAGTTTGCCTTGCGACCACGCAACGTTGATGCCTGAATCATTGGGCTGGATGAACACCCAAGCCTTACGGAACGGCATGGCGACACCGCCGATGCCAAAATCGCGCCCGTAATCACGCACGATACGTTTGGAAATTGCGAGGGTGTTTGCGACATCGATACCCTCCACCTTCTCGCGGTCGGGCGTGCCTGCCTTGACCGCATTGCGAAGGCCGGACTGGATGCCTTTTATCATCGCTTCCATTTTGGCATCGGTATCGGCCATGGCGGCGATGATGGCAACAGTTTCCATCAGGTCGGTTTTTGTGAGGTTGGGGAGGATGCGCATGAAATCGCCCATCATGCGGTCGGGCGCGTCATTGAAATCAATGAACGTTTCATCGAATACGCGGCCTGTTGCGGATTCCTTCACGTTGTTATCGCGATACACAGTCATGGTTTCGCGCGCTTCGGGGTATGGCGATGTTTGCGCAGGCCAGCTTTTGAGAGAGCCGAGCGCAACGGGGGTAATGACAGGGAAGCGACTGCCACGCTGGAGCACGGCGCCAGGGACGTTGTAAAAATCGGCATCGCGCTCGATACCCATGAGGGTTTGAAGCGGAACCTGTTCTTTTGCCTGCTGGGCAACACCGCGCATGGCCACCGTAGAAAAGCCCATGCCGTTGAGGAAGCGGAGTTGTGCATCACGCCCTTCGATAAGGCCTGACTGTACAATCACGTTACCTGCGTGGTTGAAGATGTACGACTTGTTGGTTGATTTATTGAGTATGACCACCAGCACGCCCTGACGGCTGCCGATGTAGCGGTTGGCTGTGATGTTGGTATCGGAGCTTGTGAATACCGTTTGGTTTTGACCGCCCTCGCCTGCCTTTACCTCGATTTTCAAGGCTGCGAGGCTTTTGAGAAAATTCTCGCGGTCCACGACATCGAGCGCTGCAAGATTGGTACGGAAATCCAGCACCATGAACATGCGCGATACGGGGTTGGCGACGTGGATACCTTCGGCCAGTGTGAGGATCAGCTGGTCTGCCGCGGCAAGCGATGCAACCGATGTTTCTGCCGCGACACGTTTGGGAGCCGCCGCAGGTTGCTTGCCTTTTACCACGTCGCTTTTTTTAGCAGGCGTTTGCGCAAAGGCGGCATCGTTGGCGGGAAGTGCGGACATACCTACCGCTGCGATAGACGCAAAGGCGAGTGCCGCTTTTTGAGCTGTTGAAAGTGTCATGGTATCGCCCTCCTATGTCCTAGCTTACGCGCGGTTTGGCCGGTTTTGCAGCGCCTTGCCTTTGGTCTGCGGGGATGTCGTCATTCGAGGCGGCTTTCTGGTCTACCGCCTTGTCACCAATACTTACGCCCGCAGCTGCCAGCGCCTTGCGGGCCTCCACCAGCGCGAGTTCCTGCGCCAAGCGTATCGTTTCGGCTTCGGCAGCAGCACCGCGCGCCTTCGATACCGTTTCGCTTGCCTTTGCGGCTGCGATGATTTTATCGGCGTTGGCGAGCATTGTATCCGCATCCTCGATTTCCAGCGCGGTGCGGGCCTTGCGGATTTGGGCCGCGTTGAGGCGCGACTGTTCGGATGCCACGAGAGCCTTATCGAAGTCTTTTGCGGCGTCGCTGAGTTCATTAGCAAGCGCGGGGTCAGCCAGACGAAGGTACATTTCATCCTTTTTGATCAGCTCTGGGTCACCGACCATTTTGGATACGGCGGCCTGCAATTCGCCTACCTTGTCTTCCATGCCCTCTTCCTTGAGTACCTGCGTTGCACGCGCAGCCGTGCGGAGGATGAGCGTTTTGGAGCTGAGCTTCACCAGATCCTCGCGCAGGTGGAGAATGTTTTCAGGCCTGCGCTCGTGGTGCGGCTCGCCTGACAAATCACCGTACAGGAAGGCCAGGCCCATGATGGCGCTGATACCACCTTTGAGGAAGATGGATGCGCCCGGCGCAAAGAATTCCATGACGCCGTATGTAAGGCCGCCAACAACTGCCGTTTGGAATGCGCGGCGGTACTTGCTTTTGGGAGCTTCCTTGGCATCGGCTTCGCGACCTGCGGGCAGGTGCGAGCCTGTCAGGATGCGCTTGATTTCCTGCGCCTCGACAATCTTGAGGGCGGCCGCGATGGATATACCCAGCGAGGCGAGGCCAAAGAGCGTGAACCCTGCAAGGACGCGCAGGGCTGATACCGCTGCCTCGGGCGACGTGCCGCTGAAGGCCGTACGGACTGCCGCGGGGCTACGCGTAGCTGCCGTTGGGGCGTTGCCGAGAATTGCATCGATATTGATGTCACCACCGGTGCCTACGCGGTCAGCCGGAACGGGCAGCGGCGTTTTGGGTGCCGCATCTGCCACCGCAGGCACTGTTGCCTGCGCCGTATCGGCGGCGGAGGTGAATGCGCGGCTAAACATATCGAGGATTAGCTGGAAGCCCTCGCGTTCCTGCGAGAGGTTCATCTCGTTTGACTGGGTTGCGATAAACAGGCCGATGGCAACGGCAATGCTGATGCCCGTGGCCTTGCCGAAGAAACGCATGTTGGAGCGCGCAACAGGATTTTCGGCCATTTGCGCTGCCAGCAATGTAGCCACAGGCACAACGAGGGCTGATGTCACCAGCAACATGGCTTGCGGGATCTGGAGCTGGCCGAATTGGGTATAGACCTCGGATAGCTGGGTGTAGAGCCAAGCCACATCGATTGCGCCCAAGCCCAAGGCCAGTGCGGAGGCCGTATAAAAATCGGAACGGAGGCCCTTTTCACGCGAACGCAAACGCGTGGCGACCGTGCTGCGGCGGTTATCGTTGGAGGATTTTACGAGCTCCAGCAAATTTACGAGCGTATCCTGTGCCCATGCTTTACGGCCTGCGAGATCGGTCCAGAACTTCCTTTCTTCTGCCGTCGGCTCCTTGCCGTCGTTGCCCATCATGATTTCGTAGAGGCGTTCGGCGTTCACTGGCTGTGCATGCGGGGGGATCGTCGGGGCTTTGTTATCGCCACCTTTGTTACCATCAGCTGCTTTCAATTGCTTTTCGTCCAGAGTTGCCATGTGATTCCCGTATCTCAAGTTTTTACGCTGTTTTTTATTCTTACGAATGAAAGCATCATTAGCGCAAATTTTGATTTTCATAATTATTGTATTTTTATGATTTTTTCGGGCTGGTGTGAAGAATTAATCAACTTGACTTGTTGGCACCCGTGCCGAGGCATTTTTTAGATGCAAATTCTATTTACTTATAAATTCTTCGATTACTTCTTGATTAAGCACAGTAATTTTTTCCAAGCAGTACTATTTTAGCTTATTTATTTTATTACTTAGGTTGTTTTTTAACTGTACTCACAATCACCCCTTCCATTACCAGCCTGTTTATTTGCCTGATAATTATTTTATTTGTTTATAAATTTTTTTTGTTGGATTGGTTGCGTGTGCGGCGAGCGGGTTTTTGAATTGGTTGCAAATATGGTTGCAACAGTTGCGCAAATGGATTAGAAAGAAATTACACACCCTCTATTACCGCCGTTTGTCCGGAGACTCTTGAAAAAGATCTCCGGATCTTTTTTTTCGCGGCTTTTTGAGTGGCGATCCCGACAGGACTTGAACCTGTAACCCTCTGCTTAGAAGGCAGATGCTCTATCCAGTTGAGCTACGGGATCGTACTGGAAAAATACCCCTATTTGCTTTCGGAAGCCTTAACGGGCGCAGGGCGCCTGAAGTTATCGACGTAATTGCGCGGGGTGACAATGCGCGCCTTAGGCTGGGCTACCGAATATTCCCAGCCCTTCTTTTTGGCGAAAGCAACGGCATCGGCCTCGGTTTCGAACTTCATGCGGATTTCGCCCAGCGTATCGGACGCCGATGTCCAGCCCATCAGGCTTTCAGGCCCACGGCGCGTTTCATCGTCGCATTCCAGAACCCAGTACTCGGTTTTCGCGCGGCCGGACTGCATGGCGTTTTTGGATGGCTGGTAGATGCGGGCTTTCATGATCAATCTCCTTAAGGCAACTGTAGCAAGGCTATTTGCCTTCGACAATCTGCGCCATGTTGGACAGGCCTTCATCGAACTGGCGGGCCATCATTTTCTCG
>JAGWXJ010000132.1 GCA_018969935.1 Alphaproteobacteria bacterium | reverse complement strand
AAACATTTTATCCAAGAAAAAAACGGCCGGAGCAAAACCCCGGCCGTTTGAAAGGAAAAGCCGTTACGAAGTCGCAACGGCTTTGGAATGATTAGCGCTTGTTAACGGCGTCTTTGAGAGCCTTACCAGCAGCGAATTTAGGCTGCTTGGAAGCGGCGATCTTGATGGGAGCGCCCGTGCGCGGGTTGCGGCCGGTTTGGGCTTTGCGGTTCGTGACTTTGAACGTGCCGAAGCCGATCAGTTTCACTTCATCGCCTTTTTTCAGCGAAGCGGTGATGCAGTCCAGAACGACGTTCAGGCATTCTTCAGCCTTCGTTTTGGAAAGGTCGGTTTTTTTGGCAACTGCGGCCACGAGATCAGTTTTGTTCATGGAGGTACCCCCGGTTGAATGTTGAACCCCAGAGGCCACGTGCATGACACCACGCACTATAAATGCCCCCTGAAGCGAGGATGTCGAACAACCTCAAACACGCGGTTTTCAGCCTAGATTCGACATCACGACAAACACTATTATGCCGATTTATACGGGGCGTCAATGATGAATTACGTCAGAACCCACGGTTTCTGTGCTTTTGTCGGCAGCAGGTGCAGCATCGGCTGCGGCCTTGCGTTCAATAGGCACAGGCATGGATATCAACGCATGCGCGAGAACCTGCTCTATGCTCGTAACGGGCACAATCTCGAGCCCCTTCTTCACGTTGGCAGGAATATCCGCAAGGTCTTTCTCGTTTTCCTTGGGAATCATTACCTTTTTGATGCCGCCACGCAGCGCCGCCAACAGCTTTTCCTTGAGGCCGCCAATGGCAGTCACATACCCGCGCAGGTTGATTTCACCCGTCATGGCAATGTCACGCCTGACGGGGATTCCGGTCAGTGACGACACAATGGAAGTCACCATGGCGCACCCTGCCGAAGGCCCGTCTTTTGGTGTCGCACCCTCGGGGACGTGCACGTGGATGGCCTGTTTTTGCAGCTTGTCGTAGTCGATTCCAAAGAAATCCGCGCGCGACTTGATGAGCATTTCTGCAACGACGATGGATTCTTTCATCACGTCTTGCAGGTTACCTGTCATGGTTACCTTGCCGTCTTTGCCGGGCATCGTAACCGCTTCGATGGAAAGCAGGTCACCGCCCGTTTCCGTCCATGCAAGGCCAGTCACAACACCAACGCGGTCTTGTTCATCAACTTCGCCGTAACGGTATTTGCGCACACCGGCATATTTATCAAGATTGGCAGGCGTGATGCGCAAATTCTTGCGCTTGCCCATCAGGATTTCCTTGATGGCCTTGCGGCAAAGGTTTGCCATCTCGCGCTCAAGCGAGCGCACGCCGGCTTCCCGCGTGTAATAACGGATAAGGTCGCGGATACCATCGTCGGATATCGAGAACTCGGAGGCCTTGAGGCCCGCCGCCTTGATTTGCTTGTCCAGCAAATGGCGTTTCACGATTTCCAGTTTCTCGTCTTCCGTGTAACCGGAAAGGCGGATGATCTCCATACGGTCGAGCAGCGGCTGCGGCATGCGCATGCTGTTGGCCGTGCAGATGAACATCACGTCCGATAGGTCGTAATCGACTTCAAGATAATGGTCGTTGAAGTTGTGGTTCTGTTCGGGGTCCAGCACTTCCAGCAGCGCCGATGAAGGATCGCCGCGCCAGTCCGCGCCCAGCTTGTCAATTTCATCGAGAAGGAAAAGCGGGTTGACCGTTTTCGCTTTCTTCATGCCCTGAATAACGCGCCCCGGCAGCGCACCGATATACGTACGGCGGTGCCCGCGGATTTCGCTTTCATCACGCACGCCACCCAGCGACATACGGACGAAATTGCGGCCAGTGGCCTTGGCAATGGATTGGCCAAGCGATGTTTTACCAACACCCGGAGGACCAACGAGGCACAAAATCGGCCCCTTTACCTTGCCCTTGCGCGATTGCACAGCAAGGTACTCCAGAATGCGTTCCTTGACTTTTTCGAGGCCGTAGTGGTCTTTGTCCAGAATGGCTTTCGCCTTGCGGACATCTTTATAAACTTTCGATTTCTTGGACCATGGCACGCCAAGCAGCCAGTCAAGGTAGTTGCGCACCACCGTGGCTTCCGCCGACATCGGCGACATCTGCTTGAGCTTTTTAAGTTCCTGCGTCGCCTTCTGCTTGGCTTCTTTGGATAGCTTGGCTTCGGCAATCTTTTTCTCGATTTCGGCTACTTCGTCATAGCCTTCGTCGGTTTCGGCAAGTTCCTTCTGGATGGCCTTTAACTGCTCGTTCAGATAGTACTCGCGCTGCGATTTCTCCATCTGGCGCTTCACCCGGCCACGGATACGTTTTTCAACGTGCAGAACGCCGATTTCATCTTCGATGTGCGCAAGGATGCTTTCAAAACGCTGTGCAATCGAAAGCGTTTCAAGCAGCTTCTGCTTGTCTTCGATTTTAAGCGCAAGATGCGATGACAGCGTATCGGCAAGCTGGCCGGCGTCCGAAAGCTGGTTCACCGAAACCATCACCTCGGGCGGAATCTTTTTATTCAGCTTCACGTACTCTTCAAACTGCTCGGCCGCCGTTTTGGACAGCGCCTTCAGTTCTTCAGGGTTGGAATCGGCGGCAACAACGGCTTCAGCCTCGGCCTCCAGATATTCCGTACGGTCGGTAAACTTGGTGACGCGCGCGCGGCGCACACCTTCCACCAGCACCTTAACAGTGCCGTCAGGCAGCTTCAGCATTTGCAAAATGGTACCGATGGTACCCATCTGGTACACACCGTCATGGCCGGGGTCATCCTCGGCAGGTGTCTTTTGCGTCAGCAAAAGTATCTGCTTGTCGCCCTGCATCACGGAATCCAGTGCCCTGACCGAACGCTCGCGCCCGACAAACAAAGGCACAATCATGTGCGGGAACACCACGATGTCGCGTAGCGGCAAAACGGCGACTGGCGACGGTACAAGGGCGGAGAGGTTTTCTACAGTTTCTGTCACGGGCTATTCTTCCCTAAAAAATGGACACTACCACCAGACAAGCACGCCAATGGTGAATAAGAAGTAAATGTTCCCCCGCACCCCCAAATTCAAGGCCTTGAATAAGGCCCTGAACGTACTAGGGCTAGGTTACTTCTTCTCTTCGGTCTTTGCGGCAGGCATGTCGGCGCGGGTCGCGATAACATGGTCGATAAGACCGAAGTTCTTGGCTTCTTCGGCGCTCATGAACGTATCGCGGTCCATCGCCTTTTCAATGGCCGAGAGTTTCTGGCCGGTCTGCTGCACATAGATATTGTTCAACTTCTCGCGCAGCTTCAGGATTTCGCGGGCCTGAATCTCGATATCCGAGGCCATCCCCTGTGCCCCGCCCGAAGGCTGGTGGATCATGAAGCGCGAGTTGGTAAGGCTGTAACGCTTGCCCTTCTCGCCGCATGTCAGCAGCAGGGAACCTGCAGAAGCCGCTTGGCCGATGCACATGGTAGCCACAGGGCATTTCACATAGTTCATGGTGTCCATCATCGCGAATGCCGATGTAACCACACCGCCGGGCGAGTTGATGTAAAATGCGATTTCCTTGGTCGGGTTCTCGGATTCAAGGAACAGCAGCTGCGCGCAGATAAGCGAGGAAATATGGTCCTCAACCCCGCCCGTCAGGAAGATGATGCGCTCCTTCAAAAGGCGCGAATAGATATCGTAGGCGCGTTCCCCGCGGTTGGTGACTTCAATCACCATGGGAACAAGGGAAGCCATGACATCAGGGTAAAGTTCGGAGCGGATCATAGGAAAAGCCTTTGCGGGTTCGATTCAGTAACCCTCAAAAGTTACCCGCCCTTGGGATTCCGCGCAAGGCCTGTAACTACGCTATATTGTTGCTATATGTTTAGGGCCTGAAGGCATCGGCCTTGGGGGCCGCGCCACGCGGCACAGCCATACCGCTCAGCAACTGCGATAAATCGGCAAACGCGGCAGTCGCACGGGTACCCACTTGCGTTGCAAGCGCAGACCACGCGCCTGTCACACTTTCAGAGTTAGGCGCGCCATTCCATGTACCCCCAAACGCATTCGAAAAACTCCAGAGCGATTTGAATTTCTCATCCCCACGGGCACCAGTACTCAAACCGACACTCATATCCGCCTGATTTCGGCCACGCGTGTTGGAAGTGATGGTTAACTTGAAATCGTTACCAAAGTCAGCCGTCGCTTCCATAAATGTGGTGACGCCATTTTCGACTTTCTGGTCAATTTTCAATTCCTTGATTTCAGGCAGCTTGCCCTTATGCAAAAGCTCCATGATTTTAAGCATGGATGCTTCAAGCTTGGCTTGGCGCTGCTCGGTATCCTCGACGCGGGGCGCAAGGGTATAAGTGCGCGGCGCAACGACTTCAACAGTCCCCGAAAGCTTGGCCGCCTCCGCCGCTGTAGAAAAAACCGTAGAAGCAGCAATAAGCAGTGCCGCTGTTGCCTTCTTCATCCCACGCATAAGAACCCCTTCATAACTTTAAAATATTATGTAAATATACTGGATATACCGTTCCGCCTCAATAAAAAAAGCGGCCCGTAGGCCGCTTTTCTTAACAGTATATTTTATTTGGACTTTTTAGCCGCTTTTTTGGCCTTCGGTTTTTCAGCGGCTTCTTCCTCGTCATCGTCCTTGGTCAGGTCTTCGATGGAAGTTTCAACGTCCTTGATTTCTGCAAGCTCGAGGATGAAATCCACGACCTTGTCTTCAAAGATGGGCGCGCGAAGGCTATCCAGCATCTGGCGGTTCTTGCGGAACATCTCGAACACCTGCATCTCCTGTCCGGGGAAGCGGCGTGCATGGTCCATAACCGCGCGGTTGAGGTCTTGGTCCGATACCTGAATGTTGTTGGCAGCGCCAACTTCCGACAGGATAAGGCCAAGGCGCACGCGGCGGTCCGCAATGTCCTTCAGCTCCTCTTTTTCTTCATCCGAAATGGGCGCTTCTTCCTTCTTGTACTTACGCTCTT
>JAGWXJ010000131.1 GCA_018969935.1 Alphaproteobacteria bacterium | reverse complement strand
TATTGCGGGTACGCTGCCTGTGCTTTTGTAAGACATCGAATGCTCTGGCTAGATTTTGTGTATTTTTATTTTTGATATCCTAGGGAAGGCATCATGAAAATTGCAAGTTACAATGTGAATTCCGTGCGCCAAAGATTACCAAATCTGCAAGCCTATTTGGAATTTGCAAAGCCTGATGTGATTTGCCTTCAGGAACTCAAGTGCATGGAAGACCAGTTCCCCATGATGGAGGTTACGGCGGCGGGGTATCAGGCTGTTATGGTCGGGCAAAAGAGCTACAACGGCGTTACCATACTATCCAAAACGGCTGCAAGCGTTGTTCAAAACACGATTGGGGATGAACAGGCGCGGTACTTGGAAGTTGATGTTGGCGGCGTGCGTATCATTAACATTTACGCGCCTAATGGTAACCCGTTGGGTACCGAGAAATTTACTTACAAGCTGGATTGGCTTTCCCGCCTTGAGGCGCGCATGAAAGTGTTGCTTGCCGATGAGGTGCCTTTTGCAGTGCTGGGCGATTACAACATCATCCCCGAGGCGCGGGATGCGCATAATCCTTCAGCATGGCTTGGCGATGCGCTTTATCAGCCTGAAAGCCGCGCCATGTACCGGCGTTTCATCAATCTTGGGCTTACCGATGCCTTCAGGCTTTATCATCCTGATGCAGACGCTTATACATTCTGGGATTATCAGGCGGCCTCATGGGCGAAAAATGACGGCATCCGCATTGACCATGTCTTGTTAAGCCCTCAACTGGCCGACAAATGCATGGGGTGTGAGATTGACCGCGAAGAGCGCGGGCGTGAAAACCCGTCCGACCATGTGCCGATTGCGGTTACACTGAAGGTTCAGTAGTAGGTAATTGTAAAGCCCATCCAGTTGCTTTTAATGCGACGGCGCTGCACAGGCCGTTCGGCAACTTCTTCCACGACAGCTGCAACGTTGGGGCGTTTCATGACGCTTGATACAGGGGCGTAAGTCACATCCTCGAACACAGTGCGCGGGCGCGCATCAGCAACGACCGGCTTTGGCTGTTTGGCTGCGTCGGCAATCTGCCGGTCTTTTGCTTCTTTGGCGGCTATGGCTGCTATGCGGTTGCGTTCTGCGATGACGGCGTCATCGGCCATCTTTTTGGCGGCAAGATGGTCCTGTTTGCGTTTGGTTTCCGCTGCGGCGGCGATGGATTTGCGCTGTCCTGCCACTTCGGCTACGCGTTTTTCTACGTTACAGGAGGCCTCGTAATGGACTTCATAAGGTTTGATGATTTGTTCGCGCGGGCCGCGATCAAGATTCATGATTTCGTATTTTGCGCATTCGCTTTCGATGATGCGGAAGGCATAGCCGCCTTCTGTGCCCTTTTTGGTCCAGACAGCCTTTGCCGTGACGAGCGGCATCATCGGGATGGGTGCTTCCTTGATTGTTTTGAAGGCCGTTATGAGATTGCCTTCGATTGTCAGGCGGTATTCGGCGCCGCCCCTGAAATGCTTCACCAGTTCAATCTCATCCAGCTTCACGACTTTTGCGGGGTCGGTATCCAGTATGCGGACTTCCGTTGATGTACCGCGGTTGAACGTGAAGCGGAGTGTGCCAGCCGAGCCGCAGTTGAATTTGGCATCGCCATTGGCGAGTTGCGGAATGGTTGGCTTGCCGTAGAAAATATCCTCGCGAGCGATTTTGCAATCAACTTCACGGGATGTAGCGCCCCAAAGTTCGGCCTGGGGGCCGGGTATCAGTGTGTAGGCTAGCGCTATTGCGCTTGCAGCAGCTGTGATGCGTCCAATCATGGCGCTGTAGTAGCGCTAGTTTTGGTTTATGTCAATTTTAACTGGCGCAAAATTCAATTTGCATGCCGTCATAGGCGGGTTCGTAGCCTTTGGGCAGCTTTTGTGCGCATTCGTCGTAATCTACGCGCGGGGTCAGGTGTGTGAGGATGACGCGTTGGGCCCCTACTTGTGCATTCCAGCTTTCCACCATCTCGAAGTTGGCGTGGACGACCGTAAAGTCGGATCCGAACTGGGCGCAATCCACGACCCATGTCTTGATACCTTTGAGGGCTGCGAAGGCGGCGTCATCAAGCCCTGATACATCCGTGGAATAGGCGATATCACCAAAGCGGAACCCGAGGGAGCGGCCGGATACACCATGCTTTTGCCAAAAGGGCACGACGGGCATGCCCAATATATCGACTGTCTTGCCGTATTGGCTGTTGGTGAATATGTGCGGGGTTACGACGGGCTGGTAAATGCCGTCCGCGCTTTCGAGGAAGATGTGCGAGAAGCGTGACTGCAATTCCTGCAACGTTGCGTCATCGGCCCAGATGGGTACCCGCTGCTTGGCCAGAATGCTGACATAGCGCAGTTCATCGATGCCGTTCGTGTGGTCGGAATGGCCGTGGGTATAAAGGACGCCGTCTACGGTTTTGAGGCCGTATCGGATTGTCTGTTCACGGAAGTCGGGGCCGGTATCCACAACGATGGTTTTGTCGCCATTTGTTACGGCTACGGAGGCGCGCATGCGGCGGTTGCGGGGGTTGGCGGGGTTGCAGGCGCCCCAGTAGTTGGTGGCCAGCGGCACGCCACCCGAGCCGCCGCAGCCCATGATGGTTAGTGTTGCCATGTTTCCTTTGCCTTCCAGAATAGTTTGAAGAAGTTGTCTTTTGTTATCGCGCCGATTTCATCGCGCGTTTTGCCCAGCACATCGGCCAGACAATTTGCGGTGTTCACAATCAGGGCAGGTTCGTTGATGTTTTTGCGCACGGGCTCAGGTGCCAGATACGGCGCATCGGTTTCAATGAGGATTTTATCGAGTGGCACGTTTTTGGCGATATCGCGTAAATTCTGGGCATTCTTGAATGTGACGATGCCGGAGAACGATATATAGAAGCCAAGTTCAAGCGCTTCCTGCGCCATTTTCTCGCCTGATGAAAAGCAGTGCATGACGCCCGTCAGCTTGCCGCCCTGCCCTTCCTCGCGGATGATTTTGATGATGTCGGCATCGGCGTCACGGGCGTGGACAACGATGGGCAGACCCGTTTCGAGGCAGGCGTGGATGTGCTTGCGGAAACTTGCAGCCTGATCATCGGGTGTCGAAAAATTGTAAAAGTAATCGAGCCCGCTTTCCCCTATCCCGACAATTTTTGGATGCGAATTTGCGAGCGTGACAATATCAGCCGCCGTATATTTTTTTTCGGCTTCGCTGGAAGCATCGTGCGGGTGGGTGCCCACCGTGCACCAGACGTTTTTGTTATCCGATGCTATAGATTTCAACGTTTCCGCTTCTTCGTGCATGCGGCAGCAGATGGTGACCATGCCCGCTACGCCCGCATCGTTTGCCCTTTTCACGAGCGCATCGGGCGCTGCCAATGGCGCGATCTTTTTGGAATTCAGGTGGCAATGCGAGTCGATGAACATGTTTGTTTCGTAATTGTTTCTGTTCGGAATCCGCAAATATTTTTTGAAACTTTTTCCATTTGCGGGCCGTTGGGCCAGCGTCACACAGGAAAGGAGAATTTCCAATGAAAAAGTTTACACTTTTGACTGCCATTACCGTTTCCACGCTTGCCCTCGGCGTCGGGGCGTATGCCGATGATACGAGCAGGCAGACGGGCAGCCAGTTTAACGGCGATGCGGCGTATTCGGGCGCCGATAACTCGGTTGCGCGCGGCACCGTCACTGAAAACGAGGCCACGGATACCGTGACCGTGAAATCCAGCACCGGTACGGTGCCCGGCACGGCCCGCGTAACGGTGGACGAGCAAACGGGTGATGTTGATGCCCACACGGGTGCCAACGCCATGGTAAGCGAGCCACAGGCCGAGCGTAACGAAGCCGCTGAAGAGCGCGCTGACGTAAGCGACAACATGACCACGGAGCTGGGTACGCTGATGACCCGCGCCGAGGGTAGCATTGGCACGCTGAACGCCAACGAAATCCGCCAGATTCAGGGCGAGTTGCGTGCCAAAGGGTACCGCGTGCAGGTGGACGGCATTTACGGCCCCCGCACAGCCGAGGCCCTGAAAGCCTACCAGAAGGAGCATGACATGCCGGTATCGAGCCTGACGAAGGACGCCGATGCCGATGGCAAGGTTGCCGCTCTGGACCAATCGGATGACGAGCCGCGCGAGTAACCCTCACGCGCTTGGCATAAAGAACCGGATTGCCCCACACGGCGATCCGGTTTTTTTTGTGCGCGGTAACGCATGAGCCATGCGCGCTGCAACCGCAGGGCGCGGCGGATGACGGAAAGCCCATGCACAAGCGCGTTGGATGATACGCGCCGCTTGCCCGCCGCCGTACGCGGCCCCGTGGAGGCGCACCACGGGCGGTTTTTACGGGCATTGCAGGCCTGCTGCGCCCTTTGCCTTGCTGTCCATTTCCTTGTTTTCACTGGCAAATATCAGGGGCTTTCAGTTTGTTCGGCGGATTTATCGGGTGTGCGCATTGCCAGACAATCCAGCGTCTGGCGGCACTGTTTTTGGGCGCGGAGCGCGAGTTCGATGTTCTCGCGCTTCACGACCTTGTAGGGCGTGTTGGTGAAGGTGTTGAGGCGCGTTTCGATACATTCATCGAGGAGGCCGGCGAACAGCGCATCCAGCAAGGCGGCCTGCGTGTGCAGAAGGCGGGAGGTGGACTTGCCCCCTTCCAGTTCAGCCTGCAAGGTGCGCGCGGCGATAAGGTGGGGTGGTTGTTGTACGGCGGGTGGCGGGGGTGTTTGGGGCATTTGCCCACTATAGGATTAAATACCTAGTTTGGCAAATTTCTCAGTCTAGATATATTAGGCAGAGAATAATTTTTTTGAAAGTTAACATGTTTAAATCCACTGCTTTCATTCTAGGTGCTGGCGCAAGCTGTGGCTATGGATACCCTACAGGGGAGAAATTGGTTACTCGCATTCGAGATAAGGCATTTCAATTTTTAGAAGCTATAAATCATTACAAAAGCAAGGTTTCGAGTAGAGTAATTGTCTATAATCATCAGGCAGTAAAAATATGTCCGAATTTCATTAGCGAGGCGGCAGGTATAAATGGT
>JAGWXJ010000130.1 GCA_018969935.1 Alphaproteobacteria bacterium | reverse complement strand
TAAACGGATACGGGTCCCATGCTTTTATCCAGCCTATGACGTTAAGCACGATCCAGAGTGCCAGAAGCGCCGACTGGATGATGATGAACCGCCAAGACCCGACGACGGAGGCAACCGCATCGGCCACCTTCTGGCCCGTACTTTTGGGGCTTTCGTGGATGCGTTGCTGGGCGGGGCTTTTGCCGCGCAAACCATCAAGAATGGCTATGTCCTCGGCACTCAGGGTTACGGGTTTCTGCTTGTGGGTCATTGACTATCTCCTCACCCTTTGGAGGCAAGGATAGCGCGCGGGCAAAAAACCTCAAGATAACGCGGTGAAAAAGGTTGCGCGGTGCGGGTTATTGCCCTATCAAATCCTCTTCAGGACCAATCTTTCCCCCGAGGCCTGAAGCCATGCCAAAACGTACCGATATCAAATCCATCGCCATCATCGGCGCGGGGCCAATTATTATTGGCCAAGCCTGCGAGTTCGACTACTCGGGCACACAGGCCTGCAAAGCTTTGAAGGAGGAAGGGTACCGCATCATCCTCATCAATTCGAACCCCGCCACCATCATGACGGACCCGAATTTGGCGGATGCCACCTACGTTGAGCCCATTACCCCCGGTATCGTGGCCCGCATTTTAGAAATCGAAAAACCCGATGCCCTACTGCCCACCATGGGCGGGCAAACGGCCCTTAATACCGCGCTTGCGCTTGCCGATGACGGCACGCTGGACCGCCTTGGCATCGAGCTGATTGGCGCGAACCGCGAGGCTATCAGAAAGGCGGAGGACCGACTGCTATTCAGGAACGAGATGGACAAGCTGGGCCTTAGCAGCCCCAAATCGCGCCTTGTCAAAACGCTGGCCGAGGGCATTGATGCGCTGCCCGATGTCGGCCTGCCCGCCATTATCCGCCCATCCTTCACCCTTGGCGGCACGGGCGGCGGTATTGCCTATAACCGCCAGCAATTCGAGCAGATTTTGCGCGAGGGCCTTGATGCCTCGCCCGTGCATGAGGTGCTGGTCGAAGAATCCGTGCTTGGCTGGAAAGAATACGAGATGGAAGTCGTGCGCGATAAAAACGACAACTGCATCATCGTATGCTCGATTGAAAACTTTGACCCCATGGGCGTGCACACGGGCGATTCCATTACCGTGGCCCCTGCCCTTACGCTGACCGATAAAGAATACCAGATCATGCGTGATGCCAGCATCAAGGTACTACGCGGTATTGGTGTTGAAACTGGCGGTTCCAACGTGCAATACGGCATCAACCCCGTTGATGGCCGCATGGTCGTGATTGAAATGAACCCGCGTGTGTCGCGTTCATCGGCGCTTGCATCCAAAGCCACGGGCTTCCCCATTGCCAAGGTTGCGGCCAAGCTTGCTGTTGGCTACACGCTCGATGAATTGGGCAACGACATTACGGGCGGGAAAATCCCCGCATCGTTCGAGCCGACCATCGATTACGTCGTCACGAAAATCCCGCGCTTTGCATTCGAGAAATTCAAGGGTACGGATACGCGCCTGACCACTTCCATGAAATCGGTGGGCGAGGCCATGGCCATGGGCCGCAGCTTTGAGGAATCCGTACAAAAGGCCCTGCGTTCGCTCGAGGTAAACCTTACAGGCTTTGACGAAATCAAGATTGCAGGCGTAGAAGCCGGCCGCGAGCCTGATGCCGACCAGATACGCGCGCACCTTTCCAAACCTACTGCACAGCGCATTTTGTATGTGGCGCAAGCCATGCGCCACGGCATGTCGGTGGATGACGTGCATGCGACCACCAAAATCGACAAGTGGTTCCTCGAGCGTATCAAGAACATCGTAGACACCGAGGCCGACGTGAAGGCCAACGGCCTGCCCAAGGATGCCGAAGGCTGGGCGTGCCTGAAAGGCATGGGCTTTAGCGATGCACGGCTTGCCAAGCTGACAGGCGCGCAAGAAGACAGCATACGCAATGCGCGTGTAAAACACGGCGTGCGCCCTGTATACAAACGCATTGATAGCTGTGCTGCCGAAATACCATCGGTTACGCCTTACATGTACGGCACTTACGAGCACTACCTGAACGGTACGCCGCAATCGGAAATAGAGCCGACAGACAAAGAAAAAATCGTGATTTTGGGCGGCGGGCCAAACCGTATCGGCCAGGGGATCGAGTTTGATTACTGCTGTGTACACGCCTGCTATGCCCTCAAGGAAGCCGGTTATGAAACCATCATGATCAACTGCAACCCTGAAACGGTATCGACCGATTACGACACATCGGACCGCCTTTACTTCGAGCCGCTGACACAGGAAGACGTACTGGAAATCATTACTGCTGAAAACAATGCGGGCGCCAAGGTGAAGGGCGTGATTGTGCAACTGGGCGGGCAGACGCCGCTGAAGCTTGCGCAATTCCTCAAGGAACACAAAATACCCATTTTGGGCACGGACCCAGATGCCATCGATCTGGCCGAGGACCGCGACAGGTTCAAGAAACTGATTGATAAGCTGAAGCTTTTGCAGCCGCCTGCCGATACGGCAACATCCGTGGAAAGCGCCGTCAAAGCCGCCAATGCCCTTGGGTATCCGTTGGTTGTCCGCCCATCCTACGTTTTGGGTGGCAGGGCCATGATGATTGTGACCAACCAAGAGGAACTGGAGGGCTACATGAAGAACGCCGTCCATGTTTCAGGCAAAAACCCCGTGCTGATTGACACCTACCTTCAAAACGCCACGGAAGTGGATGTGGACGTGCTGGCGGACGGTGAGGATTGCTACGTATCAGGCATCATGGAGCATATCGAGGAAGCGGGCGTGCACTCGGGCGACAGCTCGTGTGTGTTGCCCCCGCACTCCCTGCCCTACAAGGTTGTGCGTGAAATCGAGCGCCAAGCCATCGCGCTTGCCAAGGCCCTTAAGGTAAAGGGCCTCATGAACGTGCAGTTTGCCGTGAAGAAGAACGCCAGCAGCGGCGAGAGCGATATTTACATCCTTGAAGTGAACCCCCGCGCCTCGCGCACGGTGCCGTTTGTTGCCAAGGCCACCAACGTGCCCGTGGCCAAGATGGCCGCACGCATCATGGCGGGCGAGAAGCTGGATACCTTCCGCAAGGCGGGGCTGCTGACGGGCATGAAAGATGACCATGTTGCCGTGAAAGCGCCCGTGTTCCCGTTCAGCCGCTTCCCCGGTGTGGACGTGGTGCTGGGCCCCGAGATGAAATCGACGGGCGAAGTGATGGGCCTTGATAAAAACGTGGCGCAGGCCTTTGCCAAATCGCAAATCGGCGCAAGCATGTGGCTGCCGCGCGAGGGTACGGTATTCCTGTCCGTTTATGATGCCGACAAGCCTGCCTTGCTGCCGCTGGCCAAAGACCTTCTGGACATGGGCTTCAAGATTATCGCGACGGGCGGCACCTGTACCTACCTTGAGAAAGCGGGCGTGAAAGTGACGCGCGTCAACAAGGTGTCGGAAGGCCAGCCGCATATCGTGGATGCCATCATCAACGGCGATGTGAACCTGATCATCAACACCACGCTTACCCGCCAGTCGATGACGGACGGGGTGGAAATCAGGCGCACGGGCCTTATGCACAAGGTGCCCTATTACACCAACATGGCGGCCGCGCAGGCTGCCGTGCTGGCCATACGGTCCATGAAGGCCCGCAGCTTCCATATCGCGCCGCTGCAATCGTATTTCGATAAGGACGCGGCTTAACAGCCGCTTTGCAACCACCCCTTGTACAAGGGGTGGTTTTTCTGCTTTGCTTGGGAAACGATAAAAAAAAACAGGCAAAACAGGGATACCCATATGCAATCCATTCCAGCACAGGCCGGGGCAGGCCTATTTGCCCTTTGCATCATTTTTGGTGCCAGCGCCGACGCCGCACAACCCAAAAGCAAGGCACCCACAGCCCCTGCCGATACGGCGGGCCTTGCACAAAGCGAAATCAAGGCGGGGTTCAAATCCGTCAAGGTGGGCAACGAAATCTTTGCCCATTCCACCGAAATCGTGAGCCTTTGCAACGGTGATAAAACCACACAGCTCGTGGTGCCTGTCAGTATTGTTTACAACGCGACCGCCGCCGTTAAAGCCAACATTTTGCCCAAACGCCGCGTGGAGCTTGTGCAGGCCCTCCAGTTGAGGGCGATGGAAAGCCTTGCCAGTGTTGCCGTGTTGCCCACGGGCCCTACGCTTGTCAGCAAGGGGCTGGCGCGCGGGTTTGTGAGCGGGCGGCTATCAGGTTATGCCGAGGGGCTAGCCAAAGGTTCAGGCCTTGAAATCAAGACGCGCGTCATGGGGCATGTGATATTGACCGAGGGCTGCGGTACCATCAGCAACCCGCAGCAGTACGGTGAGGAATTAGCCCGATTTATGGACCAGATCAGGAAAACGCGAAAATCGCTTGAGCCTGCCGCCAACATTTAAGGCCATTTGACAGCCTGCCCCCTTGGGGGTAGTGTTGCGACATCCCGCCCGCGAAGGCGGGATTTTTGCTGACTAAACCGAAGGGTAACCGATGGAAAAAATACCGATGACCGTGCGCGGCCAAGGCCTTATCGAAGCCGAGCTGCATGAGCTGAAGCACACACGCCGCCCCGCCATTATCGAGGCGATTGCCGAAGCGCGCGCGCATGGCGACCTTTCCGAAAACGCCGAGTACCAGTACGCCAAGGAAGAACAAAGCCATATCGAAGGCCGCATCGAGGAACTGGAGGCCGTGCTGAGCCGCGCCGAAGTGATTGACCCCACCAAACTCCATGGCGACAAGGTCATGTTTGGCGCGACCGTAACGGTGCTGGATGATGACAACAAAAAGGTTGTCTACCAGATTGTGGGCGAGCACGAGAGCGATATCAAATCAGGCAAACTGGCTGTTGCCGCCCCGCTTGCGCGGGCCCTTATCGGCAAAACCAAAGGTGCGGTTGTCGAGGTCAATACGCCACGCGGGCCGCAGTCGTACGAGATTGAGAAAATCGAGTACAAATAACCCCGCTTAAAACCTGTTAACCATGAAAAAAATGCATTTAGCGTTCCAGCGATGGAACGCTAAACTTTATCCATG
>JAGWXJ010000129.1 GCA_018969935.1 Alphaproteobacteria bacterium | reverse complement strand
GCTGGGTGTTGATGTTGCCAGCATTGCTGTGGATGCAGCCGCCATATCAGCTAGTGTGAGTGATGTTGTGCAGTCAGTGCAGCCCATATCCATCGATACTGGTTTCAACGCCATATCCACCCCTGTCAGTAGTGATTTTGGCGGGGGTTTCAGTGGTGGCGGCTTCAGTGGCGGTGGTTTTGACGGGGGCAGCACCGCCTTTTACAAAGAGCCATCGGATGATGACCTTGTGGCAGCTGGTATACGCCGCGGGCATGGCAAGTTTGCGGGCGCGTTTGATACACCAAGGCTTGTCGCCTAGGACATTACGCTAAGCCGATTTACGGGCCGATTTTTTGGAGTCCAGCAAGGGCTTCAGGAAGCGGCCCGTATAGCTTTGCTTGTCGGCGGCTATGTCCTCGGGTGTGCCTGTTGCAATGATTTTTCCGCCCTTGTTGCCACCTTCGGGGCCGATGTCGATAATCCAGTCGGCGGTTTTGATGACATCGAGGTTGTGTTCGATGACCAAGACCGTATTGCCCTGATCAACCAGTGTGTGCAGCACTTCCAGCAGGCGTTTGACGTCCTCGAAGTGGAGGCCTGTGGTGGGCTCATCGAGGATGTAGAGGGTTTTGCCCGTGGACCTGCGCGAGAGTTCCTTCGAGAGTTTTACGCGCTGGGCTTCGCCGCCTGATAGCGTGGTGGCCGCCTGCCCTACCTGTATGTAGCCAAGGCCTACCTGCTCCATCGTTTCCATTTTCGTGCGGATGGAGGGGACGGCTTTGAAGAACTTGGCCGCTTCCTCGATGGTCATATCCAGCACATCGGCGATGGATTTCTCGCGGAATTTGATTTCCAGTGTTTCGCGGTTATAGCGTTTGCCTTGGCAGGCCTCGCATGTCACGTAAACATCGGGCAGGAAGTGCATCTCGATTTTGATGACGCCGTCGCCCTGGCAGGATTCACAGCGCCCGCCTTTGACGTTGAAGCTGAAGCGCCCTGCGTCATACCCCCTCGCCTTCGCTTCAGGCAGGCCTGCAAACCAGTCACGGATGGGGCCAAATGCGCCCGTATAGGTTGCGGGGTTTGAGCGCGGCGTGCGACCAATGGGTGATTGGTCGATATCGATGACCTTGTCGATGAAGCCAAGGCCTTTGATTTCCTTGTGCGGGGCGGGCACATCGGAGGCGTCGTTCAAAGTGCGGGCAACTGCCTTGTACAGCGTATCCAGCACCAGTGTTGATTTGCCCGAGCCTGATACGCCCGTGACGCAAGTAAATGTACCTAGCGGTACTTCAGCCGTGACGTTTTTGAGGTTGTTGCCCGTAGCGCCTACGACCGTGATGGATTGTTTGGGTTTACCCTTGCGGCGTTTGGCAGGCACTTCAATGCACCTGCGGCCTGTCATGTAATCGGCGGTGATGCTGTTTTTGGATTTGAAGACTTCTTGCGGGGTGCCTGCTGCCACAACGCTGCCGCCATGGACGCCTGCGCCCGGGCCCATATCGATGAGGTAATCGGCCTGTCTGATGGCATCTTCGTCATGTTCGACCACCAGCACAGTGTTGCCGAGGTCACGGAGGTGGCACAGTGTTTCAAGCAGGCGGTTGTTATCGCGCTGGTGCAGGCCGATGGAAGGTTCATCGAGGACGTAGAGCACCCCCGTAAGGCCGGAACCGATTTGGGATGCGAGCCTAATGCGCTGGCTTTCCCCGCCTGATAGCGTGCCCGAGGCGCGGCCCAGCGAGAGGTAATCGAGGCCGACGTTCATGAGGAATGTCAGGCGTTCGTTGATTTCCTTGAGGATACGGGCGGCGATTTCGTTTTGTTTGTTTGTCAGCTTTTTTGGCAGGGTGCCGAACCAAGCGTGTGCATCTTCAATCGAAAAGTTCGTGGCTTCCGAGATATGGAGTTTGTTTATTTTGACGGCCAGGGCCTCGGGCTTCAGGCGGGCGCCGTTGCAGGCTTCGCAGTGGGCGCTTGTCTGGTAGCGGGCCAGTTCCTCCCGCGCGTTTTCGCTGTCGGTTTCGAGCAGGCGGCGCTGCATGGAGGGGATAACGCCTTCAAACGGCTTGTTGCTCTTCCACGTGCTTTCGGTTTTGGAGTGGTAGGTGATGGACACGGCCTCATCGCCCGAGCCGTAAAGCACGATGTTGCGATGTTCTGGCTTCAGCTTGTTCCAAGGGGTGGACATGCTGAATTTGAAGTGTTTGGCCACCCCTTCAAGGGCTTGCAAATAGAACGGCGCGAAGGATTTTGACCAAGGCTCGATAGCGCCTTGCGATAGTGATTTTTCGGGGTGCGGGATGATCAGGGCTTCATCCATGATCATTTTTTCGCCAAGTCCGTCACAGGCCGGGCATGCCCCGTGGGGCGAGTTGAAGGAAAAGAGGCGCGGTTCGATTTCTGCAATCGTGAAACCCGATACAGGGCATGCGAATTTTTCGGAGAACAGGGTTTCGGCGCCCGTGTCCGCGTTTTCAACAATCGCTATGCCGTCAGCCAGACGCACGGCGGTTTCCAGTGAATCCGCCAGGCGGTTGCCCAAATCTGGCTTCAGCACCAGACGGTCAACAACGATGGAAATATCGTGTTTGAGTTTTTTATCGAGTGTCGGGGCGGTATCCAGTTCATAGAGTTTGCCGTCGATTTTGGCGCGCTGGAAGCCTTTGGCCTTGAGTTCCGCCAGTTCCTTTTTGTACTCGCCCTTACGGCCACGCACGATGGGCGCCATGATGTACAGCCTAGTCCCCTCGCCCATCGCCATGACGCGGTCAACCATCATGGTGACGGTTTGGGATTCAATCGGAAGGCCCGTGGCGGGTGAATACGGCACGCCTACGCGCGCCCATAGAAGGCGCATGTAATCGTAGATCTCGGTAACGGTGCCGACCGTCGAGCGTGGGTTTTTGCTGGTTGTTTTTTGCTCGATTGAAATGGCGGGTGAAAGGCCTTCGATGGAATCCACATCGGGCTTTTGCATCATCTCAAGGAACTGGCGGGCATAAGCCGAAAGGGATTCCACGTAGCGGCGTTGGCCTTCGGCGTAAATAGTATCAAAGGCCAGTGACGACTTGCCCGACCCCGAAAGCCCTGTAATGACGATCAGCTGATCGCGCGGCATTTCGATGGTTACGTTTTTGAGATTGTGCTCGCGGGCGCCCCTGACGGTAATGCTTTTCATCCGCCCATATATAGGCGGATTTCAAGGGATTTCCAGTAAATTGATGCGGTTACTTTTTGGCGCCGTAGGTGTTGTCGAACTGCTTGGCCATATTGTTCAGGCGCTCGGTTTCCTGCTGGATGTATTGCATGCTGGCCTCGGGCCCTTGGGCAGTAACTTGCGCGGCTCTTTCGGCTGCCTGATCAACCATTTCATGCAGGTCACCCGTGGTTTGCAACTGTGTGGGGGCGGCTATCTTTGTTGGTGCGGGTGTTTCACTGCCCTTTAATTTGGAAGCAGCTTGCTTGATTTTGCCGAAGGTTGATGTGCTTTCGGGTGTTGGTGCCGCACTGATGGGCGGTGCACTGGAAGAATCCGATGCCGCAACTGCCGTACGATTTGCAGGCAGTGGTTTGCCGGTAAACATAGCCTTGTACGTATCAGGTGACATGGCATCGACGCCTGTCTGGGTTTTTACCGTATCGGCCATGCCCATCAGGGTATCCATCTGGTTTTTGAAGACGAGTGGAATGATACCTGTGGTTATAACCGAGAATAAGAGGAACAGAAACCAGCTTCGTGCATAAAAAGGCTTGGCCTGTTTTGTCTGGACAATCTCGGTTTCGATAAGTTCTTCTTTTGGATGGATGGCTGCTTTTGGCGTATCCGATGCGGTAAAGGCAGGGGCGTGTGCCTTCACTTCACCTCTGACAGTAATGCGGGATTTGACCACATGGGGGTCATCAGCACCTGCAGAGGAGGCAACCTTTTGATTTTTCTTGAATTTTTCAAAGGCCGAAGAATTATAGGGCATACCGAATCCTGCATTAGACTGTCTTAAATCGTAACCAGTTTAATGGTCTGACGATTAAAAAATGACTAAATTTAAGAGGGGATTTATGGCGTAGGTTGCAGGACCGAAGCATCCTGAATTTTAAGCATAAAATTCTGTAAAACCTCGGTGATAACCGGCTGAACGAGTTTCTGGTACTCGGGCAGTTTTGTACGCAACGATTTACCTTCTGGCGTATTGAAGAATGCCGTCATGGCCTTCAATTCTTCTTCCGTAAAGGTAACTGCGGCTGCGCGCTCGGCGGAATCTCTCAGCTTTTTGAAGTCGATGTATTTATCGGCCATGCTTTTGAACAGTATGCGCTGGTCGGGCTGGATGCCTTCCGCCACGTTATCGACGGCCTTTTTGATTTGGTCTTCGATGGGGTCGGCGCTCAGATATTCGTGCGCAAGCTTCATTTTTTCGGGGCTTTGCAGCGGAATTTCGGGCGCTGGTGCTGCCAGTGCCATGGGCGGTGTGGAAGTCGGGTCAACCGCAACCCCGCCGATTGCTGGCGTAGCTGCATCCTGAGCCATGGCTGATACAACCATGCCGGTGCTGAACATAATAGCCAGAATTGCGCGGATAGCCTTAGAACGGAATGTCGTCATCGAAGTCACTTCCCCCTTTGGAAGATTGCCATTGGCCGCCGCTGCCGCCTGCCGCCGCCTGTTGGCGGGGCTGTTCGGAGCCTGCGTTGTCATTCCCGTATGATGAACCGCTTCCGCCCTTGCTGTCCAGCATGGTGAGTTCGCCGCGATAAGGGCGCAGTACGACTTCGGTCGAGTATTTTTCAGCGCCTGACTGGTCCGTCCATTTGCGGGTTTCAAGTTGGCCCTCGACGTAAACCTTGGCGCCTTTTTTCAGATAGTTCTCGCAGACGCGGATGATGTTTTCGTTGAATACGACAACGCGGTGCCACTCGGTCTTTTCCTTGCGTTCGCCTGATGCCTTGTCGTTCCAGCTTTCGGAGGTAGCAACGGAGAGGTTACAAACCTTGCCGCCGTTTTGCATTGTCTTGATTTCGGGGTCGCGGCCCAGATTGCCGACCAGCATGACCTTATTAAC
>JAGWXJ010000128.1 GCA_018969935.1 Alphaproteobacteria bacterium | reverse complement strand
GTTCCGGTTTCACTTCGGCAAACTCGCGATCGCGCGTAGGGGTTACCGAATTGAGCGCGAAAACCGCGTACATGCTTTCGTTGATTTCGGCGAGGTCGCTTGTTTCGCCTTCCATCAATTCAAACAGGGAGCTGAGCAGATCCTTGTTCTGGCCGAGAGCGGTCAGGAGGGGGTCGGATTTTTCGGTTGGGGCGAAAGTGCCTTGTGAATCGATGGGGCCGACATCCTTGACCGTCAGGCCCATGTTGGTTGCGACTGTGTCCAGCGTATCGCCCTGGCTTACCGCTTCATCGATTTTGCTGATGCGGGATTCCATTTCGTTGTGGAGGGCATCGGATTCAAGTTCCTTGCGGAGGTCGGCTTTGACTTCATCGAAGGTTTGGGCGCGGGCCGGTTTGATGTCGATGATCTTGATGATGTGCCAGCCAAGCGGGGTTTTGATGGGGTTCAGCACTACGCCTTTGTTGCCTGCAAATACGGGGGCCATTTCGGCGGGCAGGCTTGCCTGTTCAACTTCCGTGATATCGCGGTAAGTGCCTGCGGGTGCCAGCGCCTTGAGGGAGGTATTGCTACGGGCAGCCTGCGTGATTTCCTTGGCCTTGTTTTCATCGGGAACGACAACCTGTTCGATCTTGCGGCGTTCGCCGATGCGGAACTGGTCTTTGCGTTCGTTGTAGGCGGCCTGCACGTCGGCATCCGTAATGGAGATGCCTGCCTTGATGTCATCGGCGTTGAGGACGATGGCGCGGAACACCCGCTGTTCGGGGATTTGATATTGGTCTTTTACGGTTTCGAAGTAGGTTTTCAGTGTTTCGTCATCGGCCTTGAGGTTGGCGCCGGCAACTTCGGGCGTGAGTGTCATGAAGACAATATCACGGCGTTCGGCTTGAAAGCGGCCCATGGCTTCGGTTGCGAGGCGGGGTACAAAGGCGACTGCCGCATTCATGGGGTCGGCCATCAGGGCTTGCGTCTGGCTTTGGCGCATGGAGGCCAGAAGGTCATCCTGCGTGAGGCCTTGCGAACTGAGCAAGCGTTCCAGTGTTTTTTGCGGGGTTTCGCCCGGCTGCATCTGGGTTTTTACAAAGTCATGGACGCGGTTGGCGATGTCGCGTTGGGAGATGACGATACCCTCGCGCACGGCTTCCTGTTTTGCCGCCTCGCGCGTGATCATTTCATCGAGGATGTTCTGGAGAAGGCCGAAGCGGTAGGCTTCCTGCATTGTCATGTTCTGGGAACGGATGGCTTGCTGTGCCGTTCTTTCGAAGGCCTGAATGGAGATTGTGGTGCGGCCCACGCGCGCGAGTGTCGTATCCGTAATGCCGCCGCGGAAGAATCCGCCCACATCCATGAATATCATGCCGCTGACGCCCAGCAACACGAAGCCAAGGGCCAGAAACTTGATAACTTTGGCGCTAGCGCCCTCACGCAGTGAATTCAACATTTGATACCTTCATCTTGTAAAAACGGCTGTGGCACTATAGACACGCATCATGGCTATGAAAAGACGTCCTTTTATCGCTGGTAACTGGAAAATGAACGGCACACTTGCGGCTGCCGATGCCCTTGCTGCTGCCGTATCGGCTGGGGTAGGCGCGTCTGGCCCAGAAGTAGCGGTTTGCCCGCCTTTTTTGCACCTGGCAGCGGCCAAGGCCAAGCTGGCCAATGGCGTTGCGCTAGGCGCGCAGGATGTAAGCCTGAGGGGGGACGGGGCGTTTACCGGTGAAATATCGGCCCCGATGCTGGCCGATATGGGCTGTAAATATGTGATTGTCGGTCATTCCGAGCGCCGCCAGTATTTCGAGGAAACGGACCATACGGTAGCCGCCAAGGCCACGAAAGCCATGGAGGCGGGGGTCATCCCCATCATTTGTGTGGGCGAAACACTGGCGCAACGCCAGACGGGCCAGACCGAGATGGTTATCGAATCACAGCTTGCGGGGTCGGTTCCTGCCCATGCGACAGGCCAGAATGTGGTTATTGCCTATGAGCCTGTTTGGGCCATTGGTACAGGGCAGGTGGCCACCGTTGCCCAGATTGCAGAAGTCCATGCACAAATCCGTGCAAATCTGGAAAAGCGGCTTGCAGATGCAGGTGTTTTGCGCATTATATACGGCGGTTCCGTTAAGCCCGAAAACGCGTCCGAAATACTTTCTCTTGCGGATGTGGACGGTGCTCTGGTAGGAGGAGCCAGCCTGAAAGCCGAGAGCTTTCTCGCTATAGTGAATGCAGTGAAGGTTTGAAATGCAGGAAGTCGTACTCGTCATCCACCTTATATTGGCCATTGTCATTATCGGCCTTGTGCTGCTTCAGCGTTCCAGCGGCGGCGGCCTTGGTATTGGTGGTGGCGGCGGCCTTGGCGATTTTGCCTCGGCCCGTTCCACGGCCAATGCGCTTACCAAAGCGACGACCATTTGCGCATTCGTGTTCTTTGCCACATCGATCACGCTGGCTGTGCTTGCCAAGAATTCCGGCGCGGGCAAGGGCCTTCTTGAGGATTACAATACGCCTGCACCTGCGGCGGCGGCACCTGCCACCATGCCTGCGGCCCCTGCGCCAGCAGCACCGGCAGCACCTGCTGATGCGGCTGTTGCACCAGCGCCAGCGGCTGCACCGGCAACGGCTACACCGCCTGCTACACCTGAGCCTCCGGTACCATCACAATGACGCGATACATATTCATCACGGGCGGGGTTGTTTCTTCCTTGGGGAAGGGCCTCGCCGCCTCCGCTATTGGCGCACTTTTGCAAGCACGCGGGTACTCGGTCCGCCTTGCGAAAATGGACCCGTACCTGAACGTGGACCCCGGTACCATGTCGCCGTTCCAGCACGGCGAAGTGTTCGTGACCGATGATGGCGCCGAAACCGATCTAGACCTCGGTCATTACGAGCGTTTTACGGGGCGTTCCGCCAACAAGAACGATTCCATCAGTGCGGGCCGCATATTCCTCAACGTTCTCCAGCGCGAGCGCCGCGGTGATTATCTTGGCGCTACCATTCAGGTCATTCCGCATGTGACGGATGAAATCAAAACGTTTATCCGCGAAAAAGACGGCTCGGCCGACTTCGTGCTCGTTGAAATCGGCGGTACGGTTGGCGATATTGAATCGCTGCCGTTCCTTGAGGCCATCCGCCAGTTCGGCAACGAAGTGGGCGAGGAGCGCGCACTGTTCATTCACGTTACGCTGCTGCCTTACATTGGCGCTGCGGGCGAGCTTAAGACCAAGCCTACCCAGCACTCGGTGAAGGAGCTGCTGTCCGTTGGTATCCGCCCGCGCATTCTGCTTTGCCGTGCGGATCGTGAAATCCCTGCCGATGAATGCCGCAAGATCGCGTTGTTCTGCAACGTCGCGCCCGAGGATGTTATCCCCGCGCTGGATGTGAAATCGATTTATGAAGTGCCGCTTTCGTATTCCCGCGAGGGGCTTGATACGCGCATCATGCACTACTTCAAATTGCCCGAGAAAAAGGCCGATTTGGGGCGTTGGGAAGGTATTTTGCAGCGCGTTTACCACCCCGAGAGCCATGTTAAAATCGCCATCGTGGGCAAGTACACCGAGCTTGCGGATAGTTATAAATCCCTCAACGAGGCGCTGATCCATGGCGGTATTGCGAACAACGCATCCGTTGAGTTGAAGTTCATTGAATCGGAAGTGTTTGAAAAAGAATCCGATGCCATCCACCAATTGCAGGATGTGAACGGCATTCTGGTGCCCGGCGGGTTTGGCGTGCGCGGCACGGAGGGCATGATCAAGGCCGTGGAATTCGCGCGCGAGCGCAAGATACCTTTCTACGGTATTTGCTTTGGCATGCAGATGGCCGTCATTGAAGGTGTGCGCAACCTTTGTGGTATCAAGGATGCCAATTCCACCGAGTTTGGCCCCTGCAAGGAACCTGTTGTCGGCCTCATGACCGAATGGGTGAAGGGCAACGAAAAAGAATCCCGCGATGCCAATACAGACCTTGGCGGCACGATGCGCCTTGGCGCTTACATCGCGCACCTTAAAAAGGGCAGCCGCGTTGCGCAGGCTTATGGGGCTACCGAGATATCGGAGCGCCACCGCCACCGTTACGAGGTGAATACGGCTTACAAGGACAGGCTGGAAGCCAAGGGTATGGTATTTTCGGGTATGTCGCCTGATGGCAGATTGCCTGAAATTGTGGAATACCCCGACCACCCATGGTTTGTTGGTGTGCAGTACCACCCCGAGCTGAAATCCAAGCCGTTTGACCCGCACCCGCTGTTTGTGTCGTTCATCAAGGCGGCGCTTGACCAATCGCGTTTGGTTTAGGGCTTTTCATTCCCGTTTGGCGCTCTATTATGGCTGGCATGAAAACTGTCACTGTCGGTAACGTCACTTTTTCCAATTCGGCCCCTTTTTCGCTGCTTGCAGGCCCTTGTGTGCTTGAAAGCCGCCAGCATGCCTTCGATATGGCCGGTAAAATCAAGGAAGTGTGCGGGAAGCTTGGTATCGGCGTCATTTACAAGACGTCGTTTGACAAGGCGAACCGTTCCTCGATTTCTTCCGAGCGCGGGATGGGCCTTGATAAGGCCCTTGAGGTGTTTGCCGATATCAAAAAAGAATTCGGGATGCCTGTGGTGACCGATGTGCATGAGCCATGGCAGTGCGCTGAAGTTGCGAAGGCCGTTGATATTTTGCAGATCCCCGCGTTTTTGTGCCGCCAGACGGACCTGTTAATTGCGGCAGGGCAGACGGGCAAGGCCATCAATGTCAAAAAAGGGCAGTTTCTGGCGCCTTGGGACATGAAAAACGTGGCGGCCAAGATTGCCAGCACGGGCAACGAGAACATCATGCTCTGCGAGCGTGGCGCATCCTTCGGGTACAACACGCTTGTGAGCGACATGCGCGCGCTGCCCATTATGGCTGAAACGGGTTACCCCGTGATATTCGATGCCACGCACTCGGTACAGCAACCGGGCGGGCTTGGTACCAAATCGGGCGGGGACCGCAAAATGGTGCCTGTGCTTGCGCGCGCGGCTATTGCCGTGGGTGTTGCGGGCGTTTTCATGGAAGTGCACCAAGACCCCGATAACGCCCCGAGTGATGG
>JAGWXJ010000008.1 GCA_018969935.1 Alphaproteobacteria bacterium | reverse complement strand
TCGTGTTGCCCCATGAGTCGTCTGAAGCGTGTTTTTCCGTCAACTGGCGACGATAATCCTCCGATAAGGTTTGTGCGGGGGATTCTGCGCTTTCTTCTGGCTTTGTCATGGGCTTGCTGTTCATTGGAGTTTCTCTCCGACTTTAGGTGATGCCTAGGGTTTGTCAATTTGTATCCATAAACCCGCTTATAAGTGCGCCCCGCCCGATGCTTCTGCATCAAGCGAGGCGCCAGCCGAAACCATAACCCGTTCATCGGGTCATGTTGCGGATTAACGCAGTCTCAGCAATTCTTCCGTCATCTCGTCAGCGGTACGGATGACTTTCGTGCCGGCGGAGTAGGCGCGCTGGGTCACGATCATTTTGGTGAACTCGTCGGCGATATCCACGTTCGAGGATTCGACAGCCGAGGCTTCGATGAGGCCGGCGCCGCCCGAACCTGCTTCACGTAAGTTGTAGGAACCGGAGTCGGAGGTCTGGTTGTACGAGTTACCGATTTGTTCCGAAAGGTTGTTCGGGCTTGTGAAGGTTGCAATCGGCAGTTTGAAGAGTGCCGATGTCTGACCGTTCGAGAAACGTGCAGACACGATACCATCACGGTCAATTTCAACACCGGTACGGAGGCCGAGTTCGGCGCCGTTCTGAGTTGCGCTGGTCACGTTATATTCACCCGAGAACTGGGTCAGACCACCTATATCGACTACGATGTCCTGAAGTTCGGAACCGTTACCCCAGTTCACGTCGTTCAGGGCTACCGATTTAAGGCCATCAAGATCTTCCAGGCCGTTGAGCGAGCCGTTTGCACCGAAATTCATCGAGCCGCTTTTGATAACCGTACCTGTTTCGGAGTCAACCATCTTCAGCTGCCACCAGCCGGATGTTGTTGGCGTGTTGGACAGGCCGGGATCAGGCAAGATGGTGGGTGGCGTGGGTGCCGTTTCGGCCACAGCCGTGAAGCCGAGTGCCGTTGCCATGCCGGTACCTACAACCACGTTGTTGGCGATTGCCACAGTGTTGTTGCGGTCAAGCGCGGTAATCTTGATTGCGCCCGCGGCCGTCAGTTCGGCGCGTGCAACACCAGCCATGTTGGTGTTTACGCCGTCAATGAGGTCCTGCACCGTGTTGGTGAGGGTCGCCGCAAATGTGTAGGTGCTGGTGCCGACTGTAATATCAATCGATTCCGTGTTGTCGATGTTGGTAATCGAGTCAAGAACCGTGGTAGGGGTAAGGCCCGTACCGTTGACGCCTGTCGAGTGGTTGTAAGCGCCCATGGTGTCAAACCCGAGTGCCGATGCTGCGTTTTGGGTGCCAACAACTGTTGCGCCGCCGGTTACCGTTACGATGTCGTCGAAGTTACGGGCGTAAATGCGGATCTGGTCGTTGTCATCAAGTTCTGCCGTGCAAACGTCACGCAGATTGGTGTCGTTGTTAATATAGTTGATGAAATCCTGAACCGTGTTGGTGGATGTAACCACAAACGGTGTTGTGCCGGTGATTGTGCCAACGTTTACAACCATTGTTTCGGTGTTGCTGACGTTGTTGAGGGAGCTCAACACTGTGTCGCGCTCCAGCTGTGTTGCCGTGTAGGCCGATTTGGAATACGCGGTGGGGGAAATGTGGTGCGTAAACTGGAGTTCAAGATCCTGACCGGCGCCGAGAGAGTCGAATACGCGGACCGTACGGCTGAAGTCGGCCTGTGTGCCTGTTGATACAGGGAAATCGGTGCGTGGCTCGGCGGCGTCAAGGTTGATGTTGAATTCGGCCGACGTGGTTGCCTTTGTCAGACCGCCAAGGAGCGACACGTTGATAGGTTCTAGCGATGAAATATCGTCACGGCCTGCGGGCAGGTCGCCGTTATCATCGAGCCTCCAGCCCATCAGGAAGAAGCCTGCGGTGTTCTGGAGGAAGCCGTTTTCGTCTTCCGTGAAGGAGCCGGCGCGGGTGAAGAAGGATTCCTGCAGGCCGTCTACCGAACGTTGCACAACGAAGAAGCCGTTACCGGAGATAGCGACGTCGGTCGGGGCGTTGGTCTGTTGCAGGGCGCCTTGCGAGTTGATCTTCTGGATCGTACGCGAGAGAACCGAACCCGGGGTGTAACGGGCGTTACCCGATTCAGACGTGACGAGCGACTGGAAGGCCGCTTCACGGCGCTTGTAGCCGACGGTGGACACGTTGGCGATGTTGTTTGCAATCATACCCATGGACTGTGCCTGTGCGGAGAGCGCGGACACGCCGGTGATGAGTGAGCCGAAAAGTGACATGGATTACCTCCTGAAAGTAGCTGTAAATGCGTTGAATAGGGTGTGTGTTACGAATGTCATGTGGCCGGTACCTCCTGATCGGGCTGGCTGACCGAGAGCACGTTTGCTGCCTCGATACGGCGGTCGCCGTTGAGGGCGAGATAAAGAACGCCCGAGAGGGTTTCAACGCCCGTTACGTGCGCGGGCACGCCGGTGTAGGATTTAAGGGCCTTGTTGTCGGCATCCAGCGCATCAACGCGCACCGTGTAGTTTTTGCCTGAAGGGGCGAGGTTGCCGAATTCGTCCTTGCCGTCCCATTCCATGTTGCCGTTCTTGCTGCCTTGCTTGAGGTCAAGGGTACGGATGATCTGGTTGTTTTCGTCCACTATACGCAGTTTGGCGCTATTTACCTCGCCGTCCACGGCGTAACCGATTTTCAGAGGCTCGCCCTCGTAGTGGATTGTCGAGCCGTTGTAGTAGACATCCTTGCCGATATAGCTGAGCGACTGGCCAATCTGGTTATTGTTGACCTGCGAGAGAAGGGTATCCATTTTCTCGTTGCCGAGGATGGCCTGTTCGACTTGCGAGAACTGGACAAGCTGGTTTGTAAACTCCTCGGACTGCATGGGGTCCAGCGGGTCCTGGTGCTGAAGCTGCGTTGTGAGCAGTGTCAGGAACTGGTTATAGGTGTCCGCCGCCTTTTTCTTGGCGTTGTCCGTGCCGCTAACCAGCGAGCTGAGGGTTGAGGTGCTTACGCTTGTCATTTTGCCGTTCCCTTTTTCCTAGATGATGATGTTCACGTGGGTCAGGCCCGTTTCGGGGTCGTAGAACATCGCCATCATGTTTTCTATAGTTGCAAAATCCGTGCCATCTTCAGAATTGTCTTTGGAACCGCCGTTTTGCTGGCCCGAGCCGCCACCCGAATTTTGGGAGAATGAATTGTTGTCAGCGAGATCGAAGGTGATGGCGCCAGTGGCACTGGTATCAAAACCGCTATCCTGCAGCGCCTTTTCAAGCGTTGCCGAATCCTTTTGCAGCATTGAAACCGTTTCAGGGCGTTCGGCCAGCAGTTTGGCCTTTACTGTGTTGTTGTTTGCGAAATCCAGCATGATTTTGAGGCGGCCCATGTTTGGCGGATCGAGCTGGATGACAAACTGGCGTTCGCCCAGCTGGCCGTTTGCAGCTTCCTGACCAGCGCGCTGGAGCGCGATGGATACAAGATGCGTTGACGGGTGCATCTGGGATGCGCCGCGCGATGCAATAAGCGCCGTGCTGCTGTTTGCCGGCAATGTTTGGTCAGCGTGGATGCGCAGCGCATCGTCAAACACTGTCGAAAGATCGAATGTAGCGGGGTCGGAGAGGCCGTTATCAAGCCCAGTGGCCACGCTTTCAAAACCGCGGGAGGCGGCATTGGCTGGTGTCACGGTTACCATGAGCGGCGTTGCGCCGTTTGCGTGGGTGCCCGAGGTGGCCGCGCCTTGCAGCATTGCTGCGAAGTTTTTGCCTTGTGCGGCATCGACCAACGGGGCGGTTGCCGTGCCATCGGTTGCGACGCCTGCGGCATTTGTTGCCTGCTGGCTTGCTGCCTGCAACTGGACCAGTGCTGCAGCATGCTGTGCCGTGGTAAGGCTCAGTCCAGATGTTTGTGCTGCAATTTTTGCCAACGCTGCGCCATCGGCCAGCATGGGTTTCAGCGTACCGTCCTGCGCCTTAACGAACACGGGTACGAGGCCGGCGATGGAGGTGAGGGCGGTATCGTCAATCTGGCCGTCCTGAAGGAAGGATGGGCCTTGCGCCACTTTCATGACCGACTTGCTGTCGATGCGGACCGTGCGCGGTTGCGTGAGGAACGGTGCGATATCCGCGAAAGCCAGTTTTTTGAGGGTCTGGAAGCCGTCGCCATCCACGTTTGCGATGGTGATGGTTTGCTGGCCGGACTGGATTTTCTGGATAACGTCTTCGACGTTTTCGGTCGTGAGAATAACAGGTTTGCCCGACATTTGCGCCAGCATGATGCTGGTTTGGGTTTCGATGTCGGTATTGGCGATAACCGAGCCGTTCTGGACTTGCACGGCTTTCAGCTGTGTTGCCAGTGCTGACAGGGCGGCTGCGAGTTTGGGGTCATCCACAACCGTGAACGTTTCGGGCGTTTCGCCTGATGCAATATCGAAGGTGGAGAGGGATTTGAGGATGCTGAGGGTATTGGTTTCACCCGCTGCGCTTGCAGCAAAATCGCCCGCCAGTTTATCGGCGTCGATATTCAGGGCCGCCAGTTGTTCGGGGGTCAGGGATTTAAGGGCGGTTATGAGATCCACACTCGAAACCGTTTCAGGCAGGATGTTGCCTGTGCCTTTTGTTTCAGCGGCTGCTGTTGCCAGAATTTTGCCGATAGCCTGTGCCGCCATAAGCGGGGATACATTGAGGCCCGAGAGCATGGTCTGGAAGCTGTTGTAACCGCCCTGACCTGTGAGCAGAAGGTCATCTGCTGCTGCGTTTTTCTTGCCGGTGCCTTTGGGCGTTGCATCGCCGAGCAACTGGTTTTGGAGGAGATTTGCTGTGATCATGTGACACCTATGCCTTTCTGGCTGTTACAAGACTTCGTCAACTTTGACGGAAATGGGTTGGCCTGCGACCTGACCTGCGTGCCCTTTGGGGCTATAGGACTGGCGGGACTGGACGCTCTCGCGCGCGGCGCGGACAATGCGGTCTGTTACACGCTGGACAGACTTGCTGCCTGCATCCAGTGCGTACATGTTTTTTTCTACCGACGAGTGGAAACGTGCGGCAACCTTGCGAAGGCGCTCGGCTGTTGCGTCAGGGGCTTCTTTGATTTGGGGGGCGCGCAGCTTGATAGCCTCAAGGAGCGTGCGGTAGCGGTTGTAGAGCGCGTTTTTGTCGTTCTGCAAGTCCCGGAATGTCGTGTAGTCGGCGGTGCGGACGGCATCCGTTTCGCGGTCCAGCAAATCGCCGAGCGTGCCAAGTATCGATTCCGCTTCAAGTGCCAGTGTATTAAGTGCGTTGTTTGATGCCGGACTCATTGTCTGCTGCCTCCTGTAATTTGATCATTTCCGCCTTGATGGGATCGGATAGGCCGAGGCCGCCCGATTTTGCGATCTGCTTGCCCATCTCATCGACCATCATGCCGCGCCATGTTTCTTCGGATTCACCGCCGCCGAACATCGGGTCAACGCCCGTGGTTTCGAACATGTGGCTGAGCATTTCGGAGAGGAACATCCCCTCGAATTCGTTTGCTGCGTTATCGATCTCGGCAAGCTTTTGCGGATTGAGTTTTGATTTTGCAGCCTGCATGGCCGCATCCGACTGGGCCAGTCGTGCAAGAAGCGTCGGGTCGGTGCCTTTGAGGGTGCCTATGTTCACAGGACCTCTATTTCTGCCTGAATGGCGCCGGCTGCCTTGATGGCCTGAAGGATGGTGATGACATCGCGCGGGCTTACGCCAAGGGCGTTGAGCGAGGATACGAGTTCCTGCAAGGTCACGCCTGCAGGTAGGTAGGCGATGTTGCCTTCCTTGTCGGGGTCGATGGCGATATTGGTGCGCGGGACCACTTGTGTAGAGCCTTGCTGCGAGAATGGCGCCGGTTGGCTCACCTGCGGGGTTTCCGTGATGCGGACTGTCAAGTTGCCCTGGGCAACCGCAACGGTGCTGATTTTTACGTTTTCGCCCATCACGATTACGCCCGAGCGTTCATCGATGACAATTTTGGCGACCTGGTCTGGTTCGACTTCCAGCTGTTCGATGTCGGTCAGCATGTCCACAACCGATTTGCCATTGGGCAAGTTGGCTACGCGGACGGTTGCGCCGTTTTCGGCTTCGGCCACTTTTGTACCGTATTGCTGGTTGATGGTGGCAGCGATGCGGCGCGCGGTTGTGAGATCGGGGTTTTTAAGGGCGAGGCGTACAGTTGGCAGATCGGCCAGCTGGAATTCCTGTTCGCGTTCGATGATGGCGCCGTTGGGGACGCGGCCAGCCGTCGGGATGTTTTGCGTGACCGAGCCGGCATCGCCGCCTGCTGTGTAGCCGCCTACGGCCACGGGGCCTTGGGCTACGGCATATACTTCACCATCTGCACCCATCAGAGGGGTCACGAGCAGGGTGCCGCCTTGCAGGCTTTTGGCATCGCCTAGCGTGGATACATTGACATCGATGCGGCTGCCCTGATTGCCGAAGGGGGGCAGGGTGCCGGTGACCATGACGGCTGCAACGTTGCCTGTATTCAGGTTTTGATCACGGACGTTGACGCCAAGGCGTTCGAGCATGGCGGTCAGGGATTGTTTGGTGAAGGGGGCGTTGTTCAGTTTGTCGCCCGTGCCGTTCAGGCCGACCACAAGGCCGTAGCCGATCAGCATGTTTTCGCGTACGCCCTCGATATTCACGATATCCTTGATGCGGGAACCGCCCGATGCTTCGGCAGTGCTGGTGCAACCGAATGATATGGCAAGTAGGGCTGTAAGAAGCAGAATACGCATGGTTTTCCTTTCCGTGCGTAGGTATTGCGAAAACCGTGCCAAAACGATTTTTGCGCGGATTTGCTTATCAAATGCCAAGTTTCGGCTATATTGGGGGCATGAGAATCGAAGGCCCACGCGCTACGGACGGCGTTAAAAAAAGCGAGAAAACCCGTAAAACAACGGGAACTTCCGGCGACTTCAAAACATTCCTAGATGCCGATGCGGGCGATGTGTCCGAAACGGTGTCGGCACCCCTTGTTGCCGATGTGGGCAGCCTTTTGGCCGCGCAATCCTACGAAGACCCTGCCGAGAGGAAGGCCAAGAAAAGGATGACGGAGAGGGCTTCGCATGTGCTGGATGCGCTTGCGGGCGTCCATAAAGGGCTGGTAAGCGGCAAACTAAGTACCACCGAACTTGAAAATGTAAGCCGCGCCATGGCCGAGCGCCGCGAGAAAATACATGATCCTCAGTTGGCCGAAGTACTGGACCATGTGGAATTGCGGGCGCAGGTCGAGCTTGCAAAAATGGAAATGGCCAAAGAAAAGTTGTAAAATAAACAAGGTGTTATCCGAAAGCTTGGTTTTGCTTGCGGAATCAGACACCCTTTTTTATAAGTAATGACCTTTGAAAAAGCAGGTTTTGACATGCCTACATCTACCCGTCCCGTTTCCAATGCCGTTATTGTTCCGCCGGATTACGATCCGAAGAAGGACAAGGGCAAGTTCATGAACCCTGTCATGCTGGAGTATTTCCGCAAGAAGCTGCAGGCATGGCGTTCGGAGCTGTTGCACGATTCCGAAGAAACGATTCATAACACGCTGCAAGGCACCGAGCTGCAAAAGCCTGATATTGCAGACCGCGCTGCGGCTGAAACCGATCACGCCCTTGAGCTGCGTACACGTGACCGCGAGCGCAAACTCATCATGAAAATCAACGAGGCGCTGTTGCGCATTGATGACGGCAGCTACGGTTTTTGTGAAGAAACAGGCGAACCCATTACGGTTGCCCGCCTTGATGCCCGCCCGATTGCAACGCTGAGCATTGAAGCGCAAGAGCGCCACGAGCGCCTTGAAAAAACCCACCGCGACGATTAAACGCGGGGTACATAAGCCCATAATTCAAGGGGATTGCAGATTAGGTTTGCAATCCCCTTTTTCGTGCCGTTATGCTTTCGGAATAACTAGAAAAATTTAAACAGGGAACGGTTATCATGGCACGCGAGGACGATAAAACGCGGATTAAATCCAATTTTGCAAATTCAGGCGGCGAGGGGCCGATTGAAGACGCCGTGCAGGCGGGTTTCAGCTTCCACGACCTATTGCAGGCCCAGCGCACAGTGCATCTGGCCATGATCCTCGAGCCGAATGCCAAGGAAACTATTGAAGGGCATTTTGCAAACAACAAGGACACGCCCATCCATATCAAGGTAGACGAGCGGGAAGGCTATGCCCTTTACAGCAACATCATGGCTGTGGAGCTTGTGCGGGTGAGCGATATGACGACCACGCATATAGCGGGGCTGGGGTTTACGGTGTCGCAATTCCTTCATTTTGTCAGGGATAACGAATTGGCATCCGATTCCACGATCACGCTTGCACATCTTGATTTGCGCGCACACCGCATCATGCGGCAGGCGGGCGAGGGGTGGGAGCCCGTGTTTACCAACAAACATGCCAGACTTTTGATGCAGTAAAAAAGAGGCCCGCACGAAGCGGGCCTTCAAGTTAGGTGGAGGTACAAAACTCTTTAGAACGGTGAAAGCACGTCCAGAACCTGCTGGCCGTAGCGCGGCTGCTGGACATCGGTCATCTGGCCTTTTCCGCCGTACGAAATACGGGCTTCGGCCACTTTTTCGTAGGAAATGGTGTTGTCGATGTTGATATCTTCGGGGCGGATGATGCCGGAAAGTTGTAGTACGCGGTTTTCAAAATTTACACGGACTTCCTGACGGCCTTCGATGACCAGATTGCCGTTGGGCAGGATTTGCGAAACGATGGCCGCTACCTTGAGGTTCACTTCTTCCTCACGTTTGATTTCGCCCGTGCCTTTGTGCTGCGACGTGGTTTGCAAATCCAGCAGCTGTGCCGGGTTTACGCCATCGGGAAATGCCTTGCCGAGATAGCCTTCGAAGCCAAGCACGCTTGGTGCAGTCGTATCTTCGCCTGCCGTACGGTCACGCGTGGTTTCGTTTTTCAGGTTGGCGTCATCCTTGATGTTGATGGTGACTGTCAGGATGTCGCCCACGTTGTCGGCGCGCTGGTCTTCAAAGAAGGTTTTGCGCGAACCGCCAGTCCAGAGCGAGTTTGCAAGACGTTCTTCCGATTTTGGTGTCGGCATCGGCATGCTGACCGGCTTGTAGCCGGGTTTCATGGTCGGGTTTTCGATGCCGCTCTGGTTTGGGGCTGCGCCTATGCTGGCCAGTCTATCGACGCTGCCGCAAGCCGTAAGGGCCGTCGAGGCGCAGAGGGTTAAGCCAAGGAAGCTTATTAGGGCTAGTTTTCTCATATGTTCCACCTTTTCTTGCTGCGTTTTTTATTCGGTTACGCTTACTTCTTTTTTGCCTGTCACGCGGGCTTCGATTTGGCGATTGCTGCCTATGTTGCTTACCTTGATAACCTGCCCCGATACGCCGTCTTCCATGGCGCGGCCTTTGGCTGTCAGATACATGCCGCCCTGTTTGTAGACCATCATCACCATGTCACCACGTGTGATGAGGTAGGGCTGCGTCAGGTCATTTGGAGTAATGAATGTGCCGGCATTGAGCGTTTTGCGCGGGGTCGTGCCTATCAGGTCCTCGGCCGTGCGGATGACATCGCGGCGGATCGAGTTGGCAGGTTGGGTTGCCCATTCGATATCGGCGGCATCAATGATGCTGCCGTTGCGTACGGGATGCTTGAGGACGGGTACGTGCACCATGCGCTCGGCCAAGCCACGCATGGTCACGGTTTGGGATTTACCGTTTGCTGCGCTGACTTTGATGATGGCGCTAAAGGGCCCGCCCGATTCTGGCATCGAGAAATCGGAAACCGAGATTTGAGGCATATCGAACGAAGGCACGATGATTTCGGGTACATCGCTCGAGATGCTGACATTAAAGCTATCGGTATCGTTGAGCGTTGCCAGATGGTCGCGGATGACGGCGCGTAGGGTTTCGGCGTCAACCATCGATGCCTCGCGGCGGATGGCAATTTCCTGCCCCTGCGTGGGGCGCCACGGCAGGTTGAACGCGGTTGCTATGCGCGTGAGCGTCGGCTCGTTCCAGACCAGCCTTTCACCCGGTTTGGGGGCGGGGGCCAGTACGAAATCGGCATGCTGGGCAAGGCCTTCGAATACATCGCCGAGGCGGATGTTTTCGCCCTTCACCAGCACTTCCGCCTTTGGCATCGGCCCTGCGTGGGCCTTAGCTGTGCCAAGCGCAAGAATGGCCGCCGCAACCAGCAATACCGTGAGTGCGCCAAGCGCGAATTGAAGCGCAAGGGATACGACCGTGATTGTTTTGCTGCGTTTTACGGTGGCCATTTCAACCTCCATCATCCGTTGTTATCTGAGCTGCGTGAGCGTGCCGAGCATGTCATCCGAGGTCTGGATAACCTTGGAGTTCATCTCGTAGGAACGCTGGGCCGTAATCATGGTGGTGATTTCATCGACCACGTTCACGTTGGAAACCTCGCGGGCGCCCTGTTGCAGTTTGCCGAAGCCTACATCCGTCGGGTTGCCGGTTGTGGCTGCGCCCGATGCGTCCGTTTCAAGGAACAGGTTGTTACCTACGGCTTCGAGGCCTGCATCGTTCTGGAACGTGGCGAGCTGAATTTGCCCGATTTGCTGTGTGGCTATCTGGCCTGCGACTTTGATTTGCACGATGCCGCTGTCGCTGATTGTCACGTCTGTCGCGTTATCGGGCACGGTGATGCTGGGGTCCAGCAGGTAGCCTTGTGCGTTGACGATTGCGCCATCGGCGTTGATCTGGAAGCTGCCGTCACGGGTGTAGCCCGTTTCGCCGCTTGGCATTGCAATCTGGAACCAGCCACGGCCTGCGATTGCGAGGTCATAGGTGTTGCCGGTGATGTTGAGCGTACCCTGTTCGTTGATGCGGTATACGGAGCCAGGTTTGACGCCGAGACCAAGCTGGATGCCCGAGGGCAGGATGGAGCCGATGCTGGATGATGTGGTACCGGGGCGGACCTTGTTCTGGTAGATGAGATCCTGAAACTGGGCGCGCTGGCGCTTGTAGCCCGTTGTCGTCATGTTGGCGATGTTGTTCGAAATGACGTCAACGTTAAGCTGTTGGGCGAGCATTCCGGTTGCTGCGATATCGAGGGAAAGCATGTGCGTTATCTCCTGTTCCTAAATTCCTTATGAGTTGCCGGTAAGGCTGCGGATCGTTGCGCGAACGCGGTCGTGTTCGGCCTGTAGCATCCTTGCCACTGACTGGTAGTTGCGTGATACGTCGATCATGTCTGTCATTTCGAGGACGCCTTGTGTGTTGGAGCCTTCGATGGCGCCTTGCAGCACCTTGGTTTTGGGTGACGGTTTGCCCGTTTCATCGGTTTTGTAGAGCGAGTTGCCGACGGGGGTCAGGGTGTTGATGTTGTCGAATTCCTCGACCATCAGGGCGCCGATCGTGCCGTCCTTGGTGCCGATGGAGCCACTTTCGTCAATGACGATGTCGCTTACGCCTTCCGCGAATACGATGGGCTGGCCGCCTGCATCCAGCACGGGGTAGCCCTGCTGCGTTACCAGCTGGTTTTGCGCGTTGAGCGAGAAACTGCCGTTACGGGTATAAAAGCGCTGGTTGTTGGGGCCTTGTACGCCAAGGTAACCGTTGCCTTCCAAGGCGATATCCAACTGGTTGCCCGTGCGTTTGATAGGGCCGTTATCCTTGACGCGGTAGTTGCCGTAGTCGAGGACCATGGAAATCGTTTCCTTCATACCCTTCGGTTTGTCGAGGTATTCCGAAAACAGGATTTTGTTGGCCTTATAGCCAGGGGTGTTGATGTTGGCGATATTGTTGGCGATGAGGGACATGTGTTCCTGCAAGGCCGAGAGGCGCGAAAGCCCGATATAGATTGTATTTTCCATCGTATTCCACCTTTTTGAATCTTTTTCTGGGTTACTCATTGCACAGGGTGTGCCAAATGCGGTGAGGGGTCTTTTTTAACCCCTTTGATAGGGGCCCAAAGCCGTGTTAAATTTTTGAGGTATCAGAAGGATTCGACCCATGGCCAAAAAACCAGCTCCAGATGACGAAGACGACAAAGGCCCCGAAGGCGAAGGCGCTGACGGCGAAGTCAAACCGCTGGATGATGAAGGCGGCAAAGGCCTTAATGCCAAGAAGCTGATTATGATTATTGTGCCCATCCTGCTGCTGGGTGTTGGCGCTGCGCTGTATTTCTCAGGTGTCTTTGGTGGCAGCAAAGCCGAGGGCGAGGCCGTTACAGCCGAGGCCGGCGCCGCCCCTGCGGGTGAAGGCGGGCACGGTGAGGGTGGCGAAGGGGCCGTAGCAGGCGCCCAGTTTTTGGAAATACCGGATTTGCTTGTGAACCTTGCATCCGCAGGGGGGCAGCAGCGGTTCCTCAAACTCAAGGTCAAGCTTGAGGTGGCATCACCCGAGGATCTGGCCAAGCTGGAGGCCGTAGCGCCCCGCGTGGTTGACCAATTCCAGACTTTCCTTCGGGAAATGCGCGTGCAGGATTTGCGTGGCTCGGCAGGGATTTACCGCCTGCGGCAGGAACTTCTGTACCGCGTGAACCTTGCGGCCCAGCCCGTGAAGGTCAAGGACGTACTCTTTCAGGAGATGCTGGTTCAATAAATACGGCGGTTTATGACCTTTTGGCACAATCCGTGCTATATTAATCCTGAGGAATGCCAATATTATTCATAAGGCAGCAAGAGTATGGCCGATAACGAGGTAATGAGCGAAGAAGAGAAGGCCATGATGGCCGAATGGGAGGCGATGGCCTCCCAAGCGCTCGGTGTTGGCAATGAACCTGCAGCGCCTGAAGCGGCGGCTACGGAAGAAGCAGGCTCTACACGCATTCTCAATCAGGACGAAATCGACAGCCTTCTCGGCTTCAATGATGGCAGCGGGCAGGACCAAGCCTCAGGCGTTATGGCGCTTATCAATTCGGCGCTCGTCAACTACGAACGCCTGCCGATGCTGGACATCGTGTTCGACCGCCTTGTGCGTCTTATGTCGACCAGCCTTCGTAACCTGACATCGGATAACGTCGAAGTGTCGCTTGATCAGGTGTCGACCGTGCGTTTTGGCGACTACATGAACTCCATTCCGCTGCCGGCCATGCTTTCGCTGTTCAAGGCAGAGGAGTGGGACAACAGCGGTTTGATGATGGTGGATTCAGCCCTCATCTATTCCATCGTTGATGTGTTGCTGGGTGGCCGTAAGGGCACGCCTGCCATCCGTATCGAAGGCCGCCCTTATACCACCATCGAAACCAAGCTTATCGAGCGCATGATCGGTGTCGTGCTTTCCGATATGTCTTCGGCGTTTGACCCGCTGTCGCCTGTTACGTTCTCGATGGAGCGTATGGAAACCAACCCGCGTTTTGCTGCTATTACGCAAGGCTCCAACGCGTGTGTGCTTGCACGCCTGCGCATAGACATGGGCGACCGTGGTGGCCGTATCGAGATTTTGCTTCCCTATGCAACCCTTGAGCCTATCCGCGAACTTCTGTTGCAGATGTTCATGGGTGAAAAATTCGGCCGTGACTCCATTTGGGAAACCCACCTTACCAACGAACTTTATCTGACCGATATCGACCTTCAGGCCGTGTTGGCGGAGAAAACCGTATCGCTGGGCGATATCCTGAACTGGAAACCGGGTACCCTTGTCATGTTCAATGCCCGCCCCAAGGACCGTGTGGAACTGCGCTGCGGCAACTTTCCCATGTTCAAGGCCGCAACGGGCCAAAAGCAGGGCGTTCTGGCTGTTCGTATCGACCATTACGTGCCTCCGGCCAAGAAAAACACCTAATCCGCGTTAACCTTTCCCCTGTTAGCAAAATTCAGGGATGTGCTTGTTTTGTATAAAAACGGGCCCTAATCTTATTGTTATGGAAGGTGCACCCATCAGTCTTATCCTCGATGTCGTTATCCTCGTCCTTCTGGGGTTGACCATCGTTTATGCCGCGCGGCTTTCGTTGCAGCTGCGCCGCCTTCGGGATTCCAAAAGCGAGCTGGACAAGGTGGTCAAAGACCTTATCCGCAACCTTGACCGCGCCGACCGTTCTATTGCGGGGCTTAAAGAGTCCGCCCGTGAAGCTGGCGGCGATTTGCAAAGCGCGATTGACCGCGCGATTTCCATTTCAGACGAACTTGAAGTCATCAATGATTCAGGCAACAGGCTGGCGGCAAGGCTTGAGGGCCTCATGGATACCGCGCGCCCCATGGTAAGCGGTGGCGGCAGCAGGCCTGCCGCGGCCCCAATGCAGGCGGCAGCGCCCGCGCAGCCGCAAACACAGGCTGATGGCGGTAGCTATGCCAAGCACCTTCGCAAGCTTGACCCCGCTGATGAGAAAATCGCGCGCAATACATTTGCCATCCGCGATACGGATGTGGAGCGCGGCATTGACCCGCTGGATAATAAGGACATGGCCGATGACGAAGCCGCGCAGGGGCTTTACTCGGAAGCGGAGCGCGATTTGTTCCGTGCCATGAAGGGCAAAACAAAGAGGTAGGCGCGTCCCCCTCACGTTTTTGCTGCTAATATGATAGAATCATCCTCATGAACGAATTGCTTTCACGCTTCAGGCTTTTGCCTTTGCTTGTGCTTGTGGCCTCGCTGGCTTTTGCCGTGCGCGTGGGGGAAACCTATACGGGCGTCAAGACTCTTGCGGCTTCGGCAATTGCCGAGGAAGCCGTTGCCGAGAAAGCCAAACCGGAAGAAGCTGCTGCCGATAAGAAAACCGACGACAAAAAGGCTGATGATAAGAAAGCCGAGGATGCAAAGCCTGCCGAGGGTGGGCAAGCCAAAGAAGAAGCCAGCGCAAAACCAAAAGTGACTGTACCAGATGGTGCCTTGCCTGAAGTCTGGGCGGACCCTGCCAAGGAAAACATGGCGGATTCACCCGAGCAGATGCAGCTGATGGAAGACCTTGGCAAGCGTCGTGAGCAATTGAATGCGCGTGAAAAGGCGCTGGATACGCGCGAGGCCATGATGGCAGCCGCCGAAAAACAGATTGATGACAAGCTGCAGGAGTTATCGGAGCTCAAAAAGCAGATCGAGCAATTGCTGGGCCAGCAGGATGTCGAGGAAAACAACCGTATTGCCAGCCTTGTCAAAATATACGAGGGGATGAAACCCAAGGACGCTGCCAATATTTTCAACCAGATGGAAATGGGTGTTTTGCTCAAGGTTGTTTCTAAAATGAGCGAGCGCAAAGTGGCGCCCATTATAGCTGCCATGGATACAACCAAGGCCAACGATCTGACCGTCCAGCTGACCGAGATGAAAAAGCTGCCCGAGCAGCAGACATCAAGGCAAGGACAGGGGCAGGGCGACGGGCCAACCCCAACCGAAGCGCCCGAGGGCTCTGCCGCGTTACCGGGGCTGGATGCCTTGGGGCAACCTTAATTTTTACATAAATTTTAAAAACTGTGTGCGGCGTTATTCCCATCAGTTTGTTCATGACGTGTTAACCAAATCACGGCACAATACCCAAATAATATAAAGCCTATTCAGGAGTTTTTTTATGGCTGTCGATAAAAGCATGCAGGTTCTGGTGGTTGACGATTACTCGACCATGCGCCGCATCATCCGCAACCTTCTTAACCAGCTTGGCTTTGCCAACGTTGATGAAGCCAATGATGGCCAGCAGGCGCTTGGAATGGTTGGTACAAAAAAATACGGGCTAATTATTTCCGACTGGAACATGGAACCTATGTCCGGCCTTGATTTGCTGAAAGGCATTCGCGGCGGCACCAACGACAACAAAGCCGTGCCTTTCATCATGGTTACGGCCGAGAGCAAGACGGAGAACGTCATTCTTGCCAAGCAGGCCGGCGTGAACAACTACATCGTCAAGCCGTTCAACGCTGAAACGTTGAAATCCAAAATTGCTGCCGTCATCGGCGATTTCTGATTACGGGGAGAACCATGTCACAAGAAGCAACGGCTTTCGACGACAAGCACTATGACCGCACCAAGGTCGTGCAAATCGTCCATTCGGTTATCGCGAAGATGGAAGGCCTTTCGGGCGAGTCCCTTCGTACGCTGACCAAGGAACTTCAGGACCTTGTTACAGCCATCGAACGCACGAAGGCCGAGCTTGCATCTGCCCGTACCGCCGACCTTGGCAACAAGGATGTGCCTACAGCTACCGACGAGCTTGATGCCGTTGTGGATGCCACCAAGGGCGCTACCGATTCAATCATGTCTGCTTGCGAAGCCATGGAAAAGATGGTCATGGGCCGTGGCGATGCCATCGAGCAAGGCATCATTGGTGAAGTTACCAAGATTTATGAAGCCTGCACGTTTCAGGATATTACCGGCCAGCGCATCCGCAAAGTTGTGAGCGTGTTGCGCCAGGTTGAAGGTAAAGTCGGGCACCTGCTTGAAACGCTTGGTCATACCGTCGAGGAAAACCAGCTTGCCGTGCAGGTTGAAGACAACCGCACTGAAGAGCAGAAGCTTATGAACGGGCCGCAGTTGCCTGCCAACGCGATTTCGCAGGACGAAATCGACAAGCTACTTGCCAGCTTCTAAGTAAACACGCTTCCTGTTTTTTTACGCGTTTTTGGGCAGCACGAATTGTGCTAAACTCAGGCTATGCGCCAAAAGGCCCCCCGCGAAGAATCCCTGGTCGATATGGAGGCTATGACCCTCCTTGTATCGGTATCGCTGTTTATGGCGGTACTGGCGTTTTTCATCATGCTTTGTTCGTACTCGGTGACCAGCGCAGATAAAATCAAGACCCTCAAAAATTCGATTCAGAATTCCTTCGGTTTCGTCATTACCGGTGATGCAACCGCGGTGGACGAGGAAGAAGGGGCCGGCAAAATTGCCAAGGTGGAGGGGGATATGGCTTCCAGCCTGCGCGCTGTTTTGCCTGATCTCGACTTCCAGACTCGCAAGACGGCGGAAGGCCAGATCATGAGCGCGAATGTTAGCCGCGCGGTGCTTGAGGGCAGCTGGGATTCCGTCCGTACGCAGCTGGGGGAACTTATCGTGAACCAGACGGGCGGGGCCATTAAGCAAGTCCAGTTTATTGCGCTGGACGGGCCTTCACGTGCGGGTGAGCTTGCGGCCTACGCTTCTACCCTTGGCAGCGAGGGCGTTGATAACAGCAAAATCTATATAGGGTACGAAAACACAGGGCAGGATGCCGTGCAGCTGCGCTTTATCATCGGCAAGAGGGGGCTATGAGCGAGGGCGCATCCACCAGCAACGACCTTATCGAGGAAGCGAAGTTAGCGCTGAACACGCTAACAGCGCCAGAGGCGCAGGAAATTGCTGCGATAAAATCGGTTGGATCGCCCGCTTTGCGCGCGCGGGCCGGTGAGGATATCGAGGCCAAAAAGGCGCAGGCTCGTTTGTGGCTTACCTCGTTCACCGATCTTGTATCGCTGATGCTGTGCTTTTTTGTGCTTATTTTTTCAACGCGCGACATCGATATGAAAGTCGTCCAGAAAATGAAGGGCCCCGAATACCATGCCGAGGCTACAAAAGGCGTTGAAGGCGGGCAAAGCGAGGAAATGAATATCGCCCGCGTTGAATACGGCTCCGGCCTTGATCTGGATTATCTTGAGGGCGTTCTCAAAAATTCCGTCGCGCAGGCAAAATTGCAGGATGATGTGACCATCAGCCAAGGGCGTGACCATTTGAGGATAACCATCGAAAGCGGCCGTGTTTTTGACAGCGGGGCTGCCCTTAGCGCGTCAGGCAAGCGTATTGCCAGCGGACTTGCCGACAGGCTCAAGCTTCTATCCAACCATATTACCGTTGTGGCTTCGCCCGGTAGTTCAGCCGAGTGGGAAAGCGGTATGGCCCAAGCCGTCGCTTTTGGCGAAGAAATGCGTGATGCCGGTTATCGCAAACCGTTTACCGTATTGGCTGAAGGTTCAGGCCGCGGGGACGGAATCGAGATCAGGGTTGAGGCCGATACGGGCGGCGTCCGTTGACGCACCAAGAGGGGCATGTCACGCTTGTGAAGATGCGTCGTCTTTATCATATTCCGCTAATCCTTTTCGTCAGTGCGGCGATACCCGCTTTTGCGCAGGAGGGTACCCCTGTCAGTGTGCGTGGCAACGCGCAGGACGGCTTTGTACGTTTTGTGTTTTCTGGCGAAAACATGCCGGAAGCAACGGTTACGAAGGCGGACGACCATTCGCTTAAAATTGCATTTTCCAAGGCTGTCAATGTTGGCGGCATGGATACGGCCGCCAGCGGCATTTCGCCAACCATGACATTCAAGGCCGATTCGGCGAGTGTGCTGGCCCTCAATGTCGATGCGAAGGTTGACCGCTACCGCACCATGATGCTGGGCAAGCGCATGTTTGTGGATGTGTTTACATCCGGCAAGCCTGTGGCCAAGACGGAAGAAAAACCTGCCGCCAAGGCCGCGGAGGCCGCTGCAAAACCAGTTGTTGAAAGCGGTATCGAGCCAAGTATCGTATCCTCTGTTGTGGTTGAGGACATGCAGGCCAAGGAAGCCGAGAAAAAGAAGGAAGCCGCGGCCCCCACCAAGCCTGCCGACAACGCAGCAAAAGAACAGGAAAAACTATCGGAGGAGGCAATGCCTGCCCCTCCTGCTAACGCAGCATTGGCGCCTGCGCCAGCACCGCTTGAGGCCGCAAAAGAAGCGCCGCCTGCGCCAGCAAAAGTATTTACGGGGTCTGCCATTGTTACGGTTGGGTCCACGCAAGGGTTGTCCTTGGCGGCATTCCAGCGGCAGGGGTATTTGTGGATTGTCGTATCGAGCGAAAACCTGACTGTTAAGCCCGTTGTGTCGGGCCCTGATGCGGCGGCGCTTGGCCCTGTCGATGCAATCAACATCGAGGGCGGCAGCGCCTACCGTATCAAGCTGCCGGAAGGCGCTTATGTGCGCCCTGAAGGTGCGGGGCTTATCTGGCGCCTGTTTATCGAAGGTAAAAAGACAGCACTGAAAACCGTTACGGTTGACCGTGATTTTTCGGATACGGCGCAGGGCCCGCTTGTGCATATTGCGTTATCGCAGGCGGATAGCGTGCTGCGTGTGCCGGACCCCGAAATGGGCGATGATCTGGCTGTTGTAACAGTCGGGCGTTCGGACCAGCGGTTGACCGGTTCCGACAAATACGTGGATTTTGATGTGCTGCCTGCGTTCGTGGGTGCTGTTGTGAAGCCAAAGGCGGACGGCATGCGCGTATCGGTGCTGCCTACCGAAATTGTTATCGGGCGGCAGGGCGGCTTACGCATATCGGCGGCGGGCCCGCGGGTCAATGTCGGCCTTACGCAGGGCGGTGAAACGGTTGATGCCCCCAAGTCTGCTGATCCACGCGTAAAGGCCCCTACGCGTATTTACCGCTTTGCTGATTGGTCACTGGGCGGGCCCGAGCAATATCTGGATAGCCGCCGCCTTATCGATATGAACGTGGCCTCTGCCGAGGATACGCAAAAAGTGACCGAGCTGGTTGCCGCATCCAAATTCATGTTGGCGCAAGGCCTGCCGCAGGAGGCGCTGGGTTTTGTGAACATGGCGCTGGCCTTTATGCCCTTGTTGCGGGATTCGGCGGATTTCCAAGCTATACGCGGGGCCATACTGGTGCTTGCAGGGCAAAACGATGAAGGTCTTGCTGCGTTATCGATGCCGGGGCTTGAGACGAATGACGAGATCAATCTCTGGAAAGCATATTCCCTTGCGCAGACAGGTAATCTGAACGAAGCGCAGAAGCTGATACCGCCGGGTGCCAAGGTGCTGCTGGCCAGTTATCCTGACCGTGTTCTTTCGCTCATGTTGCCGCCTGTTATCGATGCGGTTTTGGGGCGCGGCGATGTTACTTTGGCATCCACACTGACCGATATGTACGAAAAGGCGGCGGATACCACCAGCATTATGGATAGCGGCAATACCGTATCCTATTTCCGCGGGAAGGCGGAGATGTTGAAGGGGGAAATTGAATCCTCGACCAACTACTTCCGCGAGGCGGCTGACGGCGTTATGGGCCCGTACCCTGTGCGCGCAACGCTGGCACTTATCGAGCGCGGGCTTTCTGCCAAATCCATTTCCCGCGAGGACGCTATCAATAAACTCGAGCGTTTCCGATACGCATGGCGCGGGGATACGCTGGAAACCGAAGTATTGCAGCGGCTTGGCCTGATATATGTAACGGGTGGGGAACAGCGCCTTGGCCTTACCATTCTACGTGATGCTGCAACCATGGCGCCTGATGATGCGAGCCGCGAGAAACTTGTCGCGGTTATGCAAAAAGCGTTCAAAGAGCTTTTTTCGGGCAAAACCAAAGAGAAAATGACGCCGCTTGAGGCCGCTGCCGTTGCTGCCGAGTTTGCGGAGCTTATGCCCGCAGGGCCGGACGGCGAGCAAATTACTCTTAATATTGCCGACAAAATGATGGCCGTTGACTTGCTTGACCGCGCCGCCGACCTTATCGAGCCGATGATCGAGCGGACTGAGAATATGGCCGATGCCATCCGTTATGCGCAGCGCGCGGCGGCTATCAGGCTTACGGATAGCAGGCCCGAAGATGCCCTCAAGGATATCGACAAGGTGCTTAGCCGTACCGATGTACAGGAAGCGAAGGCTTTGGATGCGCGTGACCTTAAGGCATTCGCATTGCTGCGTGCCAAGGCCAAAGACCAGCAAAAACGCCCTGATGCCGCGTTTGTGGAACTGAATACCATCCCCGAAGATGCTGATGTGTTGAAGCTAAAGGCAGATATTGCATGGTCGTCACAGCGTTGGGCACTGGCTGCCGATGCGCTGGGCAAGCTTGTTAAGGCAGCCAACCTTGATGCGACACGCCCGCCAACGAAGGATCAGGCACAGATGCTGCTTAATCTGGCGTTGGCCTATAATCTTTCGGGCAATACGGCGGCGCTTGAAAACTTGCGTTTGGGGTATGGCGATATCATGCGCCGGACCGATTTCCAGCAGCCCTTCCTGCTTGTGACCCGCACAGCCAAGGAAGCCAAGCTGGCTGACAGGAGTACATTGCTGAAGCTGGTGTCGGAAGTGAATATGTTCAAGACGGTTCTTGAGGACTATAAAAACACGACAGCAGTACCAAAAACCGCCAGTTCCGAGGCCAAAACTGGTCAGACTGACCAGAAAGACCAGAAGCCTGTAGAGGCTGGGCAAGCTGCCCCGGCTGCTGCCAAGGAAGCGCCAGCTGAACCAACCAAGGGTTAATTGGAAGACGTAATAGCGTAGCGGGAGAGGAAGGTTTTAAGGCCTTCTTCCACGACGGCATCGCGGAAGCCGGGGGCATTGGTGCCACCGAGGCCAAGTAACCTTGGCCATAAAATAGCATCGGTTATCAGGCCCAAAAATTGCCTGACTGCAACCGTGCGGTCGGGGATACGTAAAATTGTGTCGTTGATACCTTGATCCAGTAGCTGGTTCAGGCGGGCGAGGAAGGGCTTGCGCCATGCGTCGCTGACGATGGGGCCGATGTGGGGTTGGCGCCCGCTTTCGAGGATACCAAGACGGATGAGCCCGAGCATCATCGGGTTATCAAGCCTGCGGGCGTATTGTAGTGCGATGGTTTTGAGGGCGGATGGTGTAAACTTCTCGCCTTGGGGGATGCTGGCGTCGTCTTCCAGTGAAGCCAGTGTGTCGATGGCGGCTGCCAGCATATCGTCCTTTTTGGGGAAGTGCTTAAAGAGGGTGGCGGTTGAAACGCCCGCTGCTTTGGCAATATCGATAAGGCTTGCGTTGTCGAAGCCGTGTTCGACGAACATGCGCAGGGATGCTGCAATGATTTTTTCGCGGGAGGCGGCGGCGCGCGCGGCCTGATAGGCAGGGTTGCTCATGCCCCTGATAATAATGCGTTTTATAAAGCAAGTCTAGAAACTTGTTATAAACTATTCGCCCTCGGCCTTGTCGGCTTTGAAGATGGCATCCACCTTGCGGTTGTTGATGGTGCCTGTTTTGCTTTTGGCGACAGTGTTGTTGGAGCGTTTCAGGCGCTCCGAGAGGATTTTGATCATGGCGCGGATGCTGGGATCCGACTTTTCGATATTGCGGTTCATGGCGTCGCGGTCCATGACAACAAGGTTGCAGTTAGTGAGGGCGCGGACGGAGGCCGAGCGTGAGGCATCAAAAAGGACGGCCTGTTCGCCAACAACTTCGCCGGGGCCTAATACGGCCAGCGTTATCTCGTCGCCATCCTGCTCGAGGAACACTTCGACCTGCCCGCTTTGAATGACGTAGCCGTTATTCCCGAATTCCCCTTGTTTGATGAAAATCTCGCCCTGATTGAGCGATATGCGCTTTAGGACGTCGTGCTTGCTCATATTTCCCCCCAATAAATATATGGCATTAACGCTATATTCATTCGATTGATTTAAAATAGCTATAGCCTCATCCAGCTAGTATCTTAGCACTACCAAGATTGAGAAATTGTATACAAACACGCCTTAGCGACAAGATACTTCAGTTACTGGTTGTGCGCTATTGTGTCACAGCCGGAACGGCGGCGGGGATGACATCAAAGCTTTTCACAAGGCTTCCAACCACAAGGTGCCAGCCATCTACCATCACGAAGAATATGATTTTGAAGGGTAGGGAAATCATGATTGGCGGGAGCATCATCATACCCATGGACATAAGAATGGATGCAGTAACCATATCTATTATAAGGAATGGCAGGAACAGCATGAAGCCGATTTCAAAGGCGCGGCGCAGTTCCGATATCATGAAAGCGGGGATGACGACCTGAATGGGCGTATCCATGGCTGTTTTCGGGGGTTCGGTTTTGCTGAGTTCAAGAAAGAGCTGGATATCGGCATCACGCACCTGCTTGAGCATGAAGACCTTGAAAGGCTCTACCGCGCGCTCAAACGCAACGGTTTCCTCTATTTCCTGATTCATCAGGGGTTTGATGCCTTCCTCGTAGGCGGTGTTCAGGGTCGGGTTCATGATGAAGAAGGTCAGGAACATGGCCAGCGACATCATGACCATGTTGGGCGGTGTTTGCTGGACACCCAAGGCCGTACGAAGGAAAGACAGCACGACAACAATACGGATGAACGACGTCATCATGATGATGATGCCGGGGGCGATGGAGAGCACCGTGAGCAGCGCCAGCATTTGCACAACACGGCCTGCGAGCGTGCCGTCATCCCCGCCCAAATCGATAGAAAGGGCCTGTGCGTAGGCTAGCGGTGCGAACGTAAGTATGGCGCCCAGCAGGAAGGTCAGGAAAACGGGTAGATGCTTTTTCATGCGTTTTCCTTTGCGGGAATATTGGTTTCGACAACCGTCTGGCCTTGGGGCCCGAGAAGCAGCAGATGTTCGCGCGTGTCGCATTTCACAAGCACAAGCTTGTGCTTGTGGTCTATCGCGCGGGTTTCAAGGATGTTGAGGCGGCGGGAGGACAACGGCAAACCTGCACCGCCCACATTGAAGCGGCGCATGGCATAACCCAGCAGGCCCATCATTGCGAGCACGCATACAAGGGCCAAGAAAAAGCGGAGATAATCCGGCGCGTCCATGGGGCATAGGGTAGTGGTTTTGCCGTTAGAGGCAAGAACCAGCGCGCACATGCTAACAACTGATTATTTGCGGTTGGCCTTGAGTGTATCCACGTGGGATTCAAGGGTGGATGTCAGTCGCTCGAGCGCGGTAATGGCCCGCATGAGGACGGGCTGGAGCGAGGCGTCCGGTTTGGTTTTGAGGATTTTATGGATGGCAAGGGATTCGGAATCCATGGCGCGCATGTCCACGCGCTTTCCGGCTTTTACGGCTTCTTCGGCTTTCTCGACGTCGGATATCAGCTTTTCAAGGCGGGATTGCATGTTAGCCGTCATGTTTTGCTAGCTCCTCTTTCAGGATGGCGTCAAAGGGGTTTGGTTCACCGTTGGCCTGATACACATAGGCCAGAATTTCGCCTACCGCCATCAGGGCTTCGGTTGGGATGGGGCTATCGAGTTCGAATTTGGCCAGAAGCTCGGCCAGATTGGCGTCTTCCCGCACCTTGATGCCGTTCTGGAAGGCAATTTCCAGAATTTGCTTGGCCAGCTCGCCACGGCCTGCCGCCGTCAGTTCCGGCACTTTGCCTTCGGCGCTGCGGTCCTTGAGGGCTACGGCCACCGCCCGCCTTGGCAAAGCCTCGGCGTTTAAGGGGTTTAGGGGGTCGTCTTCGGTGTTTGGCACGGTTTTCGCAATATCTTCCAGCGGTGGAACAGTAAACCAACAAGAGCGAGAAAAAACATGCTCGAAGGTATTGGCCTCTTCAGAGGCATTATGGCGAAGATGAACTGGCTTGACCAGAACCAGCAGGTCATCGCCCAGAACGTTGCAAACTCCGATACGCCGGGCTACCGCCCGATGTCGCTCAAGGACGGGAATTTCGAGAGCTATCTCGGGGCATCCCTTACGGCCCACAAAGGTGCGCCTAAGCTGAACATGGCGGCTACGGAAAGCGGCCACCTTGGCGCTGCCGGTGCGGGCCCCTACAGAAGCCCTGATGAAACAAAACAGAAGAAAGTTTATGAAGCTAGCCCCGATGACAACGGCGTGGTGCTGGAAGAACAGCTTTTCAAGGCTAACGAAAACAGCATGCAGTACCAGATTGCGACCGACCTGTACCGCCGCAGCGCGGGCATGATCCGCGCGGTGCTGCAAGGTTCCAGAGGGTAAGGAGATACGCCATGCAAATCATGAACGCCATCGGGATCTCGGCCAGCGGTATGCACGCACAAGGCGACCGCCTTCGCGTCATATCCGAGAACATCGCCAACGCCGATACGGCCGCCACGGCCCCAGGCGAGGACCCTTACCGCCGCAAGACGGTATTGTTCAAGAACGTCCTTGATAAGGAAATGGGCGCGGATATCGTGAAAACCGGCGCTATTGCCGAGGACATGAAAATGCCCTTCCGCCTCAAATTCATGCCCGACCACCCGGGGGCCGATGAAAACGGCTACGTAAAGCTGCCGAACATCAATACCCTTGTGGAAGTGATGGATATGCGCGAAGCCCAGCGCTCGTACGAGGCAAACCTTGGTATGATTGAAATCGCCAAGAGCATGCTTGGCCGCACACTTGATTTGTTGCGCGGATAAGTGAAACAATAGAGGGATAGAGGTTCATCATGGTTGATAATATCGGCGGCAAGGTTTCACAGGCGATCGGCGCGTATCTCAATACGGCCAAGATGGCAGACAAGGCTGTTGCGGCGGGGGAAGACGACAGCTTCAACTTCGGCAACCTCGTCAAAAGCGCGATTGATCAGGTCACGAAAACGCAAAAGAAATCGGAAGCTGTTTCGGCGCAAGCCGTGCTTGGCAAGGCCGACCTTACGGATGTGGTACAGGCCGTAACGGATGCGGAACTGACGCTACAAACCGTGATGACCGTCCGCGACCGCCTTATTGGCGCGTACCAAGACATCATGCGGATGCCTATCTAATCCCCGTTATTTATCAGCTAGGGCGGCAGGTAACGGGGCGTGTATGTGCCTCGCGTGCCGGCATTTCGCCGTATTTCATCAGGGTGTTGCCCAGATGCTCGACGGCATCGTGGTACATGGGCAGATAGACTTCAAAGTTGCGCAAATCACGCAAAGCCCTGCGGCCTTCGCCGCGGATTTTCTTTAGCTCGGCTTTTTCATCGAAATCAAACAGGCCGCGCATTGCGTATGTGGCCCTGTACATCATCAGGCGGGCCGCCATATCGGCTTCGTTCAGGCGGCGGATGCTGGCTATCAGCAAATGCTGCGCATCGCATAGGCGGGAGAGGCGCTGGAGTTCATAGTTTTGTGCGCCTTCTACAGTGCTTATCTTGCGGTCGCCATCATCGGGGATGGCCATGACGGTGTTGAATTCGTCTTTCAGGTCCTGACGTTCGATGCCGCCGTTGCCCAGCATTTCCATGCAGTCATCAAATTTGCCAGCAAGTTCGCGCATTTGCTTGTCCATGATCTGTGCGGAAAACAATTTCTGGTCATCGTCAAACATCCCGAACCAGATTTTCATGCGCATATAGGCCGGGCGCTCGCGCTCAAGGCGCATCAATTCCAGTGTCGCGTGGGCATGGAGGCCGGGTTGTTTTGCCATTCCTGCCATGCTTCCTCGTCAATAATGCGAAGGCTGCGGGTGGGCACGGTATCAAAGTAATCCGCGATGTAGGCATCAAGGGTTTCTACGGGAACATCATCCAGCGTTTTGGCCTTGGACATGGCGCGAGCCGTTTCAACGGCCTTTTTGTAACGGTCGATTTCCCTGTTGTAGGTATTAACTTTGGCGCTGATGTTTATTGTCATATATGCAGTCATGGCAGAGGGCATGACAAATTGCAACATTGCGCGTAGCATCGGGGTATGGACCAAGCGATTATCCTTGATTACTCCCGCGAAGCTATATGGCTCACCCTTAAAATAGGTGCGCCCGTCATGATGATTGGCCTATTTGTCGGCGTGCTGGTGGGCCTGTTTCAGGCGCTTACCCAAATTCAGGAAATGACGCTGACCTTCGTGCCCAAGATTCTGGCCATCTTTGCGTCACTGTTCTTTTTGCTGCCCTTTATGGGTGCCGAGCTTGGGGATTTTACCCGCGCGCTGGCCGACCAGATTATAGGGCTACCTACAAACTAGCTGCTATCGTTATTGCTTGTGGCGCAGGTGCAAGGTGCCTGCGCGTGAAAAGCCTATCTGGCCAATGCGCTGAAGGCTGTCTTTGCCAAGCGCGGAGGCAAGCAAGACCATAGAGTCGTAAAGTTCGGCGCGTGTATCTTCGGTGTCGTGAATGTACCTGAGGTGGCGCTGGAATGTCTGTGCGAGATCCGCGCGAGGGGCGCCATTGGTTGCCTGATGGGCGGCGTAGTGTACAGCCGTATCCTTGTACGAATAGTACAGGTAAAGCGCGTATGTGCGTGCGAGAAATGTGAAGCTCGTATTCAGATGCGACAGGAAACTCGGGCCAAGCAGATGTGGCGCGGTATCGCTGAAATGCGTGATGGACAGGGTGTCCGATTTCAGGATGCGGCCGCGGTGGTCTTCGATTTCTGCGGCCATGTTCCTATCCTCGAAGGCGGCAGGATATTGATTTGTGGCATCGTTGAGGATCGAGAGCGCGTACACTGCAAATGCGCGCCCCGCGTTGCGCCAATCAGATGTTTTGGGGAATATTTCGCGCGCGACCGAGGCGCCTGCAGCATTAAACGAGCCCTTGGCGGCCCAGTTTTTTGCATAGAGATCCGTGATACTAAAGGCGTAGTAGGTGGCAGCCGAAATGCGCGAGAGTTCGGGCAAAGCTTCGGCCATCAGTATTTTACGCGCATTGAGAATGTTTACGGGTGTCAGTGCTTCCTTGCCGAAAATATCGCGCAGGGCCATCTGGTGCGGGGGGTAATTGCCAAAACCACTGCAGGCAGCAGCCAGCGCCAGTTTGATCTGGTCAGCGCGGGCGATGATGCTTTCATCTTCCAGTGATTTGATTTCAAATTCCGACATCATTGCCCCTTATTAATTATGTGAATGGTGCAGTGCAAGTTTTCTTTGCCTGCAGCCATTGCGCGGCTACTCTTGCAGGTGATGGAATCACTGTTGCAACAACTCGTCGTCGGGCAAGTTTATGCCTTTATGCTTGTCTTTGTAAGGATAGGGACGGCCGTGATGATTATGCCCGGTGTGGGTGACGGGTTTGTGCCTGAAAAGGTGCGACTTATGTTCGCGCTGGCTTTTTCCGCCATTTTGACGCCAGTTGTGGGCCCGGCCTTGCCCGAATTTACCGTGGCGGGGTTGCCGTTTTTCATGCTTTTGCTTGGGGAATTCATACTCGGGGCTTTTATTGGCACGATTGCGCGCATTTTTATGACGGCGCTGGATACGGCGGGCATGTTCATGTCCACGCAGATGGGCCTTGCCAACGCGCAGATCTTCAACCCAGCTTTTGCCACGCAGGGGTCCATCATGGGCGCGTTCATGTCCATTACTGGGGCATTGCTGCTGTTCGCAACCAACCTGCACCATGTGCTTTTGACGGCGGTTGTAGACAGCTATCGCAGTTTTCCGCCGGGCATGATGCAGGCGAATTTTTCTGGCGATATGGCTGAAACGATTTCGCAGAGCGTTACGAAGGCCTTTGCCATCGGGTTCCACATGGCCATGCCGTTTATCATTGTCACCACCATGATTTACGTGGCGATGGGCATACTTTCGCGCCTCATGCCGCAGTTGCAGGTATTTGTGCTTTCCATGCCCGTGCAGATTTTGCTGGGGCTTCTCACGTTTACGCTGTGTGCATCCAGCGCGATGATCTACTGGCTATCGCATTACGAAGCGGCCATCACATATTTTGCTATGCCGGCAGGTGGCAATGGCTGAGGGCGAAGAGTCAGACGATTCCCAGCGGACAGAAGACCCCACGCCCAAAAAGCTTGAGGAAGCGCGCAAACGCGGGCAGGTGCCAATGAGCAAGGAAACCAATATCTGGTTCATGCTGCTGGTATCTACAATCGTGATTGCTGCGTTTACGCCCATGATGGCGCGGGACCTGCTCGAGCTACTGGAAAAGGTTATCGAGCAGTCGTGGCAAATCCACGGCAGCCCCGGTGTGGGCAAGGTGATGATGCAACTGACGATGCAGGTTATCATCATCATGTTCATACCGCTTGCCGTGCTTTTTATAGCGGCGATTGCAGGGCCTTTTGCACAAATCGGCCCGCTGTTTTCTACTGAAACCATTATGCCCAAGCTGGATAAAATATCCTTGGTGCAGGGG
>JAGWXJ010000127.1 GCA_018969935.1 Alphaproteobacteria bacterium | reverse complement strand
GGTGCCTGCTTGAGCCGATATGAAACGGTTTTGAATACCATCGATGATTTCAACTACGCCGGGGTTCGCATCCGGATCCAGACCCAGTTGGGTTGTTACGAACGGTGCGCGCGGGATGGGGCGGAAAGTCGAGAGCATGGCTTCAAGCCCCCGCCAGTTTGCGGGCAGGGCGTTGCGCGCCGTTGATCATGTTACGCACACGGGTAGCCAGTACAGCGGCATCAACCGATAACGGTGTCGGCGGCCAGACCTGATCGATGAAGGCGCGGTAGGGGGCGCAGTTGGCGAGCGTCTGGCCTTTTTGGCGACCTTTATCCAGTGTTTCCTCTAGGTTATACGTCAACACAAAGAGGCGGGAGAACAGCGCGTTGAAGTTGGCGGCTTTTTGAGGCATGCGTTTGTGCGCGCGGTGGGGTTTACGTGAACGTTGCATGATGCGGAAGCCGGCCTCGGCATCGGCGTGCTGCCAAGGGTATGCATCCGTTTTTCCCTGCCCCAGAATTTCGCCCACAATCGCGCAGTATACGGCAGCTGGCACGATGCGCCCTTTGAACATGCGGATGCCGTAGTTTTTAACTTTGACGATGTTCGTATTTATGGTGCGTATCAGCGCCTCGGTTTCCGCCGCCTGATCTTTTTCAGAGGTGCCTACCAAATCCCAGTGGCGTTTGCGGCTGGCGTAGTGGCTGACAATAATTTCGAGCAGGGGGATTTGCGCATGCGCCGGCAAACGCAAATCACTCAGATAGTTTTTGGGTTGCGCCGCGCGCGTGAAAAGATACAGCGTTGCTGTCATGGTAACCGTTCCCTGTTTTACTTTTTTTATAAGGGAACAGCAGACCACAACGCTGTTTTATATGTCAAGAAAGTGCTTAGCGCACACGCTCGATGACGGCGCCGCAGGCGGCCAGTTTTTCGACCACGCGCTCATAGCCACGATCAAGGTGGTAGATGCGGTGAACGAAGGTTTCACCTTCCGCGACGAGGCCAGCCAGCACCAAGGCCACGCTTGCGCGCAGGTCGGTTGCCATGACGGGTGCGCCTTTCAGCTTTTCAACGCCGCGGATGATGGCGGAGTTGCCTTGCGTGGTGATGTTGGCGCCCATGCGCACGAGTTCGGGCACGTGCATGAAGCGGTTTTCGAAGATGGTTTCCGTGACCATGCCCGCGCCTTCGGCCAGTGTGAGCATTGTCATGAACTGGGCTTGCAAATCGGTCGGGAAGGCGGGATACGGCTCGGTCATGATGTCGATGCCCTTGATGCGCTTGCCGTTGGGCTTGGACACGATGACATCTTCACCTTCTTCGGTGATTGTCACGCCTGCGGTTTCAAGGAGGCCGATGAGCGCGCGCAGGGTATCAGGGCGCGCTTTTTTGAGGCGGATGTTGCCGCCGCACAGGGCGACAGCAATCATGAAGGTGCCGGTTTCGATGCGGTCGGCGATTACGTCGTGCGTGGCTGCGTGCAGTTTTTTCTGGCCGCGGATGACGAGGCGGGAGGTGCCCAACCCTTCGATTTCAACGCCCATTTTGACGAGGCATTCGCCGAGGTCGGTGACCTCGGGTTCCATCGCGGCGTTGTTGATGACGGTTTCACCATCAGCCAGTGCGGCCGCCATCATCACGTTTTCGGTGCCTGTGACGGTGACTTTGGGGAAGGCGATTTTTGCGCCTTTTAGGCCGTTCGGGGCTTCGGCAACGATATAGCCATCTTCTAGGCGGATTTTTGCGCCCATGGCTTCGAGGGCCATGATGTGCAGATCAACGGGGCGTGTGCCGATGGCGCAGCCGCCGGGGAGGGAAACTTTTGCGTGGCCCGTGCGTGCAAGCAGGGGGCCAAGCACGAGGATGGAGGCGCGCATTTTGCGCACGAGATCGTAAGGGGCCGTGGAATTATCGACCTGATTGCCTTGCAGTTGCAGCGTTGCCTTGCCGTCGTTGACGGTGATTTGTACGCCGAGGTGCTGAAGCAACTCGGACATCGTTTGAATATCGCGCAGGGCCAGCGGCATGTTGTTGAAGGTGATGGGCGCCTCGGTCAGGAGGCTTACGCACATCAACGGCAGGGCCGCGTTTTTGGCGCCTGAAATGGCTATCGTGCCGTTGAGGGCGTGGCCGCCTTCAATACGGATTTTTTCGAGGCCATCCTGCGCGGCGTTTTCGCCGTCGCCAGCATTGTCGTTGGTGACTTTAAGCTGCTTCGCTGGCGTCTTTTTTGAGGCGGGGGAGGGTAACTCCACGCTGGCCCATGTATTTTCCTGCTCTTGCTGCATATGTCACCTCACAGGCGCTGTCGCCCTTTAAGAATAAGAATTGTGCGATACCCTCGCCCGCGTAAACTTTTGCGGGCAGGGGCGTTGTGTTGGAAATTTCGAGGGTCACTTGCCCCTCCCAGCCCGGTTCGAGCGGGGTTACGTTTACTATCAGGCCGCAACGCGCATAGGTGGATTTGCCAAGGCAGACGACCAGCACGTCATTCGGGATTTTGAAATATTCCTTCGTTTGCGCAAGGACGAAGCTGTTGGGCGGGATAACGCACACATCGCCCGTGAATTTCACGAAGGCGTTCTGGTCAAAATTCTTGGGGTCTACCACCGCGTTATAGACGTTCGTGAAAATCATGAAGTCGTGGTCGAGGCGGGCATCGTAGCCGTAGGAGGAGAGGCCATAGGAAATGACGCCGTTCGTTGACAGCTTTTCGCTGAACGGTTCGATCATTTTGTCTTCTTTCGCTTTTTGGCGAATCCAGTGATCCGGCATAATGCCCATGGCGGCATTCCCCCTTAAATTATGGCAAGCATGAATGGATATCCATACTAGCCCGAAACTTCAAGAAAATTGAAGCACGGGCGAAACCCCATCCACACATTCCCGTTATAGGGGGCGGTAGGTCCTAAAATTTGACGCAGTCATGGAAAACCCGTATTCGAATTATGAAAATTTTGTGAGGACTGCCATGGATTACCGCCTGAAGCGCAAAATCAAAAGGTGTATGCCCGTTTGCGCTGCTGCCGCGATGGGCGCTGCTTCGGGGTTCGGGTTTGCGGCACTTTCCGAAGATGTACACCTTTCGATGACGGCCATGTATGGCCCAAACCCCGGTGGAATGGCCAAGACCGCGGTTATGGCTATTGGCTTACCGTTCTCGCTTGCTGCCGCTACATCGACTTTCAAGACCCTTGAATACGGGCGCGGTGCTATCGGCAAGTCATACAGACAGTGCAGAGCGCGCGGGCATGGGCGGCTTGCTAGCGCGTGTAGAGCCGTGATGGACCGTTAGGCCCCTTTGTCCTGCCTGCTTGTGGTTGGGGCTGCCTTGCGACGCTGAAGATTGGCCTTTAAAGCAGCTGCGCGGCTGGCTTCGCGCGCTTCCTGCTGCTTTTTCTTGTTTTCATCGCGTGTTTGGTTGTTGCCCATGACCCGTGCTTTTTTTATGGTGACAGCAGGGACTTTTTTAGTTAGCTTCCCCCAGCTTTTCAAGAGCAGGCTGCTGTAGCTCAGTGGTAGAGCGCGTCATTGGTAATGACGAGGTCGCGAGTTCAATCCTCGCCAGCAGCACCATCCTGCCCTATATGGGGTATCATGAAGAAAAACATCCTGATCATTTTTGTTGTTGTGGCAGCTGTTGTGTTTGCCGCGTGGGGGCCTGTTGTCAGCATGGTAGAGCAAGCGAAGTACGATGTTGTCGAAAAACAGGGCCGCATAGAACTGCGCGATTACGCGCCGCACATTGTTGCGGAAACGCAGGTGACCGGCCCGCGCAAGGAAGCGATTAGCAACGGTTTCAGGGCCATTGCGGGCTACATATTCGGCGATAACGTATCGGCCGAAAAAGTGGCGATGACGGCACCCGTTATCCAGCAGCCGAGCGAGAAGATTGCCATGACTGCGCCCGTTATACAGCAAGGTACGGGCAACGGGCCGTGGACGGTGCAGTTTGTTATGCCATCCGGCTACACCATGCAGACGTTGCCAAAACCCAAGAATGACGCCGTGAAGCTGCGCGAGGTTGCGGGCAAGCGTTATGCCGCCATCAGGTTTTCAGGCATGGCCAAGGATGATGATTTGCAAAAACAAACCGAGGCGTTGATGGCTTATGTGGTTGGCAAAAACCTCAAGCCACTGGGCGAGCCTACTTATGCCTTTTTCAACCCGCCGTGGACGCTGCCATTCCTGCGCCGCAACGAAGTGATGATCGAAGTTACGAAGTAGCCGCTTTTTGTGGTACAATCGTACCATGCGGTTGTTTTATCAAGTGCTGGCCTTTTGCGGTGTTTTCGCCCTCTGTGCCTGTGCGGGTGTTGCGCCGGTCCCCGGTGGTACGGATGCCATCAATCCCACTTACTATGCATCGGAAACCGATTTCAAAACGCGCGTTGGCCAATTGCAGGCGGGCATGCCCGAAGAGCATGTATTGACGGTGCTGGGCCGCGGGCGTGACGAACTCAAACAGCTTAGCCGCAACGAGATACTGACCGCGCTTTACGGCAGCAATACAACACAAAGCCTTGGTGCGGGCGTGGAGCGCGAGCGCACGATCGCCTTCATGCAAAGCCTTTATGGCTACCAGCTTAGGTACAAGGATGTGGCCAAGGACCACGGGTTTGTAAACCCGTTCCGCATCCGTACAGAAGAAGAAGGGTTTGATTATACCGTGAACCTGATTTTCAAGGACGGAGCGTTGCTTGAAAAGCCGGACCTTTCGGGCGGCGTTGTGCATGAACGTTCAAGCAGTACGTTTTTCGATTACCTGAACCCCGGGTCGATTATCGGGCGCGTGCCTTAACGGGCTTTTGGGGGCCTTGCGGTTTCCAGCCGGATTTCCATTCCTGCAAATCGACAATCTCGGCGGGTTCCCCGTTGTCGTGATACCAGCTGTCGACTGCGAATTTCGCTTTGGTCTTTTTATCTTCGATAACCGCCGTGCTGTGAGGCCCGAGGTTGCCTGAAGTAAGGAACAACCGCGAGTTGGGGGCCGACACCGTGTGGAATTTCAGCCAGCCTTTCATTTCAAGAAGGCGCAGGTAGGTGGTGGTGTTCGTGCTTTCGTCCACGCAATCCTGCTGGAACATGCCGCCCTGAATGTAAGTATCGCGCACATCGCGC
>JAGWXJ010000007.1 GCA_018969935.1 Alphaproteobacteria bacterium | reverse complement strand
GTACGCCTGAATTACCCCGTGCCTATTTCAAGGATGAATACGGCCTGAACGCCGATTTGTACCACCACGAGGGGCATTATATTGCCTACCTGAACGGTATTACGATGGGGGGCGGCTATGGCGTTTCGGCCCACGGCTCCCACCTGATTGCGACGGAGGCTACGCAATTTGCGATGCCGGAGGTGAAAATAGGGTTCTTCCCCGATGTTGGTGCCGTGTACCACCTTGCGCGGTTGCCTGATGAAATGGGTACCTATCTTGCGCTTACCGGCAACACCATCGGCCCTGCCGATCTTTTGTTTACGGGGTTGGCCGAGGCGTTTATTCCGCTGGATGATTTTGCGCGCCTTAAGGATGCGCTGGCGAATGGCGGCCACCCTGATGAGGTTTTGGCATCCATGGACAGGCCGTGCGAGGGCGAGAGCCTGCTGGCGGCCAACATTGATGTGATTGCGCGGTGCTTTGCCCATGATAGCGCCGAAGCTATTGTGGATGCGCTGGAAACGCAGGGCAGCGACTTTGCCAAAGGCGCTGCTGTCGACATCAAGGCGCGTTCCCCCCTCAGCGTCAAAATTGCGCTGGCCCACATACGGGCGGCTGCCAAGGAAGACTTTGATACTATCATCGCACGGGACTTGCGGATGGCCCTCAAGTTTCTGGAAAACGCGGATTTTGCGGAGGGGGTCAGGGCCGCCGTCCTAGACAAGGACCGCAACCCCAAGTGGCAGCATGCGACATTATCGGCGGTTTTGCCTGAAAATGTCGGGCTTTACTTCAAACCTTCCACGGATTAACCTTTTATCAGTAAAATTTGTGAATAATTCTAAGGAATAACCAATCCGAGGGGTTCCCCGTGCTTTCCAACGCGTATCACGATTCCATCCAGCTCATCGAGCGCCTGCACCGCCGTTTTCTCGACGTCGTGAAAGCCGAGCTTGACCGCCAAGGTATCCAAGACATCAACAACATCCAGGCGATGATTTTGTACAACATCGGGGATGACGACCTGACCGTGGGCGAACTTACGCTGCGCGGCTACTACATGGGCTCCAACGTTTCGTACAACGTGAAGAAGATGGTGGAGAACGACTACATCATCCAAGAACGTTCGGTACACGACAAACGCTCGGTGCGCGTCCGCCTTTCCGAGAAGGGCCGCAAGCTTTTCGTCAGTCTCGAGAAGATGTACCAAAAGCATGAGGAATTGATCCGCACCACCGACCTTTCCCGCGAGAAACTGGAAATGCTGAACGGTGCTTTGAAGCTGCTTGAACGCTTCTGGGCTTCGCAGTCGGCATTCGCAGGCCTCGATACGCTGGACGAGGAATTTTAAGCCGCAACGTCATTCAAAAAAAGGCGCCCCTTTGGGCGCCTTTTTTGTTTGATCAGATTTTCCAGACGTTCGGGTCGGCGGGGCCTTGGGCGCCTGAGGCCATGTCTTTTACCTCATGATTGCCTGCCGCGTCGAAAGGCGGGAACCAGACGAAGGGGATGCCTTTTTTGTTGGCGTATTCCATCTGCTTTTTGACGTTTTGCGGGGCGTGATACAGCTCGACGTTCAGGCCGCGCTTGCGAAGGGTTGCAGCTGTTGCCGATGCTTCGGCGCGTTTTTCTTCCGATGGCAGGACCACCAGAACTTGCGTCGGGCATTTGGGCCCCGGTTTGATGTGGCCGTAGTGGGAAAGTACATCGAACAGGCGCGTAAAGCCGATGGAGATACCGACACCGGGGAGGTGGCGGTTGATGTAGCTGCCCGCCAAATCATCGTAGCGGCCGCCCGAGCATACGGAGCCTGTGAATTGCGGGATATCGAGGAGGGCGGTTTCGTAAACGGTGCCCGTGTAGTAATCGAGCCCACGGACGATACTGAGATCGGCAATCGCGGAGCCTGCGGGTACGGCAGACATGACGAATGCGAGTTCGGACACGCCTTCTTCCATCTGTTTATTCTGAGGTGTGATGGCCTTGATGGCAGCGGCGTCGCCCTTGATTTTGGCGAGTTGCAAAACGGCATCGATGGATTTTGCATCCATGCCGACTTCTTTTTGCAGCAAATCGGCCACTGCGGTGTCACCGATTTTTTCAATTTTATCGACGGTGCGGGTAACGGCCACGCTATCGGCAATACCAAGTGCCTCCACAAGACCCAACAGAATTTTGCGGTTGGAGATACGCACCTGTACGCGGCCTACGTTGAGGCCCGTGAGGGCTTCGTACATGACGGCGGGCATCTCGGCATCGAAGGCGAGGGGGAGTTGATCCACGCCAATCACGTCGATATCGCATTGATAAAATTCGCGCAGGCGGCCAAGTTGCGGGCGTTCGCCGCGCCAGACTTTTTGCATCTGGTAGCGTTTGAAGGGGAACGTCAGGTTGCCGAAGTGTTGCGCCACGTAACGCGCCAGCGGCACGGTCTGGTCAAAGTGCAATGCCAGACGCGCGTCCGATTTTTCATTCGGGTCGGCGTGGACGCGGTTGAGGACGTATATTTCCTTATCGACCTCGCCTTTGGCTTGCAGGACTTCAAGTTCCTCGACGGCTGGGGTTTCGATGGAGCAGTAGCCGTAGCTTTCGAACACACGGCGCAGGTGGTCCATCCATTTTTGTTCGACGGCGCGGAATTCGGGCAGCCACTCGGGGAAGCCGCTGATGGGTTTCGGTTTATAGACTGATTTTTTATCGGAGCTCATACGGCCATTTCCACGTGTTCTTTGATAACCGGCGTATAGGATATCGTGATTTTGAGGGTGTTTTCGCCAACTTCGCATTCCAGCGGGAAGTCGAAATGCTTGGCAAACATATAAGTGACGTAAGGGTGAATTGTTTTTGGCGTGAGGTCATTGACCGCAAGTTCACCGCGCAGGGCCTCGGCCATGCCTTCGCGCACGGTTACGTTATCGGCCACGGCTTCCACGAACATTTTATGGCCGTCCTTTGTGACGCGCACGACGCCGCCGCGGATAAGCGTTTCACGCGCGAACAGCATGGCGTTGACGAGTACCTTGAAGAAGCCGGGGTTCAGATCCTCGTCCGGCGTGGCGTTCATCAGGTCCCATTCCAGCTTAACCTTGTCGGATTCAATGTAGTTGTTGAATGCCTCGTAAATCATTTTGCCGGTTATCAGCGCTTCGGAGCCGCCTGCACCGTACGAGAGGCGGAACATTTGAAGGCGTACCGATGCCTGACGGGCCGCATGGGTAAGCAGGCCCACGGAATCCTGAAGGCCATCGGCGCCCATCTCGGTCAGCAGTTCGACGCCATTGGAGATGGCGGCGACAGGCGATACGACATCGTGGCAAACGCGGGAACACAGCAGTTCAAGCACACGGACGGGGACTTTGATATCGGACATGGGTTATCCTTTCGCGTATCTGGAGAGAATTTTTTTCATTTGAGCGCCGAAGACGGGGTCTTTGAGGGCGAAGGCGATGTTGGCTTCGATGAAGCCCGTGTGGTGCCCGCAATCGAAATAGGGGTCGCGCAGTTCCATTGATGTAAAAGGCTGGGTTTTGAGCAGTGTCTGCATGGCATCGGTAAGCTGGATTTCACCGCCAGAGCCTGCTTTTTGTTTTTCAAGGATTGTGAAAATTTCGGGCTGCAAAATGTAGCGGCCGATGATGGAAAGGGTGGAGGGGGCCTTTGCAGGTTCAGGTTTTTCGACCATGCCCTTGATGGCACTGGTTCTGGATTTGGGGTCCTTTACATCGAGGATGCCGTATTTTTTTACGTCCTGTTTTGCGACGTGGGCGCTTGCGATGATGTTGCCGCCCGTTTTGTTGTAGACGTCAATCATCTGGGCGGTGCAGCCCTTGCCTTCAGATAGCACCATTACATCGGGCAGCAGCAACGCAAACGGCTCATTGCCCAGAATTTTGCTGGCGCACCAGATGGCATGGCCAAGGCCCTTGGGGTTTTGTTGAAGGACTGTTGAAAAGATGCCGGATTCAAGGTTGGATGCGCGGACTTTTTCCAGCAGGTCGGTTTTGTTTTTTTCCTTGAGGGCGATCACCAGCTCGGGCTGGTATTCGAAATGTTCGGCAATCAGGGATTTGCCGCGGCCCGATACAAAAATGAATTCGTTGATGCCGGCTTCGCGCGCTTCCTCGACGGCCCTTTGGATGAGCGGGCGGTCGACTAACGGTAGCATCTCCTTCGGCAAAACCTTGGTAGCCGGCAAAAAGCGGGTGCCGAGGCCAGCCACGGGGAATACAGCTTTGCGGATAGGGCGTTTGAGATCGGGTTTTTTCATACGTTCAGGAGGGTGCCTTTAAATCCCTGAAAAATCAAGGAACTTTGTGATTTTTGGACCGTATGCGCGTTCACGGTTTCTTCAGGGTTTTAGGGTATATTTTTGGTGTTTAACAATGACTTGGCGGGGATAAGCATGAAAGTACTACTGAACCTTGGTGTGGCGCTTGCCGCCATCAGGCTTATGGTTGCGGACCCTGCTGCCGCACAACCGCCCGAGCCGCGCACGGGTGAATACACCGAGTTGCAGCTTGCCGATGATGTTGAAATCGAAACCGGCTTTTATACGAGCAAAGGTATTTTGCTGAAGTTCAAGGCTTTCAAGGATCCGAACCCACTTGCCATAGGTTCGTATTATCTTTGCCCTTCCAAAACGGTTGAGGGCGTCAGAGCCTGTTTTGAATTGCTGAAGGAGGGCAGCCCTTCAAGTGGGTATACCAATGGCGAGATGAGGCAATTGCGCCAAGGTTTCAGGGAGGCAGGTGACCGGCCAGCCGAACTGGATATCGACAAGAATACCGACAAGATGGAATTGTCCTGCCCATCCGAAAAGCCTGAAAACATACGAGAGCTTACCCCCGAGGATGTTGCGTTTTTGAATGCGCAGTTGCACGAGGGTAAAATCAAGATGATGGAAATACCCGATGTTGCGGGCCCTGCCACAAGCCACAATGGCGCCGCTGTTTATGAACTGGATGACGGCAGCATGCTTGCCATCGTCCATAGCGAAACGCATTGGGGCCGCGCCAACAGGGTGATGGTGCGTGCGTACCATGGCCATAAGGGCCAGATGCAGGAAGTGGGTATCGAGTACCACAAAAGCCGAGGTTACGAGATTGATGGGCTTGGCTTGCTCAAGCCCCAATCGCATGGCGGGCCATCGTTGAATGACCAGCCCATCAGGCAGGTGGACCAGCCACGCGTGCCTGCTACCATCAAAGACCTTGGCCTCGAGCGGCTTTACAAGCACGAACCTTTACGCACATTGTGCGGGCCGAGCGCGCTATCCTGATTTTATTTATGCGGCGTTGGATGCTTTTTTGCGGCGCATGAGGGCGATGCGCATTTCCTCGGGCACGATTGCGTGCGTGAGGTATCGGACTTCCTGACGGGCGGCGAGTTGCGAGGCGGATAAGCCTTTGCCTGTTTCAGCGCCCTCCAAATCCAGCAATGTCAGGCCTTTTAAAAACATGTCGCGGAAGATGATGCGTTCGGAAAAGCCGGGGATGTAGGTGAAGCCGAAGCGGGTGCTTAAATCCTGCAACATTGCCTCGATGTCACGTTTGCTTTTCAGGTTTGTGGGGTTGATGCGGTTGCGCATGACAACCCAGCGGAGGCCTAAACCCAGTTCTTTTTTGCGGGCTTCGCGCACGGCCATGACGGCCTTGGCGTAGGTGGAGGGGCCGCGCACATCCATCGTTGCGGGGTCTATATCGGCAATCAAATCCAGATCCACCATGGAGTCATTTACCGGCGTTACCAGCGTATCGGCAAAGCGGTGGGCAAGGCGGTTGAGGTGGCTATCGGCGCCCGGTGTGTCGATGACGACAAAATCGTTGTCGCGGGTTTGTTCTTCCAATGCCATGAAGAAGAAGGCTGATTCCTCGTCCATCTTTTCCTTCAAGGTTGCGGCCTCGGAGCGGCGGATGGGCATGTGGACGGGGGTCGGGATATTTTTGTGTTCGCGCATCACCGTCTGGAAGCGGTTGGCGAGGTAGCGGGTAAATGTGCCCTGCCTTGCATCGAGGTCAATCGTGCCTACCTTGTACCCAAGGCGCATGAGCGCAACCGTGGCATGCATGGCGGCGGTTGATTTGCCGCAGCCGCCCTTCTCGTTGCCAAAAACAACGATATGGCCCACAGTGTTAGCGTTCAGTTTTTTCATGGATTCGTGATTCCCTAAGAGATATTCGCAAAATGACGAATAAAACACCAGAGCAACGGTTAAAAGCAGTCAGGGCCTCGATGAAATTGCAGGGGCTTGAGGCTTTTATCGTGCCTTATGCCGATGCCTTCCAGAGCCGTAACCGCGCCGCCGACGGATCGGAACGCCTGAAGTGGTTGACGGGTTTTTGTGGATCTGCCGGTTCGGCGATTGTTTGTGCCGACAGGGCTGCCGTGTTTGTGGATAGCCGTTATGCGCTTTCTGCACGGACCCAGATTGATGCCGCGCTGTACGAGATTGTGGATGAGGAAAAACAAAAGCCTGATGCATGGCTCGGGGCAGGGGCCACGCTGGGGTATGACCCTTTTTTGCACACCAAGGCCGAGCTTGATGCGTTTGCCCGCGCCGGCCTCAAGCTAAAAGCCTGCACACAAAACCCCGTTGATGTTGCATGGGGTGACAAGGGGTTGCCCCAAACGAAGGCGATTGCTCATGAAATCAAATACGCGGGGCGTGGCGTTGGTGAAAAAATTGACGCGTTATGCGCGGGTGTTAGCGATGATGCGATTGCAATCACACGGCCTGATAGTGTTTCGTGGCTTTTGAATTTGCGTGTGCCTGAATTGCCGGTGGCGCCTGTTGTACACGGGTATGCACTGGTGGATGTGAAAGCCGGGCATGTGACGCTTTATACGGATGTTGATTGCGGTGCGCCCGCCATCCTTGCTGCGTTTGGAAACCGTGTGAGTGTGCGCGGCCTTGCCGAGGTTGAAGCGGGTTTGAAGGCCATAAGCGCCAATTGCAAGAACTGGCAGATTGACGATTACAATTCACCCGCATGGTTCAGGAATACGCTTGAAGCGCAGGGCGCAAACGTGCGCCACGCGATGGACCCTGTAACATGGCCCAAGGCCTGCAAAAACGATGTGGAACAGGCAGGCATACGCGAGAGCCATGTGCGTGACGGTGTTGCGCTTGTGAAATTGCTGCACGCGATTGATACGCGCAAAGGTTTGACGGAGCGCGAGATAGAAAAGCTTGTGCTGGATATCAGGGCCGAGGATCCCACCTGTTTTACGCACAGTTTCCCGCCTATTGTGGGCTTTAATGAAAACGGGGCGTTCATCCACGGGCAGATCCCCGATGAAAAAATAAAGACCGTGGAAGGTGACGGGTTGCTGCTGATTGATTCAGGCGGGCAATACCTTGACGGCACGACGGATGTAACGCGCACGCTGGCCATAGGCGTACCTTCACCTGACATGAAACGCGCGTTTACGGCTGTGATGCGCGGGCATATCGCGCTTGCGCGCGCCGTATTCCCCGAAGGTACATCGGGCGGGCAGCTGGATGCGCTTGCGCGCGCGCCGTTGTGGGAAGGCGGATATGATTACGGCCACGGCACGGGGCACGGCGTTGGGTATTGCCTGAATGTGCATGAGGGGCCTTGCAACTTCTCGCCCAAAGTCTTGCGCGCGGCGGAGCCTTTGAAGGTTGGTATCCTGATGTCGGTCGAGCCGGGTGTGTACCTTGAAAGCAAGTTCGGGATACGGCTTGAAAACCTGTATCTGGTTGTGCCTCATACCCAAGGGTATTTGCGCCTCGATGCCGTGACGCTGGCGCCTTTTGATAAGCGCGCTTTGGACCTGAGCTTGATGCGCGATGATGAAAAAGACTGGCTGAACGCCTACCATGCCCGCGTACTGGCAACCCTGCAGCCGCTTTTACCGCCGAATATCGTGCGGTGGTTGACGGCCATGTGTGCGCCTGTATAAGTACTGACTACTTAACTGGTCAGCGGGGGTGCCATGGAAAGCTGGAGTTTGCAGGACGCGAAAGCGAAATTCTCGGAATTCGTACGACTTGTTAAATCCAAAGGGCCGCACGTCGTGACCGTGCGTGGCAAGCCCGAGGTGGTCGTCATGACCATCAAGGATTACGAGGCATTGCAGCAACAGCGCCCGTCGCTGCTGATGCTCATGAAATCATCGCCACTTGCCAATATGGACCTTGAGGTTGAACGCAGCGGTACGTCGCGGGAGTTTGACCTATGAGCAACGGTTATCTGCTTGATACATCCGTATTGCTTGAAACGCTGCGCGCGCGCCCTGCCATGGCCGTGATGGAGTGGATGGAGAGCGTGGACCAGGAAAAGTTTTATGTGTCCGCACTCACGATTGGCGAGCTTATGGCCGCGCTTGAACAGGTCAGCGACCCTGACCGCCGCACGGCCCTCATGCGCTGGATCCTCACCGACATGCAAAGCTGGTTTCGCGGCAAGATACTGACGCTGACGCCCGAGGTTGCCGCTTTCTGGGGTTCGGTTGCGGGCAAGGTCGCCAAGGATGTGCCTGCCATTACGGGTTTGCAGGTTGCCTTTGCGCTAAAGCAGGGCCTTACGCTTGTGACGCGCGAGGTTGTGAACGTGCCCCACCTTCAGACCATCAACCCGTGGGTGAAGGGTTAGTACAAAAAAAACCGCCCTGAAGGGCGGTTTTAGTTGTCTGTCTTAAACTTCAATTATCTGTCACGCTTTTTGCGTTCCATCTTGCGCCAGCGGCGGACGGCCTCGGAGGCCTCGCGCTTTTTCTTCTCGGACGGCTTTTCGTAGTGTTTACGAATTTTCATCTCGCGGAAGACGCCTTCGCGCTGGAGTTTCTTTTTAAGAGCGCGCAACGCCTGCTCGACGTTGTTATCGCGGACTGAAACTTGAACCAAACAAATCCCTCCTTCCGAAGGTGCTAGAATTCGTGAATGGCGCTTTATGCAGCCTTTTCAGGCTGATGGCAAGCAAAATCAGGCGGCGGGGGCTGCCGGTTGCTGCCAAATACGTTTTGCCTCTATTTGGGCTTTGGCTGCATCAACGTCCTGCTGGCTGATGACAGGTGTATCCAGCGGGATGTTATGCAGCTGTTTTACGGCCTGAATGCGGCACAGCGTGGTGTGCAGGGCGCGATAAACCGTCAGGTCCATTTGCAGGGTGGGTACGAAGGGGATGGTATGGCCTTTTTGCAGGTCATCCAGCACATCGCCCATCACTTTGGCGTAGCGCACGTAAACACCGGCAATTTCGGCTTCGGTTTTCTGTTCGTTAGGTTTTCCGCCAACAACGGGGGCTACAACGATGTTGAGGTTGCCGTTGAAAACAGGCTCGCCGTAAAAAGCTTCCACGGGGCGCAGGGATTCAAGGGTCTGAAATTCAGCAACGGAGTTGATGCGGGGTTTTGCCGCCTTTTTGCGGAAGCCGCGTGTGAGATAAGAAGGCAGGAAAAGCCCTGCAGCGTAACCAATTTTGCTCATGATATTCCTCCAGTTTTGTGGGAGGAATATAGACATTCTGAAAAATAGTCAATTTTAGGCGGCTTTGGCCGTGATTTCGAAGGCGGCGGCCATGAGGGCTTTGGTATATGCCGTTTCAGGCGCTGCGAACAGCTTTGCGGCTTCGCCTTCCTCCACCACCTTGCCGTCCTTGAGGACGATGACGTGGTGGGCCAGTGCCTTTACCACCCGCAAATCATGCGAGATGAACATGTAGGCAAGGTTGCGGCGTTTTTGCAGTTCGCGTAGGAGTTCCACCACCTCGGCCTGTACGGACATATCGAGTGCGGATGTGGGTTCATCGAGGACGAGGAATTTAGGTTCAAGCACTAGCGCACGGGCGATTGCGATGCGCTGGCGCTGACCGCCCGAAAATTCATGCGGGTAGCGGTGGCGCGTTTCGGGGTCCAGTTGTACGTCCTTCATGGCGGTGATGACGATGTTTTCGCGTTCGGCATCGCTGATGTTGGGGCGGTGGATTTTTAAGCCCTCGCCAATAATTTCGGCGGCGGACATGCGCGGGGAGAGGGAGCTAAAAGGATCCTGAAACACGATTTGCATGTCGGCGCGCAAGTCACGCAAGGGCTGGCCCGAGAGGTTTTCGATGTTTTTGCCATCAAGCTTGATGGTGCCTTGGGATGCAAGCAAGCGCAGGAGCGCAAAGCCCAGTGTGGATTTGCCCGAGCCTGATTCACCGACAACGCCCAGAGTTTCCCCTGCACGGATTTTCAGCGATACGCCATCCACTGCGCGCACATAGTCGGCCACGCGGCCAAAGAAGCCTTTGCGGATGGGGAAGTGGACCTTGATGTCCGCAGCTTCCATGATTGTTTTGGCGCCTTCAGGCACGGGGGCGGGGCTGCCTTTGGGTTGGGCTGCGAGCAGGCGTTTGGTATAGGCATGCTGTGGGGATGCGAATACGTCATCCGTTTTGCCTTGTTCGACAATCTCGCCTTTTTGCATGACGGCAACATGCGTGGACATTTTGCGCACGATTGTGAGGTCATGGGTGATGAGCAGGATGGCCATGCCAAGTTTTTCCTGCAATTCCTGCATCAGTTCCAGTATCTGCGCCTGTACGGTGACATCCAGCGCGGTTGTCGGTTCATCGGCTATCAAAATATCGGGGTTGTTGGCGAGGGCCATGGCAATCATCACGCGCTGGCGCTGGCCGCCCGAGAGTTCATGCGGGTAGGCGCCGAGGCGTGTCGTGAGCTTTTGTAGGCCCACAAGTTCCAGTAGTTCGAGGACGCGCGCGCGGGATTGTGCGGCCGGAAGGCGCAGCATTTCAGATATCTGTTTTTCGATGGTGTGGAGCGGGTTGAGGGCCGTCATCGGCTCCTGAAAAATCATGCCGATGCGGCGGCCGCGGACTGTCTGCATGACAACATCGCCTGCGCCCAGCAGGTTCTGGCCTTCAAATGTAATTGCGGATTGCTGGCCGTACTGCGTGGCGTTTTTGGGCAGCAGTTGCATGACCGACATGGCGGTTACGGATTTGCCTGAGCCGGATTCCCCCACCAGTGCCAGTGTTTCACCCTTGTGCAATTCGAGGGATGCGCCTTTGACAGCCTGAAAGCTGCGGTCCTTGCCTGTGCGGAAAGTGACGTCAAGGTTGTTGATGGTCAGGATAGGGGCGGCTTTAAGCATCCACCTACTATATCCCAGTTACCTTGCCTAGCAAGGTGGGTAAGCTGGCTTGCCAGAGCCAATTTTCTGCTTTTTTCTAGCAGCCTCGATTTCTACTGGGGTTGACCAAACTTCACGTTTTACAAATACAGAACGGTAAGTGTCGTTACCGACATAATCTGGGGTGCTCTCTATAAACTCTTTGGAAGCAAAAGCGCCCCTACTTTCGGAATTATCTTCGCTTATTTTTGCCAAAAGAAAGCGCCTCGCCTTTCTGCCGATTTCCGGAGTTTTTGCCACTTCGTTGGCTTTTTCGAATAGCAACTTTGTAACGCCGCAACCCTGATGGAATGGGTCAACGCAGACAGTCTGTATAGCCATGCAATCTTCCTTGGGGCCGACCCAATCGTAGCGATATTCATCGATATTTGTAGCCCCCGGTTTTTCTGGGAAAGCAAGAAGCGCAAAGCCAATTATTTGAGAATCAACGGAATTTGCAGCAACAATCTTGTGGCCTGCTTGAAGATGTTGCAGAACGCTTTTCGGTTTACGCAGTTTCAACTTACCGTTCGAAGCCTTGTATACCTTACGGTGAAGCCACATCAACTGTGCCAATGTTTTTCTGTCGGTTCTATGATCCATTACCACTACGGAAATGGGCTTACAGCGCTGATTGAAATCGCGCTTGCTGTTTGGTTTTGTATTGGGCTCAGTCGCCACTTCTTGGTGGTGTTGGTCCATCAATCTATCTCTATCGTAAAAAAGTTAAAAAAACGTGCTGTGCGGAGTGTAAGAATCACCACAGAGCCAAGTATTTTCAGCGCTTTACGGAGAAGATTGATTGTTTAGGCCAAGTCCCGAATTTAAGCTGAGGTCACCCGTTCCACGGTGATCAGCGCGTACGTCGTCGCGAAGCTTTTTGTGCTTCGGAGATAGAGTAGAGGGTTGGCGCGAACGTCATGTGTTCATTAAGCAGTACAGTGCGACTTTTTGTCAAATAAATTCTAAGGTTGTTGGGGGCCAGCCAAGCGGGCGGCCCTGCGGCGCAAGCCTTCGGCCAGACATTGCGTTATTTCCTCGGCCGACATGAAGATGTGGTGCTGGCTCCAATTGTCAGGGATATCGTCATGCATTTTTTGGAAGGCCTGTTGCAAAGCTTCAGGGGTGCCTGCTGCACGGGCATCCGTAAGGGTGGATGTAAGGTCGGTGGCATCCAGTGCCACGATTGCGCGCAAGCCGGATTTTTTACCGCCCAGTGAATTCATGATGACCTGATTGAGGCATGCTCTTGCCTGCCCGCCGGTGAGGACAACGCCTTTGAATTGCTGTGCCTTCTGGTCTTCGAACAAGTCGGCGTAGTTGCCTGCATTTTTGATGAGGACGATATCGCCGTCCACCATGGTGATGCCAGCGACAACAGTTTCACGCGGGGCGTTGGCTACCGTGCGGCGCATCGGGCCATCGTCATCAGGTAAATGCAGCACCCAGATAATAGGTAGCTGGCCTGCGCGCATGGCGTTTGCAAGGTCATTTGCGGTTTGTACGTTTGCGACCAACTGGTCGCGGCCAAACCATTTTGTCTGAAAATCGATGTTGGCATTGAAGATGGTTGCGTTTGCGAATGCCTCAATCAGCCATTCGCGGTCTTTGATTTTCTGGCGTGCATTTGCCTTCGCAACCTTGCGTGCGTCTTTTTCCTGCTGGGTGAGGGGCCTGCGTGCCATGCCATCTTTATACCCATAATATTTACATAATGCAAATATTTGAAAGGGTTAGGATGGGAAATGGCGGCTATTCGAGGGGTAGCTGGCTCTCGATGACTTCCACGAATACGTCGATGGCGATGGGCAGGATGTCATCGTTGAAGTCAAATCCGCTGTTGTGGAGGCCGCGGTTGTGCGGGCTATCCTTGCCCGGCACGCCTTGGCCGATACGGATATAGGCGCCCGGTACTTTTGCCAGCATGCCGCCAAAATCCTCACCGCCCATGCTGGGTTCGATATCGCGGTAGACATTTTCGTTGCCCAGCACGCGCGCGGCTGCATCGGCAATGATGTCGGTGTGACGCGCATCATTGATCGTGGGGTCGATTTCGCGGTCGTAGTGGAAATCGATTTTGGCGTTGTGCGTTTTGCCCACTTCCTCGCAGATGGTTTTCATGCGGGCTTCTACCAAATCACGCGTGGCGGGTGAAAGTGTGCGCACGGTGCCCGTTATTTTTGCGGTATCGGGGATGATGTTATAGGCGCCTGTGCCGGCATTGAAATTTGTGACGGATAGTACGGCGCATTCCTGCGGGGGTACATTGCGCGCCACGATGGATTGCAATTGTGTGACAAGCGATGCGCCGATCATCACGGGGTCAATGCAATTGTGCGGGTAGGCGGCGTGGCCGCTGCGCCCTGTTATTGCGATGTCGAAGTTATCGACGGAGGCCATGATGGCACCGCTACGGATGCCTGCGGTGCCAATGGGCTGGTATGGCCAGTTGTGGTAGGCGTACACGGCATCGCACTTGAGATCGCCTTCAAAGAGGCCGTCTTTCATCATGGCGAAGGCGCCTCTGCCCCCTTCTTCAGCAGGTTGGAAGATGAGGATGGCGCGGCCATTAAAATTGCGCGTTTCCTTGAGGTATTTTGCAACGCCCAGCAGGGTAGCCGTGTGGCCATCGTGCCCGCATGCGTGCATGAGGCCTTTGGTTTTGGAGGCCCAAGGCTGGTTTGATGCTTCCTCGATAGGTAGCGCATCCATATCGGCCCTGATGCCGATTGTTTTGCCCGAGGTGTTTTTCTGCCCCTCGATGATGGCGACGATGCCTGTTTTGCCAAGGCCCGCGCGGAAGGGGATGCCCCATTCCGAGAGTTTTTTTTCTACCATTTCCTTCGAGAAATGTTCCTCGTACATGAGGCCGGGGTTTTGGTGCAGTTCGCGCCTGTAGGCTGCAAACTCTTCTTTCATGGGGGGGATGGAATTGCGTTTTGTCATGCAGGCAGTTTAACAAAAAAAGCTGGCGTTTAAAGCCAGCTTTCTAAGTGATTGATAATGTTAATCTTACGAAATTACGTGACGGAATTTTTTTGCGTGGGTCGTCGTGGCATCGGAATCCGAGCAGATGGCTCTTACGATATCGCCGTGCCTATCGATAGCTGCAACCAGCTCTTTTGGGTAAACTTCGCGGCCAAAAGCTTTGCCGATGAGTTCGCGGTTTGCGCGAACATCAGACAGAAGGGCAACAACATTACCCTTTGGGGTTTCGAATGTGACTTCGACTTTGCCGGGTGTGCCGACATCCAGGTTTACGGCGGTTGCGCCTTTTACGTTGGCTTCGTACCAGTCAAGGGCTGCAACGGCTGGGTATTTGGATTTTGTGGCCATGTTAAAAACTCGCTTTCTTAAGGTTAGTGGGCTGTTAATCTGCTTGCGCCTGTGTAGACGCTGTTACCAAGGCTGATGGCGACATTGCCTTCAGGGGTAAGGGTGGTATTTGGCATTTGCCGTGCGCGACCTGAAACGGCGAGCACAAAGGCTGCGTATATTTGTTCGGCGATACCGCCGGTGTCTGTGTTGGATTCAATGCAGGTTTGAAGCGCGATAATGTCTATCGTCGTGTCTTTGCCATGGATCGTGATTTTGACAGTCGTTGTGTCTTCATGGAGATCAATGACTGCACTTGATGCATGGCGCAGCGCCCCGAATTCGTGACGGAGGCCATGAGGCTTTTCAGTAATGGTGTTTTGCGCCTGCATTTATTTCCCAAAATTTTAGTTTCGGGAACGTATACAGCTTTCTTATGAAAATCATCATGCGTTGCAGCATAGTAGCTTAAAGGGCGGTTTTGAGCGGGTCGAAGGCATCGCGCACGGCTTCACCCACGAAAGTGAGGAGCGTGAGCATGACCGCGATGGACAGGAATGCCGTAAGCCCAAGCCATGGTGCCTGCAGGTTGTTTTTACCTTGCTGCAACAACTCGCCCAAGCTGGCCGAGCCGGGCGGGAGCCCAAACCCGAGAAAATCGAGCGAGGTAAGAACAGTGATAGAGCCGGTAAGAACAAACGGCATGAAGGTGAGTGTTGCCACCATGGCGTTGGGCAATACATGGCGCCACATGATGGTGGTGTTGGAAACGCCAAGGGCGCGGGCGGCGCGAACGTAATCGAAGTTGCGGGCGCGCAGGAATTCGGCGCGCACGACATCCACAAGCGTTGTCCATGAAAACAGGAGCATGATGGCAAGCAGGCTCCAGAACCCCGGCGTGATGATGGATGCCATGATGATGAGTATGAACAGCACGGGCAGGCCCGACCAGATTTCGATGAAGCGCTGCATAAACAAATCGGTGCGACCGCCAAAATAACCCTGTACCCCGCCGGCCATGACGCCGATGACGGATGAAACAAGCGTAAGCGCAAGGCCAAAGAGGATGGAGATGCGGAAGCCGTATATCAGACGGGCGAGAACATCGCGGCCCTGGTCATCGGTGCCCAGCCAGTTTTCGCGGTCGGGCGCGCTGGGGGCGGGTTTGGGGTTATCGAAGTTGATGGTGCCGTAGCTGTAGCGGATGAGGGGCCAGACCATCCAGCCGTTCTTTTTTTGCACCAATTCCTGCACGTAGCTATCGCGGTAATCGGCTTCGGTATCAAAGTCGCCGCCCAATTCCTTCTCGGTGACCATCTGGAAGACAGGCATTTTGTAGTGCCCGTCATATTTGAGGAGGATGGGTTTATCGTTGGCGATGAATTCGGCGCCGAGGCTGATAAAAAAGAGGAGCAGGAAAACCCACAGCGAGTAGAAGCCGCGCTTGTTGGCGCGGAATTGCTGCAGGCGGCGGGCGGTGATGGGCGAGAGCGTCATGCCATGGCCCTTGCGTTGAAATCGATGCGCGGGTCAACCATCACGTACGTGATATCGGATACGATTTTGAGGACGAGGCCCATGAGCGTGAAGAGGTACAGCGTCCCGAACATCACGGGATAATCGCGGTTGATGGTGGATTCAAAACCCAGAAGGCCCAAGCCATCGAGGCTGAAAATAACCTCGATGAGCAGGGAGCCCGTAAAGAAGATGGACATGAAAGCGCCGGGGAACCCCGCAATGACAATCAGCATCGCGTTGCGGAAAACGTGGCCGTAAAGCACGCGGCCTTCGGGCAGGCCTTTGGCGCGGGCCGTGAGTACATACTGTTTGCCCAGTTCATCAATGAACGAGTTTTTGGTCATCATGGTAAGGCCGGCAAAACCGCTGATGACAAGGGCGGTGACGGGGAGGGTTATGTGCCATGCGTAATCAAGCGCCTGCTTCCACCACGGGAAGGCATCCCAGCCATCGGATACAAGACCGCGCAAAGGAAACAAATCGAGATAACGCCCGCCTGCAAACAGGATGATGAGCATGATGGCAAACAGGAAGGACGGTACGGCATAGCCGATGAAGATGACGGCGGATGACCAGACATCGAAAGGTGAACCATCGCGTACGGCCTTGCGGATGCCAAGCGGGATGGAGATGAGGTATATAAGCAGCGTGGACCAGAGCCCCAGCGTGATGGACACGGGCATTTTTTCGAGAACCAGATCAAGCACCGGTGTGTCGCGGTAATAGCTTTCGCCGAAGTCGAAGCGGGCGTAGTTTTTAAGCATCATCCAGAAGCGTTCGTGCAGCGGTTTATCGAAGCCGAATTGCTTTTCGAGTTCAGCGATAAACTCGGGGTCCAGCCCCTGCGCGCCGCGGTACTTGCTGCCAGCACCCGTTGCCGTTTGGGTTTCCTGTGGTTTGGTGGACTGCTGTGCCATATCGCCACCGCCACCTGAAAAACGCGATGTGGCATCGGTTGAAAGCCCTTGTACCTTGGCGATCATTTGTTCAACGGGGCCGCCAGGGGCTGCCTGCACGATAAGGAAGTTGAGCAGCATGATCCCGAGCAGCGTCGGGATAATCAGCAGCAGGCGGCGCAGAATGTAGGCGGGCAGTGACATTCCGTTAATCTAAAGCAATCGCCTTGGTCGGGGAAGACGGTTTAAGCAGGGGCAAGGCCGCTAATAAGGAAGCCAAAATCCGCCCTGTCTTTTTCCGCTCTTTGCCGGATATCTTCCAGCGTGGAGCCTGATTGTGCTTTTTTATTCGGGTTATCGAGGCCAAGCGATAATTGGCGTGGCGCCACAAAATCGGGTTGTGTGCCTATATCCCATGCGCTTTTGGCGCGATCTGTGGCAGAGGCCATGCCGCGACTGTTGGGGCTGAGGAGTTGGCTTGGTTTTACATCCGTGCGGTACTCATCGGGGTTTATCTTGATGAGGAGGCCTGCATCCCAGTTGATTTTGCCAAACCGCGAGAGGTCAAGGCTGTAGGGTTTGTCACGGAAGCTGACGATTGTGCCAGAGGGGAGCCTGAAGCTCTTTTCAATACCGAATTGGGCAACGTGCTTGCGTATGGCCTTGCCGTGAGGACTGTTAAAGAAGCCAAACGAATGCGGCAGCGTGACTGATTTTATGCCTGCATCTGCCGCCAATTTATCAACGGCGCGCATGGCATTTATAAAGCCATTCAGGAATGACCTGTTGTACGGATGGTTAGGCTCGCATTCCAGATACGTCATGGCGGCATTTACCTGCATCATGGCTGCTGCAAGTTCCTTTGCGGCTTGCTGGTTGTCGAACACGAGGCCGCGCGCCAGCGCATCAACAACGAAATAGCCGTCAACGGCACCATCAGGCCCTACAAGTTCAAACTTGCGGCCATTGGCATTGAATTTTTGATGCAATGTATCTTCGGCTGTCAGCTTAGCGGGCATGTGTACATCCTTTGGTTTACGTAACCAAATAAGCCACATTATCGCGAGGATGTAAATTCAGGGTTTTACGTTCCAGTGGCTGATCATCCAGAGGCCGCCTGATCCTTCAAAAATGGATAGGGCGCCCGTGCCCATCTTGCGTTTGTTGCCTTTGCACATGTCATCGGCGTTGTTGGCCAGCAGGGGGGCAAAACGCGCCACGCCGTTGGATGTCACGATGAGGACAGTCTTGTTATCGTAGGCCTGTTCGCAGTGCTTTGCGAAATCAAACCAGCGGCGGCGCAGGACATCGGGCTGGGGGGCCCATTCCTTGGGCATCACGCTTTCGTGTTCCCATTTGTTGTAGGCATCGGCGCCGATGCGGGCCGCGACTTCGGGCTCGGGCCTGTTTTCATCGGGGCCGTGGTCGATTTCATCGAACAGGTCCGACTGATGCAAAGCGCGGCGGATGCCGGCTGAAGCCAGCGCGTTCTCGGCTGTTTCAATGGTGCGCTTGAGGCGCGATGTGTACACAATATCGGGCAGAAGGTTGTTTGCCTTCAGCCACTCGCCCAGCTTTTTTGCCTGCTCCACGCCACTTTCAACCAATTGCAGGTCGGTTTTTGCGCCGATACGGCGCGGCGTTTCGTTCGGGGCAAAGGTATTGCCGTGGCGGGCGATGAGGAGTTTTACGGTCATGCGGATTTGAGGGCTTTTTGTGCGCGTTCCAGATCCTCGGGGCTATCGATGCCGCTATGGATTTCGAGATCGGGGTGGACTTCAAGGCACTGGACGGCGATGAAGTTTTCGATGAAGCGGAGTTGTTCCAGACCTTCCAGTTCCTCGTAGGTGCCGGGGGACATGTTTGTAAAACGCTCGAGGATGGAAACCTGATAGCCGTAGAGGCCAATGTGCTGGTACACGGGCGAGAAGGGGCCTTCCGCGCGGAGTTTTTCCTCGTTGCGGATTGCGGGGATGATGTTTTTAGAGAACCAGAGCGCGCGGTTTTGCGTGCTCATGGTCACGGTGGTGCCTGAAAACGGGGTTGTCTTTTTTGCTTCGCGCAATGCATCCAGTTCGGACCAGCGCAGGCGTTTGACGGGGGTTGCCACTTTGGTTGCGGGCTGGTTCCAGAACTCTTCCAGCACGTTCCTGATGATTTCAACGGGCATCAGCGGGACATCGCCTTGCAGGTTGATGACGATATCTTCGGCCATCAGGCCCATTTTGTCGGCGGCTTCGATGACGCGGTCGGAACCTGTACGGCAGGTTGCCGGTGTCATTATCACTTCCATGCCGTTTTTCTGGCAGAAGGTTTCGATGCGCGCGTCATCGGTTGCGACAACAATGCGCACATCGGGGTCACCGTCTACGGCGGCGACAGCCTTTTCATGGACGTGCTGGATCATGGGTTTGTCACCCAGCAGGGCAAGCGGCTTGCCGGGGAAGCGTGTGGATCCGTAACGGGCAGGAATAACGATAGCTATGGCCATTTATTTAACCTTTCGACTGCAAATCAATTGCAACAGTCTAAAGCGATTTTATGGAAGGCCATAGGGCTTTTTGGGGGTGGGGCTATTTCCCTGCCCACCATGTGTCGGTTATGCCAAGGCCATAAGGCGCCTGATTGGCAGGGCGCTGGAATTTGGCCCAGTAGGCGACCTTCCAGACGTTGGTGTGCCACTGCGGAATTACAAAATAATTCCAGAGGAGTACACGGTCGAGCGCCTTGGTGGTTGCGACCAGTTCTTCCTGCGAGGCGGCGTTCGCAATTTTTTCGCATAGTTTGTCGACGACAGGGTTTTTGATACCGATGATGTTGCGCGAGCCTTTGGCATCGGCTTTATCGGAGCCCCAGAATTCACGCTGCTCGTTACCCGGGCTTAATGACTGGCCAAAGCCCGATACGGTCATATCGAAATCGAAGTCGTTCATGCGGGCGACGTACTGGGAGTCGTCGACCACACGGAAATTGGCATCGATGCCGATACGTTTGAGGTTGCGGATGAAGGGCAGGACCCAGCGTTCGAATTCCGGCTGGTTATCGACGATTTCAAAGGATAGACGGACACCGTTTTTGGTGCGCACGCCATCGGTGCCGATGGTGTAGCCCGCTTCATCGAGGATTTGCATGGCGCGGCGGAGGTTATCACGCGCGTTGCCCGAGCCGTCGGTAGCAGGGTTTTTGTATTCCTGTGTAAACACTTCGGCCGGCAGTTCGGATTTGAATTCGTTCAGGATTTCCAGCTCGCGGCCTTGTGGCAGGCCTTTGGCCGCGTATTCGGAATTTTCGAAGTAGCTGGCGGTGCGTTTGTAGGCACCGTGGGCCATGGCTTTGTTGGACCACTCGAAATCAAAAGCGTATTGCAGTGCCTGCCTGACCGCGCGGTCGGCAAATACGGGTTTGCGCGTGTTCATGACAAAGCCCTGCATACCTGCGGGGAGTTTGTTTTCAATTTCCTCTTTCTTGATGCGTCCATCCTTTACGGCGGGGGCGTCGTATCCTGTGGCCCAGATTTTCGCCACGTTTTCCTGACGGACGTCGTAGCGGCCAGCAAAGAAGGCTTCCACGGCGACGGTTGTATCGCGGTAGTAATCAACCACGATGGTATCGAAGTTGTAGCGGCCTTTGTTGACGGGCAGGTTTTCGCCCCACCAGCCCTTTACACGTTCGAAGGTCATGGAACGGCCAGCATCGATGGCGCTGATTTTGTATGCACCGCTACCCAGCGGCGGCTCAAGCGTTGTTTCCTCGAATTTGCGTGTGGCCCAATAGTGTTTGGGCAGAACGGGCAGCTGGCCGACAATCAACGGCAATTCGCGGTTGCCGGCTTTTTTGAATTTGAAGGTTACGCGTTTGGGGGTTTCGGCCGTGACGGTATCGACATCCGAATAATAGGCGCCGTAGAAGGGGGCGCCTTTGGCTTTCAGCGTTTCGTAGCTCCAAACCACGTCATCGGCTGTCACATCCTTGCCGTCATTCCACTTGGCTTCCGGGCGGATGTTGAAGGTGGCTGAAGACCGATCGTCAGGTACTTCCATGGTTGCGGCAAGGTCACCGTATTCGGTGAACGGTTCATCGGACGAACCGGTAAGCAGGGTGTTGTAAATCAGGCCTACATTGGCGGCAGGGTTGCCTTTGATGATGAAGGGGTTAAGGCTGTCGTAGGTGCCGAGGGCCGAGAGGCGCAGCGTGCCGCCTTTGGGCGCGTCGGGGTTGACGTAGTCGAAGTGTGTGAACCCTGCCTTGTATTTCGGTTCGCCGTGGATGGCGAGGCCATGGACCGGGTCGGCTGCCCAAGCGGAGAAGGGGAGAAGGAAAGCTAGGGTCAGGAGCGAGTATTTCAGCATATTGCCTCGGTTGGAATTTGAGGCTCAAATATAGCCATGAAAATCCTTTTTGTCTGCACGGGGAATATATGCCGATCCCCCACGGCGCATGGCGTGTTCCGCGACAAGGTGGCGGCCCTGGGCTTGCCCTATTTTTGCGATAGCGCTGGCACGCACGCCTACCATGTGGGCGAACCGCCCGACATCCGTACACAATATGCCGCAAAGGCCCGCGGGTATGACCTTTCGGGCCTCAGGGCGCGGAAGGTGACGCATGACGATTTTAAGGATTTTGACCTGATTTTGTGTATGGACGCCGGCCACAAGCTGATACTGGAGCGGGCGGCACCCAAGGCATACCACCATAAAATACGCATGTTTGATGCGGTTGATGTGGGTGACCCTTATTACGGCGGCGAGGAAGGATTCGAGCGCGTGCTGGACCAGATCGAGGCGGCCTGCGACCGCTGGATTGCTGCCACTCAGTCGTAAAGCATACCGAGTACGACAACCGTAATTAAAAACAGCGTTTCGGCAATAGCCAGCAAAAGGGCCTTGAAGCCCAGCGAGCGCATATCGCCTACCGATGTTTTGAGGCCGACAGCTGCGATGGCGATGCACAGGCACCAGCGCGAGGCATCATTTGCTAGCGATACCAGCTTATCGGGTACGATGCCGGTGGACCTGATACCTGCAAAGACGACAAACAGGATAAGGAACCACGGGATAGTGGAGGTAGGGCCTTTTGCACCGTTGCGGCCACTTGCAAACATGGCGGCTAGTACGGTTGTTACAGGCACAAGCAAAGCGATGCGGAATAGTTTGGTGACGGTTGCGTGATCACCCGCTGCGGGTGACACCATGTAGCCCGCACCCACGACTTGCGCGACGTCGTGGATGGTTGCGCCGATGATAAAACCGGCATCCATATCGCCTAAACCCAGCGCGTGGATGACAGGCGGATATAGCACCATGGAGAGGGTGGACAGCGTTGTGACGGCCACGACCGCGAAGGTGATATCGCGTTCATCGATTTTGTCACGCGGGAGAAGCGTGCCGATGGCCATGGCGGCGGAAGCTCCGCAAATGGCGGTGGCACCGCCTGTCAGAATACCTAAGGCGGGCTTGAGGCCCAGTGCGCGGGCAAAAGCCGCGCCAAAAAGGATGGTGAGTGTTACAGCTGCGATAATCAGAAGCGCGGGCGCTATGCCCAGTGCCAGCAAGTCGGATACCGCAATACGGAACCCAAGCAATGCCACACCAATACGCAGGATGGTACGGCCTGAAAACGTAACGCCGCTTTTTACCTTGTCGCCTAGGAGTTTGAAACACATGCCAAGCAGCAGCGCATACAGGAGGGCAGGGCCGCCGAGTGTTTTGGCTACAAACGTAGCGGTAGCAGCAAGCCCAACCGAGAGAGTAATGCCTGTAATAAACGGGCGCGAGATTGCGGGCACGCGCATCATACGCGGAAGCCGTGGAGGAGGCCCGTGGGGCGTGCGTGGCCCTTGACGGCCACGGTCACTTTTGCGGGATCGATGGTGTTTGCGGCGTGGTCGGATTTCAGTTCCTCCCAGTGGATGCCCGTGACATTCCAGAGAACATCGCAACCGAAGGTGGATGCGCCTGCGACATCGGTTACCAGCGAGTCACCGATGGCGAGAATTCTGGATTTATCGGGTTTGCCCAGCATTTCCCATGCCTGATCGTAAATGGGGCGGTAGGGTTTGCCTATCCATGTCACGGCGCCGCCGTTTTTTTCATACCACTCGGCCAATGTGCCGACGCACAGATGCAGGCTATCGCCGTGACCGACGACGCGGTCAGGGTTGCCGCAGACAAACGGAATTTTGTGGGCGAGGGCGATGGCCAGCACATCGGCATACTGCAATTCTACGGCGTCATAAGGCACCAAGGAGCCGTAAATAAAATCGGCCTCGCGCACATCATAGACGCGCGTCACGCCAAGGTTATCAAGGGCTGTAGGGTTTTCATCATCCCAGAAGGTATATACTTTCTGGCCTGCGTGGTGCGTGCGCATGTGGGCCCACGCGGCCTCGCCCGATGTTAAAATGTGTTTGTAAGTATCGTGCGGAATGCCGATGGGGCCTATCACCTTTTCAACCACACGGGACGAGCGATTGGGGGAATTCGAGAGCAGTAAATTCTGTTTGCCTTTGTCGGCCAGAAAACGCATGGCATCGGCTGCGCCCTGATAGGCCTTTACGCCGTCATGCAGTACGCCCCAGACATCGATGATGAAATGGTCATAGCGGTCGGCAATACCGGACAGGCCGTCATGGATGGGTAGCATGGGGGCGCTTTAGTATTGCGGGACGGTTTTCGATGAAGGAGTCGCAGAAGGCGGGAAGATTGAAGAAATCCGGCGTTGTTTCTACTTTTTCCGCGTAGGCTGCGTTGTAATTGAATGAAAATACTGCCGGTTTAAAGGATAACGTTTCCTCAAAGGCGACAATGCCTCCAAGGACCATGTTATAGACCGTGAGCTTGTCGCCCGCTTCGATGATGTGCAGGCCGTCATAACCTTTTTTGCCGTATTGGTGGATGGCCCAAATAACGCCCTCGGTGCCCGTTTCAAAGAACGGGTTGAGCGCGCCGTAAATGGCTTTGCCCGATTTTTCGAGTTTGGCTGGCATGCTGTTTTCAAACATTTCCATCCAGGTGTCAGGATCAACATTGCGCTGGAGGCCGTGTACCCAAAGACCGCGTACGGCCTGCTGCGTGTAGCCTGTGGGGCCTGTTTGTTTCATGCGGTTATATTCGAGATCAATCTGGCCAGCCCAAGCCTTGTCGCCGCTGGCAATGGTGTTGAAGATTGTTAGCACATCGCCGCTTTGCAGGCGGATAGGGGCTTCATCGCGCGCATCTGCGGGTATGATGGCCCAAAAGCTTTTTGTGCGGTCTTCGGTGCGCTCCAATGCCAGTGTGCCGAAAATCTCATTCATTATTTGCCTACTGCCTCCGAGATGTTTTTGAAACCGTCACGCGCGAGCAGTGCGGCCAAGCCTGTTTTGACCGAACCCACAAGCGCGGGGCCTTCAAACACAAGGGCGGTATAAAGCTGGACCAAGCAGGCGCCCGCGCGGATCTTATCGTAAGCATCCTGCGCACTGCCGATGCCGCCTACGCCTACGATGGCCAGTTTGCCTTTTGTTTCGGCGTAAAAACGTTTGATGACGGCGGTTGATTTTTCACGGACATGCGGGCCAGAGAGGCCGCCTGTTTGGGTGCGGAAACCCTCGGGCAAGGTATCGGGACGGGCGAGTGTGGTGTTGCCGAGGATGAGGCCGTTTACGCCGCCGTCCATCAAGGTTGCCGCGAGTTCGACAATCTGCGCTTCCGTAAGGTCGGGGGCCAGTTTGACAAGCAAGGGCGTGTTGCCTGCTTTTGTTTTGGCCTCGCGCATGAAGGGCAGTAAAAATTCAGGTTTCTGCAAATCGCGCAGGCCCGGTGTGTTGGGCGACGAGATGTTGATGGTCAGATAATCGGCCTGCGGGGCAAAGCGGGTGACAAGGGCAAGGTAATCAGCTGCCGCGTCTTCAGTGTCCTTGTTTTTGCCGATGTTGATGCCGACGATGCCGTTACGGGCCTTCAGCTGTTTGAGATTTTCCTCGAAGACATCGGCGCCAAGGCCGGGGAAACCCATGCGGTTGATGACGGATTTGCTGTTGGGTTCACGGAAAACGCGGGGGCGCGGGTTGCCTGCCTGCGGACGTGGGGTTACCGTGCCTGCCTCGACAAACCCGAAACCGAGATCAAAAAGCGGGCCCAGTACATCGGCGTTTTTATCAAAACCAGCTGCGATACCGACAGGGTTTTTGAAGTCGAGCCCGAAAACTGTTTGGCGCAGGGCAGGGGCATCGGGCGTTGAATCCTTGAGGTAAAGGCCGGTTTTCAGGGCCTTGATTGTGATGCCGTGCGCGGTTTCGGCATCCATGGCGTGAAGGACGGGTTTTGCGAGGGCGAAGAGCGCGTTCATGGTTTTGTGTCCATTTGTCTGATGACTTCTATGCCGGTTTTCATGTAGTCCCAGCCTGTGATGAGCGTCAGTATGGAGGCAATCAACAAGCCCCACTGGCCGATTTCCAAGGTGTAGGGGAGGATTACCTCGCCGTAGGGCCCGACTATCAGGAATCCAATCGCGATCATTTGCGATGTCGTCTTCCATTTTGCGAGCTTGGATACGGGCAGGATGATTTTATGAGGCCCTAAAAATTCGCGAAGGCCCGCGATCAGGATTTCCCGCATCATGATGGCGATGGCAGGAACAAGCCAGAAACCGTCAATCCGGTTGAAGCCCGCAAGCATGACGAGTGTTGCGGCTACGAAGAGTTTGTCGGCAATCGGGTCAAGGAAGCGGCCAAACGCGGACATCTGGTTCATGGTGCGGGCGAAGTACCCATCGAAGTAATCACTGATAGCTGCGAGGATGTACAGTGCCAGCGCCGACCATATAGCCCATGCTTCCTGAATGTAGAAAAGGCCTACGAGGGGCGGGATGATGGCGATGCGGAATAGCGTAAGGCTGTTGGGCAGATTGAACATCATGCCTGACCTTTTAAGACAGTTTTAGCGGGTGGACAACCCGCTAAATCCGTTACTTTTTCTTGTTGGCGACAGCCTTGGTTGCAGGCATTTCGGTTTGTGCGCCTGCCGCTTCCGGATCACGCAGAACGTAGCCGCGGCCCCACACCGTTTCGATGTAGTTGAGGCCACCCGAGGAGTCCTCGAGCTTTTTGCGGAGTTTGCAGATGAAGACGTCGATGATCTTGATTTCAGGCTCATCCATCCCGTTGTAGAGGTGGTTGAGGAAGGTTTCCTTGGCAAGGGTTGTACCTTTGCGCAGGGCCAGAAGTTCAAGGATACCGTATTCCTTGCCCGTAAGATGCACGGGTTTGCTGTCGATATCCACCGTACGGCTGTCGAGGTTGACGACAAGGCGGTCACCGACCTTGATCTGGTTCTGGCTGTGGCCTTTGGAGCGGCGGATGATGGCCTGAACGCGGGCCATGAGTTCGCGCTTGTCGAAGGGTTTAGTCAGGTAGTCATCGGCGCCGAAGCCGAGGCCCTTGATTTTGTTATCGAGTTCGGCGAGGCCGGAGAGGATGAGAATAGGGGTTTCGATTTTGGAGGCGCGGAGTTTTTTGAGGACTTCATAGCCGTCCATATCAGGGAGCATGAGGTCGAGGATGATGATGTCGTATTCGTAGACCTTGCCGAGGTCGAGGCCTTCCTCGCCGAGGTCGGTGGTGTCAACGATGTGGCCATCGGACTTGAGCATCATTTCGATGCTTTTGGACATTGAGCTGTCGTCTTCTACGAGCAGAACGCGCATGGATTCCCCCAAAATAGGTAAGGCCGTGAATGGCTTGCTATGTTAATCTTGGTTAAAATTTTAACAAAGTTTAACGACCAATACAACGGGATATTTTGAGGTATGTAGCGCCCTAAACCATGCCGCGACGGCCGGGGCCTTGGGGCGGTTTTGGAAGGGAGCCGGTTGCAGGCCTGAAATCGCGCTCGTCTATATAGTAGCCCGTGTTGGTAAGGTGGCGGATACGGCCCAAACCTTCTTTCTGCAAAAGTTTGTCCAATTCACTGATTTTATTGTTAATTACCGGTACTGACATTTCACCCAATCCGAACAGGACACGGTTTTTTTCTTCGGAGAGATAGGCACCCTTGTAGGCTAAAAGCGCCCATAATATTTGCGCGTGCTGTTGGGCTTTAAGGCTGTCGGTTTCCAGAAGCTGGCCATCTGGCTTCATGATTGTTTTTGCCGATTTGGACACCTTGATACCTGCAATGTCCAGTGTATCCGCTTCCTGCGGGGTCAGCAGCTCGGGCGAACGTAGGTTGGCGACATGCCCTTTGGCGGTTGCGGCAAAGAAATAATAAAGGGGCTGGCGCGGCTTTGGGGCGGCTGCCATGCGGCGCTTGATTTGTTCGACCGTCAGTTCCTTAGGTTGGCGGGTCGGTTCTTCCGGTGTTGTTGGGGCTTGGGCTGCCGTACGTGATTGCCTTGGGGGCATTTTTATCAAGCCACGTTGCGGGGCAGGTTGTGCTGGACGGTCGGCACCGATGAGCCTGCTGTTGTAATCAGGGATGTCTGCATACGCAAAATCTACATCGCCTGCCATTGCATTGAAAGCCTTGGATGTTTTGATGCGCACGGCTTCATCACGGGCAGGGATGCCGTAGTATAGGACAACCTTTTTTGTCGGGTTATCGAGTTTAAAGGCTCTTATCGATGCTGCCAGTTCGGGCGTTGTATGGCGTTCATTCTGGTTCAGGGCGATGACGATGGCGTCAAAACCATCCAGTTCGGATTGTTGTTGCTGGAGGGTGCGCGCGGAATCGAGGCGTGAGATTTCATGCGGGGTGGTTTCAATGCCCGAGATGATATTGTTCGATGCGGCCTCGAGGAGGTCGTCCCTATCCATCTCGGTCAGGGTATCCGGACTATAAACACCAATGCGCATAGCTGTGCCTCTTTAAATTTATGGAAATAAAATATCTTTGACATCGGGTAGTTGTCAATTATGTGGGCTGGCAGTGATACCAAAAAGCGTGGGCCGTGGCGTTAAGATGTGTTAAGATGCAGACATCCACTAATTCCACCTTGGTCCTTTGATGGTTTTGGCCCTTTCCCCCGACGAAGCTGCACGGATGCATATGGATTCTGTATTAAGTGTCATTAATGGCCTTAATCCGGCCTCCGTGTATGGCACCGTTACCAAGGTGCTTGGCCTTATGGTCGAGATAACGGGGTTTACCGAAACGCTGACTGTGGGTTCCCGCATTACGCTGGCGCCTGAAAACGGCAAACGCATCCCTTGCGAGGTTGTGGGCTTCAGGGAGGCGCGTGCGCTGGTCATGCCTTTTGCTACCCTAGAGGGTGTGGGGCTTGGCTGCCGCGCCGAAATCCATGACTCCAAACCTGTCATTTATCCGTCCAATGCATGGCTTGGCCGCGTGATCAATGCACTGGGCGAGCCTATTGACGGCAAAGGGCCATTGCCGATGGGTGATGTTGCCATGCCTTTGCGCGCGCAGGCGCCGCAAGCCAACAAGCGCCAGCGTATGGGCGAAAAACTGGATTTGGGCGTGCGCGCCGTCAACTGCTTCCTGTCCGTTTGCCGCGGGCAGCGCATGGGTATCTTCTCGGGTTCGGGTGTGGGTAAATCGGTGCTGCTTTCCATGATGGCGCGGTATACGGCAGCGGAGGTTTCGGTCATCGGCCTGATTGGTGAACGTGGCCGCGAGGTGCAGGAATTTCTTGAGGACGATTTGGGCGAGGAAGGCCTCAAGCGATCGGTCGTTATTGTTGCCACGGGCGACGAGGCTGCGCTGATGCGCCGGCAGGCCGCCTATCTTACCATGTCGGTTGCGGAATACTTCAGGGCCAAGGGCGAGGATGTGCTGTGCATGATGGACAGCCTGACACGCTTTGCCATGGCTATCCGCGAGATTGGCCTTTCGGCAGGCGAGCCGCCGACGACCAAAGGCTATCCGCCTACCATG
>JAGWXJ010000126.1 GCA_018969935.1 Alphaproteobacteria bacterium | reverse complement strand
CAAGACGCGCGCGAACGTCATCAGCCCCGAATCGGGCCTGATCCATTCCTGGGGTGAAGGCACATGGGGCCATTGCTACCCTTCGGACGCCAAAATCGAAGTATCGCTCGGTTCCGACTTTGACCGCCTCATCATCCCCGGCGGCCAGCGCCACGTGGACAAGCTGATGTCCAACCCGCACACCAAACGCATCCTCACCGCCATGATGGCCATGAAAAAGCCTGTGGTTGTGTTTGCTGAAGCTGAAAAAATCATGGCCGCCAACGGCTTTGAAGGTGACAACGTCGCCACCCTCAAATACACCTCGGAAGAAACGCTGAACGAAGCCTGCCAGCAAATGCTGGAACATTTCGAAGCCGCTTCCGAGCACACCCTCGCCGAGGCCGCCTAACCAATGAAAGCCGAAACTCTAGCAGCCGTCGATGCCATCAAAGCGTCCCTCGCGCTGCTGAGGAGGCATCTTTGACTGGGAAGTAGCCCTCGACAGAATGGCCGAGCTGAACGCGCTGGCCGAAGACCCCAATCTCTGGAACGACACAACCAAGGCGCAAGCCATCATGCGCGAGCGCAATACACTGGGCGCGCGCATCGAGGTTGTTAAAAAAATCGAAGGCGCGCTCAACGACAACATCGGCCTCATCGAGATGGGCGAGGCCGAGGGCGATGCATCTATCGTGGCTGAATCCGAAAAGGCGCTTATGGCCCTCAAGGCCGAGGCTGCAAAGATGGAATTGCAAAGCCTGCTATCGGGCGAAGCCGATGCCAACGACGCCTTCCTCGAAGTCAACGCGGGTGCAGGCGGTACGGAAGCGCAAGACTGGGCGTCCATGCTGCTGCGCATGTACACCCGCTGGGCCGAACAGCACAGTTATACGGTCGAGTTGCTGGACCAGAGCGACGGCGAGGAAGCGGGCATCAAAAGCGCAACCATCCAGATCAAAGGCCAAAACGCCTACGGCTGGCTCAAATCCGAAAACGGCGTGCACCGCCTTGTGCGCATCAGCCCATTCGATTCCAACGCCCGCCGCCATACGTCTTTCGCCTCCATCTCCGTATCGCCCGTGATTGATGACACCATCAACATCGAAATCCTCGACAAGGATTTGAAGGTCGATACCTACCGCGCATCGGGCGCGGGCGGCCAGCACGTGAACCGTACCGATTCCGCCGTGCGTATTACGCACATCCCCACGGGCACCATTGTCGCCTGCCAGATGGGCCGCTCGCAGCACGCCAACCGCGATAGCGCCATGAACATGCTGCGCGCAAAATTGTACGAAGCCGAATTGCAAAAGCGCGAGGCCATCAAGGCCGAAGCCCACGGCGAAAAAACCGATATCGGCTGGGGCCACCAGATACGCTCATACGTGTTAGCGCCATACCAGTTGGTGAAAGACCTGCGTACGGAAGTTGAAACCAACCAGTCCGGCAACGTGCTGGACGGCGATATCGACATGTTCCTCGAAGCCTCGCTCGCGGCAAGGCTCGTCAAGGACAAGCACTAGGGGTAAGATAGGGGCGATGATAAACGAACACGTCAAAGCCCTTTCAGACAAAATCGACGAACTTCAATCGGAGCTGGAGGCGGAACTCGCCAAACAGCACGCCAAGCTGCGCTTCGGGCTTGAGCAGGGCCGCGCAGTCTTCGAGGAAGAGATTTTACGCCGCCATGCTGAGTTGAAAATCAGGCTCTCGCAATACATCCTCAAGGCCAACCCGCTCGTCATCTTGTCGGCGCCGTTCATTTACATGCTGATTGTACCGCTTGTTTTGCTGGACATCTTCGTAAGCATTTATCAGGCCGTTTGCTTCCCTATTTATAAAATCGAAAAGGTAAGGCGCCGCGATTATTTCATCTTCGACCGCCATCACCTTGCGTATCTCAACCTCGTGCAGAAAATCAATTGCGGGTACTGCTCGTATGCCAATTGCCTGATTGCGTATGTAAGGGAAATCGCGGCCCGTACCGAAAAACACTGGTGCCCCATCAAGCACGCCAAGCGCTTGATTGGTGCCCACGAAAAATACCGCGACTTCGCCGAATATGGCGATGCCGATGCGTTTCGGGAGATAACCGAAGGAAAACCGCAGGGCCGGAAAGCTGAAGCTTAGGGGCGATACGCCTGAAACAACTCGACCACGCGGCCATCAGGGTCGCGGACAATCGACTTTTTACCGGTTTTAAGGGCCTCGGGCTCGCTGATGACCAAACCCTCGTAGCTGAATTTGCTTTTGAGGGATGCTACGGACGCATCAACATCCGCCACATCCACGCGCAGTAAAAACGTGGCATCGGCAGGTGTGCGGGGCGGATAAATCTCGACGCACACATCGGACCTGAACGAAAAATGCTCAGGGCCGGCGCCATGCTTCTCTTTTTCAAGCTGCAGGCCCACGGCGGCATAAAATTCGGCCACCAGATCCATTTTCTCTGTGCAAAGCATAAGATTTATCATAATGAATTCAGTCGTAAAGAAATGAGTACAAACAGTCAATCCATTTGCATCGTTGGCGCCGGCCCCGCAGGGCTGGTATGCGCCCTTGCGCTTGCGCAAAAAGGCATCCTACCGCGCATCTTTGACCAAAGCGCAAAACACGGCACGCGCAGCAGGGCCACGGGCCTTAAGCCCGAAACCATGGCGCTGCTGGATAAGTTGGGCGTAGGCAACACCATCCGCGCCATGGCCACCCCCATTTACGGCAGCTACCAGTCCTATGCGGGCAAACCGCTGCGCTACATCCCTTTTGCCGACAAATCGGCCCCGCACTGCGATAACCTCTCGCTCAACCAGTCGGATACGGAAGCCGTGCTGATAGAGGCACTGGAAAAGACGGCTGGGCTAAAGGTGGAATGGGGCAGGGCGGTAAAGCTGGGCGTCGGTAAACTGCAAGTACAGGGGTTTGCGCCTGTATCACCGTGCGTCATTATCGCGGCTGACGGGCGTTTCAGCACCATCCGCGCGGCCGCAGGCATCACCACCGACAAAACGCAGGATGATGAAATCTCCTTCGGGTGCGATGCAACGGTGACTACGCCAAACGCGTTGGACCACACGGCCATGCACCAGATGTTCGGCCCCGAAGGGCGCGTGGTGTTCGTGCCGCTGCCTGCAAAAAACCGCTACAAGATCAGCGGTACGTTTTCAAAAACCGTCGCGCATTACGAAGTGCCGGATGCCGCCGCCATGCAAAACCTTGTCCATGGGCGCACAGGGCTTTGCATAGATAACGTGGATGATGTTTTCCTCTATCGCCTCGGCAGCGTGCGCGCAAAACGCCTCTATAAGGGGCCCGTGGTGCTGGCGGGTGATTCCGCGCAAACCTTTTACCCCAACGGCGGTTTTGGCCTGAATACGGCTATGCAGCAGGCAGCCGACCTTGCGCACACACTGGCCAGCCGCCAACCCCTGCAAGCATACGAGGCCCGCTGGCAAACCGCCGTGGATGCGATGTTTGCCGAAATGACGCGCCTGCGCATGGCCGCCCCAAAATAGGCGAAGCTGTGGGTATAAGGCAATTTCCGCCCTTGGCGACATAACCCCAAGGCGCTAGACTCCGGCGCTATGAAACGGTTTTCACGATTCGCGCTCGCGCTGCTGGTATCCACGTCACTCACGGCGGCGGCCTATGCCGCCAACATCAATGACGACACGATACCGGATACCGCGCCCGCCGCGCTGGTCAAGGTTGCAGATTCCAAAAAGCAGAAAAGCGAAGAGCCTAAAAAAGGCCCGGTTTCAAAACCCGTATCGGCATGGCTGGTGGGCCCCTCGCAAGCCTCTCAATTCGATGCCGACGAACACCCCGAGGAAAAAGGCTGCCTGATGGTAGCCGAGTTTGATAACGGCCTTATCCTGGGCCTTCATGCCCGCGCGGCAGGCATTGTAGGCATGACGGTCGACACGCGCGACAAGGCAATGGCCATCGGCGCAAAACAGACAATCACCCTTAATTTGGGTGCTGACTCCTTCGCGGTCAATGCATGGGCCAGCGATGCCTCGACACTGTCAATGGACCTCAAGGAAGCGGGTGGCGGCAAAAAAGTGGCCGAGCGGCTGACAGGCCTTGGCACCTTCCGCCTTGTCATCAACGACAAGCCTTACCATTTCGCAACCACCGGCTTTACCGATGGCTTGGCCCGCCTGCAAACCTGCATGGGCGGCATGATGGCTGTCACAATGCCTGTCGTCGGCCCCGGTGTTACGCAAGGCAAGATCAGCGATATCCCGACACTCGAAGCCAAGCACGTAACATCCAGCGGCACCAGAACGCCGCTTGCGCTGGCGCTGCCCGAACTCATTCCCGTCGGCTACAAATTCCAGCTCAATGGCGTGGACCCCATGACCCCCATCAGCTGGCAGGAAGGGGATGACTGGGTGGAAGTGATGCGCATGGCGCTCACGCCGCAAAATCTCAAAATGGCTATTCGCGGCAACACCATTTACGTGAGCCAGCGCGCCGGTGAATCCGAACCTGTCGTGGATTCCGACCAAAAGGCCGATGCCGAAAAAGAAGTGGCTGAACTCAATGCCATCCCGCCCATCATGGAAGACGCGCAAACCAAACAGGCGACATCCGTGCCGCAGCCCGGCGCCGATATCACGGGCGTTTGGGGCGGCGCGCAGGGTGAAAGCCTTGGCAGCGTTCTTGAAGCATGGGGCCTGATGGCCGGCGTCAAGGTGAAGGTTGATCTGGTGGGTGATCTGCGCTTGCCGCAGGATGTCCGCTACGAAGGCTCGTTCAACGAAGCTGTTCAAAAACTCCTGACGCAATTCAGCGGGCGTAACCGCCCCGTAGGCAAGTACCGCGGCACCACGCTTTCTTCCGCCCTCGATTCCCCGCCGCCGGTAGCGATTGCCGAGGAACCGGCGCCGAAATCCCGAGTGGTTGAACTGCCTGCCCCTAAAAAGGAAGCGCCTAAATCGGACTGGAAACCCAAAGACCCCGCCGAACTTGCCGCCATGGCCAAGGAAGCGCAAGACCGCTGGGCCCCCATGCGCCAGATGCAGACCATCCCCGATACGGCAGCTGCACCTAAGGCAACAGCGCCCGAAAAGGCGCTCGGTACCACCGTGATAACGGGCGAAACGCCCAAAAAAGTGGTCAAGAATTCCAAAACCATG
>JAGWXJ010000125.1 GCA_018969935.1 Alphaproteobacteria bacterium | reverse complement strand
CAATTCCTGCGCTTTATCCTGAATTTGTGGTTTGTAGGACATGAGTTCACGCGTGCCAATGCGTTCGACCACGGATTTTTGCACGGCATCCACGGCCTTCATGGTGAATTCGAACGGGTTGGCGCAACCATCCAGCTTAGGCAGCGCGTGATAGAGCATCGCGCCGCTATCCAACCCTTTTGAAAGCATGTGGACGGTGGAGCCCACGTATTCGGGCCGGTTATCGTAGAGCGCCCAGAAATTGCAGGACGACCCGCGATAATATGGCGAGATGCCCATGTGGAGGTTGTAAGCCCCCTGCTCGGCCAGATATTCGACCAGCCAGCCCTTGATGTAGCTTGCACCAAAGACGACATAGACATCGGATTTCAGCGCGTCTTCCAGCTGCGGTTTTTCAAGGCGGTTGAGATCGCCGCTTTTGATGGGCAGCGCGCGGACCTTGGAGGGCAGAAACGCCAAGTCGCCAAAAATGCGTTTTTCGGCGGCCATGACGTGGCCGAAGTAGGTTTGCATCACTTCCGACTTTTTGAAGAAGTCCTGCACCTGACCGGGAAAAACCGTATTGCACTCCATGACCGCGTAAACCGTATCGGCCACGGTTGCGAGGCGGTTGATGAGCGCGTGGTGGCGCGGCTGGTTGCTGGTGAAGACGGTTATTTTCATGATGCCATTTCCTTCATCACGTTTGCGTGATCCTCGCGCGGGATTTCGAGATGGGACTTGATATCCGTCACGCTATTGTTGCTGCGGAAGCCTATTTCAATGCCCATGCCGTTTAGAATATCCAGCGTATCGGCGTTATAGTTGCCACAAGGGTGCGACATGGCCACGATGGGCTGCGTGAGCACGCGGCTGAGGTGGGCATGGTTTTTGGCGTATTCATCGGCCTGCACTGATTTATCAAGGCGGTGCATGACGGTGGGGTGGCTGTAGGAATGAAGGCCGATGATATGGCCATCGGCTTCCAATGCTTTCAGGCCCGCGTCATCCATCCAGAGTTTTTTCATGACGGACAAGGGCTCGAAGCCATGGTCACGCATCAGGCTTTGCATCAGGGCTTCGTATTTATCCTTGCCCAGACCTATATCGCGCAGGTAACGGAACCACTTATCGGGCACCGTGTAGAACGGGAATGCCTTCAGGTACTCGTTTGCATCGAAGGATTGTTCAGCTGCGGCGTATTCGGGGCCGTGATGTTTTTGCGCGGCGTTTGAAAACGCCACGTAAAATTCATCGACCGACTTGAAGGTAACGGTGCGGAAGTAACGATAGATTTCCAAATAATCGGGGTTGCCCATGAAGGGCGAGGAATAGACGAAGAAGTAAGCGGTGATGCCCTTTTCACGCATGATGGGCACGGCAATCTCGGACTGGCAGAGCAGCGCGTCATCGAATGTAAAACAGATATCGTGCGGGGCCAGCGTGCCTGCCTTCAATTTATTTAGATACTCGGCCGCGCCCAGAATGTTGTAACGGGCGGCCAGCCAATCGATCATCGCGGCGAATTCTGGCCCCGACATGGAGCCCTGACCCACCGGATGGTTTTCGTTGTGGAAGTGGTGGAACATCACGGCGTGCGTGTGGTTCCTTGCCGGTACCGGTTTCATCAGAGGTAGTATTCCTTTGCCACCTTGCCGTTTGCATCAAATTCAAAGACCAGCGGTTTGCCTGTCGGGATTTCGGCCTCGTTGATGTTTTCAGGGGTGCGGACGCCCAGAATAATCAGCATCGCGCGCAAGGTATTGCCGTGGGCGCCGATGAAAACCGTTTTGCCATCGTTAATCAGCGGGCGGATTTTGCGGTCGTAGTAATTGCGGACGCGGTTTACGACATCCTTCAAGCTTTCGCCGCCCGGAGGCGGAACATCGTAGGAGCGGCGCCAGATGTGGACTTGTTCGTCGCCGTACTTTTTCGCGGTTTCGGCCTTGTTGAGGCCTGTGAGATCGCCGTAGTCGCGTTCGCGCAGGTCATCGTGCATCGTGAATTCGGTGCGGCGTTTGTTGAGTGCCAGCTCGGTTGTGTAAATGGCGCGTTCGAGCGTCGATGTGAACACGGCATCGAACTTGATGTTGGCGTCTTCGATTTTGTCGCCGCCCTCGATGGCTTCTTCCTCGCCTGCGGGGGTTAGGGGTACATCCTTGAAGCCGGTGAAGCGGTTTTCGAGATTCCAGAGGCTTTGGCCGTGGCGCATGAGGACGAGTTTAGCTGGCATTTTGAGTTCCTTTGACTTTCGGGCCCTACCGTGCCATTCTCAGGCCGATTTGAAAAGGGGCCTGATATTGGTCGACAGGTAAACACTGTTTTGGTCGGAGTTGCTTACCAACTCCTCCCCGTTTGCTAATGGATAATGCAGTGCTTACCCGTCCACCGATACCTAGGACACCCCCTTCCCAGATCCTGATGCTTTTTAACCCGCCAATTCCGGCGGGGGCATCTGCTTAGAAACATAAAGAAAAGGAAATACAATGTTTAAAGTCTTCCGTAAGGAAATCGATTTCGCGGGTAAAAAACTCGTACTCGAAACCGGCAAAATCGCCCGTCAGGCTGATGGCGCTGTTCTCGCGTCCATCGGCGGCACGACCGTGCTTTGCACCGTTGTGGGCGCCAAAAAGGTGAAAGAAGGCCAGGACTTCTTTCCCCTCACCGTCAATTATCAAGAAAAGTACTTCGCTACAGGCCGCATCCCCGGCTCGTTCCACAAGCGCGAAGGCCGCCCATCCGAGCATGAAACGCTCGTCAGCCGCCTGATTGACCGCCCTATCCGCCCGCTCTTCCCCGACGAGTTCCTGAACGAAGTGCAGGTGGTTGCCACGACCGTGTCGCATGACATGGTCAACTCCCCCGATATCGTTGCGATGGTCGGCTGCTCGGCTGCGCTTTGCATCTCGGGCCTGCCTTTCATGGGCCCCATCGGCGCCGCCCGCGTGGCTTACATCGGCGGCCAATACGTTGTGAACCCGACCTTGGCAGAGCAGGAAGAAACGCAGCTTGACCTTGTGGTCGCAGGTACCAACGAAGGCGTTCTGATGGTTGAATCAGAAGCCAAGGAACTCTCGGAAGATGTGATGCTTGGCGCTGTCATGGCCGGCTGGAACGCATTCCAGCCTGTTATCAACGGCATCATCGAATTTGCCGAAATGGCTGCGAAAGACCCATGGGCCGTGCCGGAAGTGAAACAGGAAATCAAAGACCTGTATGCGAACATGAAAAAGGCCCTCGAGACAGACCTTCGCAAGGCTTACGGCCACACCGTCAAGCAAGAGCGTTATGCCGCCGTTGGCGCCGTGCGCGATGCCGCGGAAGCCAAATTCGCGAACGAGCAGTTCTCGAAAGAAGTAGTCGGCAGCCTGATGCACAAGCTGGAAGCCGAGATTGTCCGTTGGGGCATTCTTGATACCGGCAAGCGCATCGATGGCCGTACGACCGTCGATATCCGCCCCATCCTTGCGGAAGTGGGCGTACTGCCCCGCACGCACGGTTCGGCGCTGTTTACGCGCGGCGAAACGCAGGCCCTTGTTGTTGCCACCCTTGGCACTGGCCAAGACGAGCAGCTGATTGACGCCATCGAAGGCGAATATCACGAGAACTTCCTGCTGCACTATAACTTCCCCCCCTACTCGGTGGGTGAAACGGGCCGCATGGGCAGCCCCGGCCGCCGCGAAATCGGCCACGGCAAACTGGCATGGCGCGCTATCCACCCCATGCTGCCGAAGGCAGACGAATTCCCGTACACCATCCGTGTCGTATCGGAAATCACGGAATCCAACGGTTCGTCGTCCATGGCTACGGTTTGCGGTTCGTCCCTTGCGCTTATGGATGCAGGTGTGCCGCTGGCACGCCCGACAGCCGGTATCGCCATGGGCCTTATCAAGGAAGGCGATAAATACGCCGTTCTTTCGGACATCCTTGGTGATGAAGACCACCTTGGCGACATGGACTTCAAAGTTGCCGGTACGGAAGCCGGTATCACGTCCCTCCAGATGGATTTGAAAATCACGTCCATTACGGAAGAAATCATGAAGGTTGCTTTGGCCCAAGCCAAAGGCGGCCGCATGCACATTCTGGGCGAGATGGCGAAAGCCCTCAAAGGCGCACGCCAAGAAGTATCCAGCACGGCCCCGAAAATGACGGTCATGAAAATCCCGACCGACAAAATCCGTGAAGTTATCGGCACCGGCGGCAAGGTTATCCGTGACATTTGCGAAAAATCCGGCGCCAAAGTGGATATCGAGGATGACGGCACCATCAAGGTTTCGGCTGTTGAAGCAGAAGCCATCGAGAAGGCCCTCAACATGATCCGCGGTATTACGGATGAGCCTGAAATGGGCAAAATCTATACCGGCAAAGTGGTTAAAACCGCCGATTTCGGCGCATTCGTGAACTTCATGGGCGCTAAAGACGGCCTTGTCCACATCTCCGAACTTGCACCCCAGCGCGTCAACAAGACGACCGACGTTGTGAAAGAAGGCGATGTCGTGAAAGTGAAACTGATCGGCTTTGACGAGCGCGGTAAAGTGAAGCTTTCGATGAAGCGCGTTGACCAAGTCACGGGCGCGGAAATCGAACTGCCGAAGAAAGAACCCAAAGGCGAAGAAGCTGCGCAGTAATGTGTGGGGGCCAAGCCCCCGCCAGCCAGACAAAAAAGAACCCCGCTTCACGGCGGGGTTCTTTTTTTAGCCTTAGGGCACGAAGTTGATGGAGTGCGTTTTTTCGAGGTATCTGCGCTCGGCTATCTTGCGGGCGGTTGCGATATCCGCCTCATTGCCTTTGAAGCCTTGTAGCTGCATGGCTTTGGCCAGCGCCTCGGGCGTGCTGTAGGGGCACCACATTTCAAGTTTGAGCGCCATGTGCGTGCCAGACGCATTTGTATTGGAGGCCGCACGGCTAAAGATGGACCAGCCGTTGGGTACATCGCGTTTTGCAACCGCGATTTCAACAGGTGTTACATGAAGCGTTGTACTGTTGTTGATGCCGACCATTGCCTTTTCGTTTGGCAGGGCGGGAATGGAATCCCTGATACGGCATGCGGAGGAAATGACGCAGGCATTGGCCAGACGGTGCACGATGCCTTCGATGGCGATGGCATACGCATCATCCTTTGCGTCATAGACGCCGAGGTCCACCGTGACTGTCATGCCGTGCATGCGGCCAAAGATTTCAGGGTTCGTGT
>JAGWXJ010000124.1 GCA_018969935.1 Alphaproteobacteria bacterium | reverse complement strand
CCCATTGACCCCCGCCTCATCGATATTCTTGCCAAACTTCAAAAGCGTTGCGCCTGCGCCGAGCCGCTGACAGTACTGTCCGGCTACCGTTCGCCAAGCACAAACGCCATGCTCCGCAAGATCTCGCACAACGTTGCCCGCAACTCCTTCCACATGAAAGGCCAGGCGGCCGATATCCGCGTCCCCGGCAAATCGGCGGGCGAGGTCCATCAGGTAGCAATGTCCCTTAACGGCGGCGGCGTAGGATACTATCCCCGCCGTTCTTTCGTGCACGTGGACACGGGCGATATCCGTCACTGGACGGCCTAGTCCTCGAGTTTTCAAGAAAAAGGGGCCGCAAGGCCCCTTTTTCTTGAAAAGGAGAGAACCGATGATTGAAATGCTGGCCATTGCGAAGCTCAATTTGCTTTCGCCGATTATCCTGTTTTTTGTTCTTGGTTTTGTGGCCGGTCTATCCCGCGCCCGCCTCGAGATTCCTGAAAACATAGGCAAGTTCCTCGCGCTCTATCTGATGATGGCGATTGGCTTCAAGGGGGGCGTTGCCCTATCCAGCAGCGGCATATCCGCAGATGCCGTAAAACTGCTGGCTATCGGCATGTCACTCAGCTTGGTGATACCGCTGGTAGGCTACGCTATAGCGCGCAGGCTGCTAGGCATGTCTGTCGCGGATGCGGCGGCCCTCTCTGCCCATTACGGTTCTGTCAGCGTAGTAACCTTTGTGGCCGCTACCTCGTTTCTGGAGGTCAAAGGTGTTGAGTACGGCAGTTATATGGTGGCCGTTGTGGCAGCAATGGAAACGCCAGCCATCATGACGGCTCTTTTCCTGATAGGTAAAAACACCCCAAAAAAAGAAGGAAAAACAAAGCTCTCCATGAAAGAGCTTATGCATGAGGTGTTCCTCAACGGCAGCGTTGTCATGCTGCTCGGTGCCTTCATCATCGGCCTCGTCACGGGTGATCACGGCCAAAGCGAGCTGAATGTCTTCATCACATCCCTTTTCAAAGGCGTTTTGTGCTTCTTCCTGCTCGATACAGGCCTCAAGGCGGCGACAAGCATCGTCGGCAAGGAAGGGGAGGCAGGCCGCAAACCCTCCATCGGCCATGTGGCATTCGGCATAGGCATGCCGTTGCTCGGCGCTTTCCTGGCCCATATCGCATGTAGGTTGTTTGGCGTAACGGGTGGCGATGCCATGGTCATGACCACGCTTGCGGCCTCCGCATCCTACATCGCGGTCCCCGCCGCCATGAAAATCGCCATCCCCGAGGCGGATACCCCGCGCCTGACAACCATCGCGCTGGCCGTAACCTTTCCGTTCAACGTTATTGTGGGGATCCCGCTTTACGCTTGGCTGGCAGGGGTTTAGGCGGGGTCGTGGTTCGGTGCCGGCTGGGAAGGGCAGATGGGAGATGGCTTGATTTTAAGGCCCCCGTCTGTCCAGTTGAGCACCTGTATGCGCCACGGCATGGGCTGGTGCGCGGGCTCGGGGTCAAAGCGGTGAAGCGTGGCGTTGGGGATAAAAGTGCGGCGATGCTGGCCGTGCATCCGCTGGAAGGAATGGAACAACCCGCCATGCGTAACAAACAGCACGCGCTGGCTGGCATGTTCTTCTAGGTTGCGGGCAAGGGCGGCCTTGATGCGCGCGGCAAACTCATCGGCGCTCTCGCCCCCCTCGGGTTTGGTGCCGGCCCGCAAATGGGGGATGATGTCATCCCACGGTTTGTTCTCCCATTCACCCAGCATGTGCTCGCGCAGTTCGTTATCTTCCAGAACGGGCAAATTGATGTATTTATTAATGATAACAGTGGTATCGCGCGTTCTGCTCATCCCTGAATTGATGATAAGCGTAGGCTTTTCAACCAAAGCCTGAAGGGCCAGCGCTGCGGCCTCGGCCTGCCTGCGGCCATCCTCGTTCAAGGGGGTATCAATACCGCCCCCGCACGAAAGTTTGAGGGCGTTCATCACGGTTTCGCCGTGGCGGATCATGTAAAACGGGCGGGCGGGTATCATGGGAATCGTTGTAGCACGTTTCAGGCCGTAACGGTGTCCTCGTGATACTTTTTGAAGATCGGGTTGTGGCTTACCAGCGTCATACCCTCGGTTTTGGCCTGCGCAATGAGCATGCGGTCATAAGGGTCGGTGTGATGGAAGGGCAGGCGCCCCGTCCGCAAGGCATGTTCAGGCAGGACGGGTAATATCTGGATGCCGCTGGCTTTCGTGATGTCAGCAAGGTTATCCGGCACGCGCACCTTTTTAAGCGCCTTCTTGACCGCAATTTCAAAAAAACTCATGGAACTTACATAAAAAACAGCATCTTTGGCCTCAAAAACACCCTTAAAGGCATCGGAAAGCCCAATTTGACCATCCAAAACCGCCAAAAAGGCCTTTGTATCCAGCAAAAACCGCTTCATACCCCCTCCTTGAGGCCAAAAAGCCCACCTTCAGCAGCGCTAAACCCCTCAAAATCATCGGATACCCATATTTGCCCCTGTAACAGCCCCATAACCAAAGGCGCAGGGGCAGGGGGCATGGGCATAAGGTGCGCCACGGGTTTGCCCGCACGGCAAAGGGCGATGGCTTCGCCGCCGCCTTCCAGCCCCGCCACCAGTTTCGATAGCGTCGTCTTCGCTTCATGGATGTTGACGTGCTTCATGATGCCTCAAGTATTAGTCTAGCTAAGTCTAGCTTAGCTAACTCAAGGTGTAAAGGAGGGTAGGGAATGGCCATAAGGCAAGAATCGCCCAATATGGTTGCCATGGAGCAATTTCAGGATAACGGCATCGTACTGGCAGCCCGCCCGCACGGCGAAGGCGCGGCCGTAGTCACGCTGCTCACCGAAAAACTGGGCAGGCACGCAGGCTATGTGCACGGCGGCATGTCCAGCACGCGGCTGCGCGCGCAACTCCAGCCCGGCGCCTTGCTTACAGTGGGCTGGAATGCCCGCACGGAAGGCCAGCTGGGCAGTTACACGGTCGAGGACGCATCGGGCCCCAACCCCGCAACCCTTGATGATGCGGCGGCTTTGGCCGCCCTCCAGTCCGTTTGCACGACACTCGAGCGAGCGCTACCCGAGCGTGAAAGCCACCCGGCGCTGTTTGCAGGCACACTTGCGCTGCTTGATATGCTGGGCCATGACCGCGAAATCTGGGGCGCGGCACTGGTGTTTTGGGAATTATCGCTGCTGCGTGAACTTGGCTTCGGCCTCGATCTCTCGAAATGCGCGGTCACGGGTACAACGGAAAATCTTGTGTATGTCAGCCCCAAATCGGGCCGCGCCGTATCACTTGAGGCCGCAGGGCCGTACAAGGAAAAACTGCTGCCGCTGCCCGCTTTCCTGCGCGGCGAGGGCGGTGTTGATGCCGCCGAAATTGTATCCGGCCTCAAACTCTCGGGCTACTTCCTCGAGCACCGCCTGTATGCGCACACTACCCACGCCTTGCCCGAGCCCCGCCAGCGCCTGCCCGAGTTTTTCGCGGAATAGAAAATTCATCTTGAAAAATGGATGCCACGCCTGCTCACAGGCGCAATCGGCCAGAACCTCGATAACAATCCGCACGACATCACAAACATGCACGACATCGCAAACATGAAAGAGGCCTTCGCAAAAGACGGCCGCTAAAAATCCGAAATCCGCAACAAAACGACTGTAGAAAAAGGCAGTCAGCAAGGCGCTATATGCCATGCTTCGGCTAGTGAACGTTACGCGGCCTGCAGGGCTGGGAAGCCAAAAGAGTGGTGGCCAGAATTGCAGGATTAATCTTGTAAGCGCCTTAAATGTTCGCTATATGTTCCGCATGAGATCAGTGCCATCATTAAGCGAAAACATGATTTTTTGTACGCTGGAGGTAGAACCTCGCGGCCAGCGCTTCCATTTTGAAAGTGAAGCATATTTTCACCACAGCGATCGGTGTCCGTGCGCCAAATTTGATATGCCTGACACTGGTGATGAGGCAGCGGACAGGGAAGTGTACATAGATCTGGGTTTTTGGCTGATCATAAGTGCTGTCCAACGCCATCATAACATACAGGAATCACTCTATAAAACAGACCTTAAATACTATGTACCTGTCGTATTCATCGCCGATGTAATCAAAGGCCGCAGCGGGCGTTTGGCGATGAGCGAGGAGCGGTACTACCCGAAGGATACCCGCGAATATTGCGGAACCTTCGGCCTGCCGCATCTGGATATCGATATTCTGGTGAAGCATAAATCGCTGTTACACAGCCTTGGCAAAACGGTCTACGGCCTTTTACGCAGGAAGCCGTAGCATGGAATCGCTAAGCGAAAACATGATTTTTTGTACGCTGGAGGTAGAGCCTCGCGGCCAGCGTTTTCATTTTGAAAGCGAAGAGTATTTTCACCACAGTGATCGGTGTCCGTGTGCAAAATTTGATATGCCAGACTCTGGTGATGAAGCCGCCGACAAGAGTATTTATACAGACCTCGGTTTCTGGTTGATAATTAGCACGGTTCGCCGTTACCACGCTGCGCAAGTCGATCAAAATTATGGCGAATTGCAATACTATGTACCTGTCGTATTCATAGCCGATGTCATTAAAGGCCGCGGCGGGCGCTTGGCGATGAGCGAGGAGCGGTACTACCCGAAAGATACGCGGGAATACTGCGGCACCTTCGATCTCCCGCATTTGGATGTAGATATTCTAATGTGGCATGATTCCTTATTGTGCAGCCTCGGCAAAACCGTCTACGGTCTTTTGCGCAAGAAGCCGTAGCTATGGAATCGCTAAGCGAAAACATGATTTTTTGTACGCTGGAATTTGAGCCTCGCGGCCAGCGCCTGCCCGCGTTTTTTTACGGATGAGGCTTGAGGGGTTTCTGAACAACAATCAGCCCATAAAGAAATTCCCGCGCGCCGTGTCTGAAACCAACGGTGCGCTCGTGGCTCAAAAACTCGCTACCTGCATTTTTCAAGAAAGAACGCACGGCCGAAGGGCTATATGAATGCACGTAAAGCGGCGGGTTAACGCAGGCGACATGCTTTTCGTGGTCATCCCTTGCAGCATGTGTCCTGTATGAGAAGGCAAGATGGCCGCCAGGCTTCACGACACGCATGAATTCCGAGAAAACATGCGGTGTAAACTCAATCCACTCCAGTACACCGCACGACATGAAGATATCGAAATGGGCATCGTCAAATGGAAGTGGTTTATTCGGTTGATAGCCGCCGGCAACCATATTGAAGCGGCTGGCAGAAAACCCCTTTTCAAAGCATAGGGCGCGCATACCCTCGCTAGGCTCAAGCCCGATAACGGATG
>JAGWXJ010000123.1 GCA_018969935.1 Alphaproteobacteria bacterium | reverse complement strand
TGATGACCGCGAAATGCCCGCCCCATATAAGAATGACGAACAGAACGAGAAGCGTGTCACGGCGGGAGAGAGCTGTCATATCAACCAGTGCAAAAGAAAAAACCCTGACGAAGCCGTCAGGGTTTCATCATGACTGTAAAATGAGTCGAAATTATGCCGTTTCAAGGGCTGTTGCGGGCGCAACTGTCGTGGGTTTGAACAGGCTTGCGGGCAGGCCCAGACCATCATCGCGGCGATCTGCGCGCGGGGCTGCGTTAACGGCCTGTTGCTGGGGTGGGGTTTGCTGCTGGTTGAATTGCTGGCCGTGCTGGACCTGCACTGCGCCCTCGCCTTCCTGTGTATCATCGTTGTCAGCTGCCGCCGGGGCCCATTGCTGGCCGCCCATTTGTTCGGCAAAGGTGTTGATGATGCGCTGATAGTGCTCGGCGTGCTGCATGTAGTTTTCGGCCATGATGACATCGCCTGTTGCAGCGGCGTCCTTGGCGAGCGCGAGATACTTTTCGTGGACTTGCCATGCGGTGCCACGGATGCGGACATCCGGCCCGTTGGAGTCAAATACCTGCATGCGCGGCGGCACGTTGCCACGGCGTTGACCGTTGTTATTGTTATTACGGTTTTTCATGCGTCTATTGCTGTTGTGTCTCATGACAATCCCTGACGTTGTTTGTCCTGTGGATACCCACACATTTATCCACATAGTTAAAAGCGTATGGTGTTCGTTCGTTTTTGCAAGGAAATCCTGTTTTTGCGCCAGCTTGACGGCATTACGGAATCAAGCTTGCGCGGTTTCCTGCATTCAAAAACCTGTGTCGCTTTGGATGACGGGAAGCTACCCGCAAGTGCTTAACAACGACAAGATGGAATAAGTTTCATTTTTCGCTTGCCGCTACTTTGAAACACACACGACTCTTTCGTTGCCACCAAGATCGCGTATTACAGCATCAACCTGCAAGCCGCAGTCTGCCACGATTTTGATAACATCACGCGCTTGCGCGGCACCAATTTCAAAAAACGCTTTTCCGCCCCCGCGCAGAAAATTCCGAATCTGTGGACAAATGATTCTGTACGGTTCAAGGCCATCGGCGCCACCATCGAGCGCGAGATGCGGGTCAAAAAGCCGCACATCGGCATCCAGCATTTCAATATCGGCGGTGGGGATATAGGGCGGGTTGCAGGTGATGAGATCAAACAGCCCCTCAACGCCATCAAGCCAGTCCGATTCTATAAAAGTGATTCTGTTTTGGAGGCCCAGACGCGCAGCATTGCGTGTTGCCACCTTCAATGCGGCTTCACTGACATCGACTGCAAGTGCGGTTGCAGAAGGCAAGACACTTAAAAGCGCCAGCGGGATGCAGCCCGTGCCCGTGCAGATATCGAGGATACGCGCATCGGGTTTGCAGGCTGCGCGCGCGGCATCCACCAGCGTTTCGGTATCGGCGCGAGGGTCAAGCACATCGGGCGTTACTTCAAATTCCAGCCCGTAAAAGCCTCGTGAGCCTGTTATTTTTGAAACGGGTTCATGCGCGATGCGCCTTTGGATAACCTCTTCCAGCGCTTCATTTGAAACCGCTGTCATATCGGGTTTTAAATGCACATCATTAGGCGCACAGCCCAGCGCATAGGATATCAGCAATTTTGCGTCAAGGTCGGGTGACGGCATACCCGCACCGGCCAGCCGCCTTTTTGTTTGGGCATAAAGGGCGCCCAGCGTGGCCATTATGCCACGCCCTGGAGAGTTGCCAGCTTTTCGGCCTGATCCTCGCGCAAAAGCGCATCGATGATTTTATCGAGGTCCTCGCCGGACATGACGCGGTCGATGGAATAGAGGGTGACGTTGACGCGGTGGTCCGTCACGCGGCCTTGCGGGAAGTTGTAGGTGCGAATGCGTTCCGACCTGTCGCCGGAACCGACTTGCGATTTGCGGTCGGCCGCGCGTTCGTTCGCCAGCTTCTGGCGCTGGGTTTCGAGGATGCGGCTTGCCAGCACCTTCATGGCCTTGGCGCGGTTTTTGTGCTGGGAGCGTTCCTCCTGCATCGCCACAACCGTGCCTGTGGGGATGTGCGTGATACGCACGGCGGATTCCGTTTTGTTGACGTGCTGGCCGCCCGCACCCGATGCGCGGTAGATATCGATTTTCAAATCCGCTTCGTTGATGTTGATGTCAGCCTCTTCGGCTTCAGGCAGCACGGCGACCGTTGCGGCGGATGTGTGTACGCGGCCTTGCGCCTCGGTTTCCGGCACCCTTTGCACGCGGTGGACGCCTGATTCAAATTTCAGCTTCGAGAACACGTTGACGCCTTCAACGGATACGACAACTTCCTTGAAACCGCCTAAATCGCTTTCAGCCATCTCCATGATTTCGAAGCGCCAGCCGTGGATGGCCGCGTAGCCTTTGTACATGCGAAGCAAGTCACCCGCGAAGAGCGCGGCTTCGTCACCGCCCGTCCCTGCCCTGATTTCGAGGATGGCGTTGCGGGCATCGGTTTCATCCTTCGGGATGAGGGCCAAGTGCAGCGCGTGTTCGAGTTCGGGTAGTCTGGTTTTGAGGGCCTGAAGCTCATCGGCGGCAATCGCCTTCATTTCAGGGTCATTCAGCAGCGCTTCCAGATCCGTGCGTTCCTTCAGGGCGTTTTTGTAAGCGGTTGCGGTGTCTACCACTTCCTGCAAATCCGCGTATTCCTTGGCGAGTTTGGCGAAGTTGCTTGCGCTGTTCGGGTCGGCCATCAGCGAGGCCAGCTCGCGGTGGCGGGAGAGGATGTTCTCGATGTGCGCTTCAAAGGCCATGGTTATGCCGCCTTTTTGGAGGCTTCGATTTCAGCCGCTTTGGCTTCCACCAGTTTGACGATGTGGCTCACGATATCCTCGTTGCCTTCCTGTATACGATGATGCTGTTCACCGCCTAGGTAAATCTGGTGGGTGCCGCGCCCGCCGCCCGTGAGGCCTATATCGGTCATCAGCGCCTCGCCGGGGCCGTTGACCACGCAGCCGATGATGCTGACTGTCATGGGCGTTGCGATATGAGCCAGCGCTTCTTCCAGCACCGCCACGGTTTTAATGACATCGAATTGCTGGCGCGCGCAGGACGGGCAGGAAATGACATTCACGCCGCGATGGCGGAGCCCAAGGCTTTTGAGGATATCGAAGCCGACCTTCACTTCCTCGACCGGGTCAGCCGAGAGCGATACGCGGATTGTATCACCAATACCGGACCACAAAAGGTTGCCGATACCGATGGCGGATTTGACGGTGCCGGTGCGAAGCCCCCCTGCCTCGGTAATGCCCAAGTGCAGCGGATAATCGCAGGCATCGGCCAGCAGCTGGTAGGCTGCGACGGCCATAAACACATCGGACGCCTTGCAGGAGATTTTGAAGTTGAAGAAATCGTTATCTTCAAGGATGCGGATATGGCGTTGCGCGCTTTCGAGCATCGCATCGGGGCATGGCTCGCCATATTTTTCGAGGAGGTCTTTTTCGAGCGAGCCTGCATTCACACCGATGCGGATGGCGCAATTGTTGTCCTTGGCGGCGGCTATAACCTCGCGCACACGGTCGGGGCTGCCGATGTTGCCGGGGTTGATGCGCAGGCAGGCGGCGCCTGCCTTTGCGGCCTCGATACCGCGGCGGTAATGGAAATGGATGTCAGCCACGATGGGCACGTTCACGGCTTTTACGATTTTGGAGAGGGCTGCGGTTGATTCCTCATCGGGGCAGGACACGCGCGCGATATCGACGCCCGCTGCTTCCATGGCCCTGATTTGCGCGATAGTGGCATCGGCATCGTGTGTGAGCGTGTTGGTCATGGACTGGACCGTGATGGGCGCATCACCGCCCACGGGCACATTTCCAACCATGATTTGCCTTGATTTGCGGCGCGGTATCTGGCGCCACGGGCGGATAATTGTGTGATCAGCGCCCATTACTGGCCTGCTTTCACCTTATAGGCAGTAAGCGCACTGATGGGCAGATCGCGCACGATGCCTTTGCGGCCTTCGAATACGTCTACTTCCTTTTTGTCCCACGACACGGTTACGCCTTCGGCATTCCCCGTCGAGAGAACAAGGTTATCCATATCAGGTGCCGTGAAGCTTTCGCCCTTTTTGAGGACGCGGGAGAAAAGCACCGTGTTGGAGCCATCGCCTGCACGGACTTCCACCCAGCTGGCTTCCTTGGCTGTGATGCTGAGTTTGCCTGCGGGGGCGTTGATGTTGGCGAGATTGGTTTCACCTTCGGGTACGGCCTTCGGCGCTTCCTTGATTTCACTGACGGCTTCGGGGAGTGCCGGTTCGGCCTCAGAGCTTGCGGCGTGGCCGCCCAGAAAATAGAACAGCGCGCCAATGACAGCGAGCGTGCCGATGGATGCCGCAACCATCCACCATGCGGGGTGGCGGGTTTCGCGCACGGGCATGGGGAAATTGAGATCACGCGTTTCGGTGTGGCCGATGCACTGGGATTTGAAGAGATACACGACCTTATCGGAATCCAGTTGCAGGAAATTGGCGTAGGCACGCACAAAACCAATGGCGTAGACGCGGCCCGGCAGGCGCGATACATCGCCCGCCTCGATGGCGGCGATATGTTCGGGACGGATGTTCAGGCGGGCGGATACGAGAGGTATCTCCATCTCGTATTGCAGGCGCGCGCGGCGTAGTATCTCACCCACCGGCAAATCGGTGTAGTGATCCAGAATATTCCGGTCCACCATTCGTAATTTCAGCATGGGAAGTGTTATAGCGCAGCGTTTTCGGGAATCACACCCAAAAATACAAATTATCCCTAGCGGCCTTCTTTGACCTTAACCTTAAGAATTTGTGGGGTTTTTTCCACTTTATCGAGGCCGAAGGCGCTATGCAGGGCCTTTACCGCATCATTGGCCTTTGCTTCCTCGACCAGCATCGAAATCTTAATCTCCGAGGTGCTGATGGCCATGATGTTGATACCCGCATCGGCCATGGCGGAAAACGCCGTAAGCGCGACTTCGGGGTGGGCCTTCATGCCGATACCGACGACCGATACCTTGGCGACCTTGTCATCGGTAATTACCTTGCCGTCCAGCCCTTCCAGTGCCTTTGCGGCCTTCAGCAAATCGGTGCGGGGAAGCGTGAACGTCATATCCGTGAATTTGCCGTCCGGTGTTACGTTCTGGACGATCATGTCGATGTTGATGCCTGCATCGGCCAGCGGCTTGACCATGGCGGCTGCAATGCCCGGCCTGTCGGGCACGCCTTCAAGGGTTACCTTGGCTTCGTCCTTCGAGCAGCTGACGCCCGATACGAGATGGGATTCCAACATATCTTCCTCCTTCACCAGAAGCGTGCCCGGCAGATCGCTGCCGATGGCATCCTCAAG
>JAGWXJ010000006.1 GCA_018969935.1 Alphaproteobacteria bacterium | reverse complement strand
CTCGCTTTCGAGCGTCAGTTCGATAAAACCCTCCCTGTCCATGAAAAAGGCACCGATTTCTGGGGCGCACTGAACTATGGCGTGTTCCGCAATGGCAAACCGGGCGTCGTGATTGGCGAAAACGGTTGGCTTTTCACCAACGAGGAATTTATCCAGTACCCGGGTGCCAAAAAGCAGATCCAGACAAAAGTCGATTTTATTAAACAAGTCAAAGACATACTGGAAGCCCATAACATCAAGCTTGTAGTTGCTTTGGTGCCTGCCAAGGCCCGCGTCTATGAAGACCAGCTGGGTACCTACAAATACCCCGAATACAACCGCAGCAACTACCAGATCTTTAGAAAGGCCATGAAAGACCTCGGTATCCCCGTGACGGATATCTACTGGCTGATGAACGAGAAAAAGGACGAGGATTTCTCCCTCTTCCTTAAAACCGATACCCACTGGTCGCTGGCCGGTGCCCGCATGGCAGCAAGGCTGGTTGCCAACACCGTTAACGAGTCCTACCCCAATCTTCTCCAGAACAAATCCACCTACACGGTCGATTTCGGTGAACTCAGCGCCCACGACGGCGACCTGCTGCGCTATGTCCCGCTGGGCAAATGGGCCGATAAATTCGATATCGAGCACGATTACATCAAGAAAGTCATCGTGGAAGCCTCCGATGCCCAGAAAAAGGAAGAAAGCGCCGATGACCTGTTTGGTGACGCGGCAGTGCCCGAAGTAACGCTCGTGGGCACCAGCTACAGCGCCAACCCCAAATGGGCGTTTGCCGACTTCCTGAAGGAAAATCTGGGTACCGAAGTCCTGAACGCCGCCGATGAAGGCATGGGCCCCTTCGAAACTATGAAAAAATACCTCCATAATGATGCCTTTAAAAAGACACCGCCAAAGCTTTTAGTGTGGGAGATACCGGAGCGTTTTCTGCCCGTAAAATATGACCTTGATATCGAAGGAGTGAAGTAATGGTTTTTCGCAAACTGGCACAGGTTTCCTTGGTAGTACTCGCGGGCGTTGTTTCCGCCTCGATGCCTGCTTTTTCCGAAGATGCGCCTGCAGCCAAAGCCGCGGCGGCACCAGCACCCGCTGTCGTAAAGGAAGACATCAAGCCTATTTTCTGCCCCGCCCTCTCGGAAGACAAAACCTATGACGGCCGTTACGATTCATACCGCAAGCTGATTGCTGGCGATGACGGCTGGATTTTCCGTACCGGTAACGACCTCCAGACACACCTGTCCATCAACGATGCCGCCATCAAGATGATTGCCGACTGGCAGGAAAAACTGAAGGAAAAGGGCATCGAGTTTGTCATGGTCTACGTGCCCACGCGCGGCATGATCCACTCCGACCACATCAGCGAGGAAGATAAAAAAACCTACGGCTTCACCGATGTTGATGCTGTCTGGGATGATTACCGCGACACCATCGGCAAAATCCGCGATGCCGGTATCAATGTTGTTGACGTTCCGCGCCCCGCTGCCGGTACGCCGTTCTTCTACAAGCGTGACCACCACTGGAACGCATCTGGCGCCAAGGCTACGGCACTGGCCGTATCCGAGTACGTAAAGAAAATGCCGGTCTACGAAAAACTGGCCAAAACCAAGTTCGTAACCCAGAAGAAAGAGCCTTACGATTTCTTCGGCACGACCGACAAAGTGTTCTCGAAAGTCTGCAATACCAAGCAACCGCCCGAGCGCATCAATATTTATATGACCGAGCGCGCACAGGCTGCCGGTGCCGAGGGTGACCTGTTCGGCGAACAGCCCGAACCGGAAGTCGTGCTCATGGGTACGTCAAACTCCACGTGGGAACCGTCCTTCTCCAACTTCGAAGGGTTCCTCAAGGAAGCCCTGTCGACTGACATCCTGAACATGGCCGTTTCCGGCGGTGGTATTGATACCGCCATGATCAAGTACATGAACAGCGATCATAAAAAAGCCAACAAGGCCAAGCTGATTATCTGGGAAGTGCCCGGTTACTACGACCTGAATAAACATCAGGGCCTGTTCCGTCAGGCTATCCCCGGTCTTTACGGCGACTGCGGTAAGGAAAATCTGGCCGAGGCAACCGGTGTTGCCGTGGATGATGAAAATGTCGTTCTGCTAGAAGATCTTGCAGACAAAAACATGACGGGTTCGGATTACTACCTGTACCTCAACTTCTCGAAGCCCATCAAAAAACCGGTCATGGTCGACTTCCGTTTCCCGAAAGACCGCGACCGTACAAAAATCAAGCGTTCCGACCGTTATAAGCCCGATGGTGAATTCTATCTGGCTCTCAAGAACGGCAAGAAAAATCTTGATGAAGTGAGTATCGAGTTGGCCGAAGAAGACAGAAAAGACGTAAAGGTAGACGCAAGAATTTGCAAAATACCCTAAACCCCGTCATAAGTTTTCGCGGAATTGTTTAAATATTTGAAACCAGTATTGGAGAAATGAATATGAAACAGACCTTTCTTTCGTACCTGATGGCATTTGTTGTGGCAGTGCTTGCCATGCCGGCCAACGCAGCTGGCCCCGATGCAGGCCTCTATGACCCGCTTCCGCCCGAAGGTTCGGCCTTCGTGCGTTACATCAACGCAAGTGCCGACACGGCTTCCAAAGCTGTTGGCGCAAATGGCAAAGCCAGCGAATACGCGAAACCGGGCGATGTAACGCCCTACTTCGTCGTACCTCAAGGCAAAGCTGAAATCGGCTTCGGCGACATCAAACTCTCGCAAGACGTTGTTTCCGGCAAATTCTACACCGTCGTCTGGACGGGTGGCGAAGCCGTGCAGGTAATCGAAGACCCGGTCAACGATAACCGCGCGAAATCGCAAATCCTGTTCTACAACCTCGCATCGGATGAAGCAGCAACGCTGAAAACCGCCGATGGCAAGGTTGAAGTTGTTGGCGCAACCGAAAAAGGCAAATCCGGCGTCCGCCAGATCAACCCCGTGAAGGTTACCCTCGCAGTTTACAAAGGCGATGCGAAAATTGCCGATGTTGGCGAAGAGTCGCTCGAGCGCGGCATGGCCTACAGCGCGGTACTCGTAAGCCCGACAAAAGTTGTCTGGGCACGTGGTATCACCAACACCACCCGCTAATTAGTAATTCCAGCCAGCCTGCAAAAGCAGGCTGGTTTTTTTAGTATCAAATTGTAAGACGGATATAAAATTATGGTTTTTTCATCAAATATCTTTTTGTTTTTCTTTCTGCCATTATTTTTGGCCGTCTACTATCTGACGCCGTTCAAACATAAGTCGTTTGTCATTCTCATCGGCAGCTTTATTTTCTACTGCTGGTGGCGCGTCGACTTCCTCGCGCTGTTCTTCGGTATCACGCTTATCAACCACTTGGTGGCCCTGCGTATTGTGGCCAACGAAGGCGGCATCCGCGCCCGCCAGTGGATGATCTTTGGCGTGGTCTGCAACCTGTTGGCGCTGGCTCTTTTCAAATACTTCAACTTCGGCGTGGATACCCTGAACGCAGCTCTTGAAGGCATGGGCTTCCGCCCGATGGAATTCATGCACATCGTGCTGCCTATCGGTATTTCGTTCCACGCGTTCCAGTCCATCAGCTTCCTGATCGACGTCTACCGCAAGGATGCACCGCCCGCCCGTTCCTTCATGGATTTTGCGGCTTACAACTCGCTGTTCCCGCAAATGATTGCGGGTCCGGTTCTGCGTTACAAGGATTTGGCCGACCAGTTTGAATCCCGCCCCCATACCCTCGACCAGTTCTCGTACGGCGCCTACCGCTTCATGCTGGGTTTTGCCAAAAAGGTTCTGATTGCCGATACGGTCGCCATGCTCGCGGACTCCGTATACGCGCTGCCAAACCCCACAATGGCCGATGCCTGGATTGGCGCGCTGGCCTATACCGTACAGCTGTACTTTGACTTCACAGGTTACTCCGATATGGCCATCGGTATCGCAGCCATGATGGGCTTCAAATTCCTCGAGAACTTTGACCACCCCTACATCAGCCGCTCCATTACGGAATTCTGGCGCCGCTGGCACATGTCGCTTTCGGCATGGCTCAAGGACTACCTGTATATCCCCCTCGGCGGTAACCGCAAGGGCAAGGTCCGTAACTACATCAACCTGTTCCTGACCATGCTTCTGGGCGGTTTTTGGCACGGCGCCAACTTCACCTTCGTAATCTGGGGTGCATGGCACGGCGCATGGCTCGCCATTGAAAAAGCGATGGGCCGCAAGGTGGATGATGCCCCGATGCCTGTTTTCAAACGTATCGGCCTTGTGCTCGGCACGTTCTTTATCGTCATGCTTGGCTGGGTGATGTTCCGTGCGCCGACGGTCAGCAAGGCGTTTGATATTTACGAAGGCATGTTCGGCTTCAACGGTTTTGGTATCAGCGATGCAATGGCATGGCAATTGCCCGGCATGGCTGTGTCGGCTCTGATCCTCGGCCTCGGCATGGTTTTCGTGATTCCGTATTACGAAGCCCGCAAAGGCATCAAGATCCGCGAGATGAGCGGCTTCCTTCCGCACATGATGGCAATTGTATTGTTCATACTCGCGGTCATGAAGCTTTCATATCAAAGCTACTCGCCGTTCCTGTACTTCCAATTCTAAGGTTGACAGGACAGTGTTTTTGATTTAGGAATATAGTCACAAACGCCACACATGTATCCAAAGCCCGCCTTCAAGGCGGGCTTTTTCATTGCCGGAGAAAAAACCATGCTCGTCAATCTAGGTCGCGGCCTCTCGCCGCTTAAAAGCGCTTCAACACCCCCTGTGCAGCTTGATGCGGCATTGGCCCTGACATCATCACTGCCCGCAGGCACCACCTATACACGCGCCGATAGCGTGGCCACGCGCCGCAATGCTTCAGGGAAGCTGGAAGCGGTATCAGCCAACACCCCGCGCTTTGATTTCGATACGCAGGGCAATGCGCTCGGCATCCTCATGGAAGGCGCGGTCACCAACAAATGCACCAACACAAACGTAAACCCCACGGCTACAACCAACATCACCAAAGCGGGTGACGCCGCAGCCAACTTCACGGTTGTCGATGATGCAACCGCGCTGGCAGCTGCAGGGCTTGATGCACTGTGCACAAACGGCATGGCCTTCAAGCTGGATAACAGCGCAGGCACCAGCACGGCGTGGGTCGATATCGGGGGGCAAACAGGCAACCTTAACCCGCATACCTTCAGTGTCTGGGCGCGCGGTAACTCGGGCACCATAGGCGCGCTCACGCGTTCCGGCACGGGTGCCAACTCGGTCAACATGGCGGGGGCGCAACCGTATCAGCGGTACATCCTTGCCAACGAAACGCCAAACATCACCGCCGTCCAAATGCGTATCCGCGCCAACGCAGGCAAAATCGTCTGGTTCGTCCTGAACCAGTTGGAGGAAATGCCGTTTGCAACCTCAGAAATCATAATAAGCGGCGCAGCCGCAACACGCGCAGCCGATAGGTTGGTATATGCCCTTTCAGGCAAAACATGGTTCAACGTGGCGCAAGGCTACATAGGCCTGCGCTACAGGCCGAAGGGCTTTATGCCGTCAACCTTCCAGTATCTTCTTGTTGCTGACAACGGTGCTAGTTCCAACGACACCATCGGCTTTCGCCTCAATACCTCCACCAACGATCTGGGTGCGTATGTCAGGGCAGGGGGCGCATCGCAAAACGCCAACTCCAACAACGATGCGCATATTGCAGGCTGTATGAACAGCGCGGGCATGACATGGCAGGCGGGGCAGGCCATTATGCTCTCGGGCGGCAAGGCCAATACAAAAACCTACGCAAGCAACCCTTCTGGCATCACGTCGCTCAACATCGGCAGCCGCACGTCTGGGGCTGATCCTTTCTTCGGGCATATCACCAAGGTTGTCATAGGGGCGCTATCAAAAACAGCGGCAGGCTTGGGTGCCAAGCTGCACGAAGCGACAGATATTGCCGTAATAGGCGGCGGCCAGTCGTTGGTGCGCGGCTACTTTTCCAGCAACCAGAGCGGCTCGGAAGCGGGTAAACAGAAATTCCGCGAAGTGCTGGGGCTTGCGCACCCGCGCAAGGTCGTCACGTTTGTAGACGGCGCAACTGGCGGCAGCGCATCCACAAGCACGACCGACAGCATAAACTACTGGTGGGATTTGGGCGCAGGCACGCGCGGGCCCGCATTCAATACCTTTTACAGCAACATTGCAGCCGCAGGCCTTACGCCAACAGCCGTGCTGTTTGAATTGGGCGAAACGGATTCAGGCGGTATCAAAAACGCCCTGACCACCCGCGCACAATACAAAAGTGCCATGCAGGCCATTTTTAACGATATCCGCGCCAGCTTCGGCGATATCCCGATACTGCTGCAAAAAATCGGCCGCCGCACGGGCTTTGAATTTAGCGGCGCGGTGCAGGTAGTGAGGGACGTGCAGGAGGAGTTGATTGACGAACTCGCCTACGTCCATCGCGGCACTGAAACCTATGACCAGACTTTGTTCGATGAAGTCCACCCCAACGATGCGGGTTTTGTTGCCATGGCCGAAAGAAACGCGCGCAAAATGGCCAGCATGTTTGGCGCCGCGCTTTCCGGTGTTGAAGGCCCGATCATATCAGGCTGGTCACGTAGCGGCACAACCGTCACGGTCACTTTGTCGCACGATGGCGGGTCTGATTTCACGCCTACCACGGGCATCGAGGGTTTCCATTTCTTCGATGGCACAACCGAAATTGCCGTAACGGCAGCCGTAAGGGCATCGGCGACATCCCTGACACTTACACTGGCTTCGGCCCCATCAGGCCCAAGCCAGACGTTGACATACATTTACGATGAGGAAGCAACGCTAACCCCATCAAACACTTTAAGGGACAATGCGGTTCCCCCGATGCCGCTTAAGGCACGTTTCATAACCCATTAATCCGCCTTAATTTTTTTAAAAAAATAAATGGAAGTCATGGGCTGAACTTGTTAGGGTTCGGCCCATGAAAAACATCGGATATTCCCTGCTTGTCGCCGCAGCCATGATTGGCTTTACCGGTACCTCTTTCGCGAACGAGAAGGCAGCGCTTGATAAAGCCTATTGCCCCGCCCTCACGAAGGAGGAATCGTACGCAAAATGGCTCGTGAACTACAAAATGCTTGTCCGCGGCAAGGAAGACTGGATTTTCCGCACCGTCGTCGCTGGTAAAACCGATTTCTCATTGGGTGAAAAATCACTCGCCCTTTTCAAAACACTTCAGGAAAAGCTGAAGCAAAAAGGCACGGATCTGGTTCTTGTGTTGCCGCCTACCGCGGGTGGTGCCGTCAACAGCGAATTCCTGACGCCCGAGGCCATCGCGCAGTACAAGTTTGATCCCGCACTCGCCAAAAAGAACTACGCCGCCGAAATTGAACAGCTCAAAGCCGCAGGCATCAACGCTGTTGGCGTGACCGATTTCCCCGAAGGCAAGGCATTCTTCTATCGCCGTGACCACCACTGGAACCCCGATGGCGCCAAGGCCTCGGCCGTCAAGGCAGCCGAATTCATCAAAACCCTACCGTCCTATGCGGCACTTCCTAAAACGGAATTCGTAACCAAGGAAGCGGGCAAGGAAGATTACAAGGGCGCTTACGTCAAGGCGTTCATGACCATCTGCAAAAAACGCCCGCCTGTTGAAAAGGTTACCGTCTTCAAAACCGAACAAAAAGCAGGCAAGGCAGGTGAAGCCGATTTGTTTGGTGATAGTGCGGGCGCACCGATCGTGCTTGTAGGCACCAGCAACAGTGCCCCTGATCCGAATGTCGCAAACTTCGATGGTTTCCTCAAGGAAGCCACATCGCTCGATGTCGAAAACCGCGCTATCGCGGGGGCAGGCGTCGATACGGCGCTGCTGTCCTACCTCAATTCCGATGACTTCAAAACCAATCCGGCCAAAATACTGGTCTGGGAAATCCCCGGTTATTACGACCTCGATAAAGTCGTGGGCCCCGCACTGGCGCAGGCAATTCCTGCCGTAAAAGGTGATTGCAAAGGCGCGGCATTGGGTGAAGCAGGCCCCCTTGAAATGGGTAAGGAAGAAACAAAGCTCATCGAAGGCCTCGGCCCCAAAAACATTGCTGGCGAAAAGCAGTACATCCGCCTTGAATTTGCCAAACCACTCAAGAAACCTTTTATAGTAGAATACTGGTCGGGCAATCGCCGCTCTATCGGTAAACTCGAAAGGGTTGATCGTTACCCCACCCAAAAGGATGCTTTCACCCAGATCATTCAGGATGGAAACAGCCGTGGGCCGGTTGAATCAGTTGTGCTTAAAACTAGGGAAGATGGGAGTGGTAATACCGTATCCGCACGCATCTGCCCGTTGGACTAGTAGGAGTACTGCAATGAAAAAATGCCTTCTAACGCTTGGTTTCCTTGCGTCATTTGTCATGGCCCCCGCATGGTCGCAGGAAAGCGCGTCACCCCCGCTAACGCCTCAAACGGCAGTAGAAACAGAGGAACAGATGGTTCGGGAAACCATTTGCCCCGCCATGCAGAATGACGATACCTACAAAAGCAAAGCCACCATGTTTTATAAAAAAATCGTGGCTGGTGATGATGGCTGGGTATTCCGCACCATCACAGATTTCCGAACCGATTTCCAGCTGCTGCCAAAAAGCGTCACCTACATGAAGCAGCTTCAGCGTACATTTGAAGCTCAAGGCATAAAATTCGTTTACCTCATCCCGCCAACGCGCGGTATTGCCAACGGTGAACATGCTACTGGCGATGATGCGGAAAGCAAGCAGTTCCAGAAGGATCGTGCAAAAGCCCGTGCCAATTATCAAAGCATGATCAATCTTCTGAAAGGCGAGGGGCTGAATGTTATCGGCTTCCCCGACCTGACCGACGGCAAGGCCTACTTCTACAAGCGTGATCACCACTGGAATCCGGAAGGTGCCAAATTGGCCGCCCAGCGTGTAGCCGATTTCCTGAAAGGCACACCCGTCTACCCGACACTGGCCAAAACATCCTACGTAACCAAGGATAAAGGCGCATACGATTACACAGGCCCGTTTGGTGAAATTGTACAGCCTATCTGCAAGCTCTATCTGATGGCCGAACAAACCAACAAGTTTGAAACTGAAATTTCGGGCGGCGCATCCGATGACAAGGCGTTGTTTGATGAAAAACCGTTCCCGGAAGTTGTCTTGGTTGGTACCAGCAACAGCGCCGCAGACCCGTCGGTCGCCAACTTCGAAGGCTTCCTGAAGGAAGCTCTACAAACTGATATCTATAACGTTTCGATTATTGGCGCGGGTATCGATACGCCTCTTCTCGCCTACCTCAATTCCAAGGCATTCCGCGAGCACAAGCCCAAGGTCATCATCTGGGAAACGCCTGGCTATTACGACATGAACGTATGGCACTCGCGTATCTACAGGCAGGGCATTCCTGCCGTTATAGGCGATTGCGCTGGTTCGGCCGTGGCCGAACAAAAGGCTGTGCCGGTGACGGGCAATAAAATGAACGTGCTTCAGGGCATTGCGGGCAAAAAAATAGAGGATAGCCCGTATTATGCCTCCATCCAGTTCTCAAAGCCGGTCAAGAAGGCCGTGACCATTACCTTCAACTACCGCAACTGGAACGAGGAATACCGTATCAACCGCTCACCGCGTTACACGCCTGATGGCTCTTTCTACATGAACCTGAAGGATGCCAATGCAGGTCCGCTGACAAGCCTCAGCATTCAGGCCCCTGCCGATCTGGGCGAGGGCGTTACGATGGATGTACGCATTTGCAAAATGCCAGCAGGAACGGTCATCGCAAACGAGGGCAAGGGTTCCGGTAAAAAATCGAAGTAATGACGCACTGGCGTAAATGTTACTGGCCTTCCGCTCCTGCGGGGGCCAGTATTTTTATGTCGCTCTCGGCATCGGTGTCGGCAGCGCTATTCCCGCCAATCAAAAGCGTCATGTTGCCGCCAAGTCTGCGGGAAACCATGGGTTTATAGCGCTGTAGCAGATTGCGCGTACGGTAGCTGGGTGCGTGAGCATTGTAAATTTCGACCCAAGCCATGTGCCCTGCCGATAGGGTTTCCGAACCTTCTTGCGCGTATCCGGTACGGCTCTCGAAAAACAGGGGGGATTCCAGCCCCGCTAAAACGCGCTTGGCTAGTCTGTCCAGTCGCCCGTCATTAAGGGAATAAAGGTTATAGCCGTTGGCTTCGGCAGCTGCCGCAATCATCACAAGTGGGGTCAGGGCAAACTGGTGATAAAGCATGGCTTTTGACCCACGCTGCATTTCCAGCGGCAAGGTGCCGTCACCCGCAATGTCGTCTATGGCAAGGATGGCGCGCCTGAGGCCCCACTGGTAAAGGCTGAAATCGTTGATGGCAACGCCAGTCATGGTGACCGACCACGCGGCCCAATAGGCCAGATTGTTCTCGCGCCTGTTAGATGGTGAGTCATAATCCGCCACAACAGCAAGTGCCAGTGCACGAAGCCACGTTTTAACCTCGCTGGCCATGCTGGCATCCAGTGTCGGTTCGTCACGGATCTGGCCATACGCGGAGGCTAGCGAGGCCAAAGTCCAGTGCCGTACGGATATCCCGACATAGTTTGTAGTACCCAATAGCGCACGGCCCCCCGCCCATGAATACATCCATGACAACGCGCAACGTGCGCGCGCGGCCTGCCTGTCGGGCGGGGCCACATAATAGGCGTTGGTCATGGCCAGCAGCTTGTTCTCAAATTGCACGATGCCTTGGGTTTGCCTGCGGTATTCCTGCTGGTTATCGTAGTTTGTATCGTCACGCTCCGGGTCGTCTTTGCTGTAGATACCGGTAAATACAAGGTCGCGCGGGGCTGTGGTCGGCAGGTCAGGGCACTTGAAACGCGCCTCGGCCAATGGGTAGCTCTGGTTATAAACAGGCTTGGGGTAGGGCATGGAAAGTTGCGTCTGCGCAAAGGCCGTCGCGCAGGGCAAGACAAGTAAAACAACTACGAGAACGTTACGCAGCATTCCTCACCCGTAAACGCAGTTGATGGCGGTATTATGTTTTAGAACGAGAAAACCAGTTCGGTGAACACGCGGGCTGAATTTTCGTCTTCGGCAGCACCGTAAGCTTCGCCAGCCCTGAACACGCCAGCCGAAGCACGAAGCTTGGTCTGCTTGATCTGGGTCGGCATGAAATTCAGTGCCTTCGTCAGGTCGACATTCAGAATGACATCAAGCTCTTGGCCAAGGTCTTTGTCTGTGTTGTTGAGCGCCGCACGGACACCGCTGGAGCGCAGGCCCGTCGTTTCTTCATCAAGACGGTAGTAGTGGTACATAAAATTGAGATTTGCGCTCTCGCTGATAGGCGCACCGGCACCCAGCGTAAGAATATGGATGTTCGAAAGCTCGGGGCGCAGGACTTCGCCGTAATGGTAAACCGAACCGGAAGAGGCTCCGGCAAGGCTTGAGTTGCCATGCAGGTCTGATTGGCGGAATTCATGGTCGGTGCTGTCAGTCGAATCCCCGTCACCCGAACCATAGGCATAACCAAAGATAAACGTAGGCTTGAGGGCAAGCTCGTCCACGGTCCATTCCATGTTGGCATCAACAGCCCAGCCAAAAACATCCGTATTGGATACGCCTGTAATCGTACGGCTGCCTGTTCCGGCCGCAGCCGTGGTGATGGTGTCTTCGTCACCGCTGACAACAATACCGTCAAGGCGGTAGTTCAGGCCTTCGCTCAAGGTACCGTTCGCACGTGCGCCGGCCCACAGAAGGTTGAAGTCCTCGTCATCCTGATTTTCGCTCAGGATGGTATCACCGACGGAACCGGTGCCCGAATGGTCGTTTTCGTAAAGGGCGCGCACACCAAAGTATTGCTGCGGCTGGTACTGGTACGTGGCTTCGCCAAGGAAGCGCAGGCGGTCTTCCTGTGCTTCATGGAAATCGTCGAGCGTTTTGTTGGACGAAAGCTGCTCGGCCACGGCCACAAAGCCTTTGACCAGCGTTGCGTTGTAGTTAACGCGCACGGCCTCGATATCGCGGTTCCACCACATGCCTACATCTTCGCGGATGCGCTGGCGGCCAACCGTAAGGTCATAATTTTCGGCGCCGAATTCATCACCTTTGAATTTCAGGTAGTACTGGCGCAACTCAAGGTAGTCGCGCGTGGAGAGGGATTCACCTGTATCGTCTTCACCGGGTGTGCTGCCGTCGGTCGTAACGGCGCGGGCATCGACAACGGCCTGTACAGCTTTACCAATATCGGCCGAAACACGGGCGCGGGGCAGCAGGGCCCAGTTGTGCAGCTGGTTTTCTGAACCGGTGCCAAGGTCGCTGTTCTCAAGCCCCCTGAACTGCATGGTCAGGGATGGGTCAACCTTGAATTTGACTTCCTGTGCGTGGGCGCCTGCAGAAAAAACACAGGTGCTGCCCATCAGGACGGCAAGCAAAAAGGCACTATAACGGCGTGTCGAAGAACGTGTTTTCATGAGGGGCGACAATAATGAATGGAACCGGAAGTGGCCAGAACTAATTGGAAGATACTAGCGTTTTTGCTCAAGTTTGGCAATGCGCCCTTCAGCCGCTGCAACGCCCATATCCGCCGCAGCCTTGTAGTACTTCATGGCTTGGTCGTAGTCTTTCTCGCGCTCATAGAGCTTGCCAAGGCCCATAAACCCGCGCGGGAACTTGAGTGCGGCGGCTTTCAGGTAATATTCCTCGGCGCGCGCGGTGCTTTTTTCAACGCCTTTGCCTTTTTCATATAGCTGGGCCAGCTCGACATAAGCGGCAGGGCTTTTCTTGGCTGCGGCGGCTTCAAAATAGGCAAGGGCGGCTTTTGGGTCAGCCTCTACGCCGTTACCTTTGGCATAGGCTTGCCCGAGTTTAAGCTGCGCTTCGGGGTACCCGTAATCGGCCAGTGTTTTCCATTGGGAGATAGCTGCTGCATGGTCACCGCGCTTTGCCGCAGCGTCTGCTGACGCAAAATCTGCCGGCATGGAAGTACAGGCGGCAAGGGTCAGGATAACGCCTGCATAAGCAAGGGCAAGGCGAAGCGAAGCAATCAGTTTCATGGTGCGTCCTTTAGGCGGCTTCCGTTTTGGCGGCCGTTTTTGCAGGGGCTGCTGCCGGTGCTTCGGCTGCACGTGCATCAGGGTCATTGAAGCGGACAACATCGCTGTCGTCAATGATGGCGCCGTACTGGAATTCGTAAATGCGCAGCGGCTCTTTGCCTGTATTCACAAGCTGGTGAAGGCTGCGGGCAGGGATGGTCACGCTGTCCTGCGCCTTGATGGTCTTGGTTTGGCCGTTGATGGTAAACGTGCCCTCGCCCGAAACCACAACCCACTGCTCGCTGCGGTGGTGGTGCATTTTCAGGGAGCGGGCGCCGCCCGGCTTCACGACCATTTCCTTCATGCGGAAACCCGCACCTTCGGACATGACTTGCGAGTGGCCCCAGCTATGCTGTTGCGAAGGCGAGCGCAAGACTTCAGGCGCCTTGGCTTTCTGGAGTTGGGTCACAACTTCCTTGATGCCGTCGCTGGCCGTTTTGTCGGCAATCAGGATGGAGTCGCGCGTTTCGATGACGATAAGGTCACGAAGGCCGATGCAGGCAACCATCTTGTCGTTGGCACGGATAAACGTGTTTTCCGTCTTGACTGTCATCACTTGGCCGGATGGGCCGGTGTGGGTCACGTTGCCGTTGTCGTCCTTGCCGCTGATTTCCCAGAGGCTTTCCCATGAACCGATGTCCGACCATGCGATATCGCTAGGTACGACAACAACGTCCGATGCCTTTTCAAGCACGGCGATTTCGTAGGGTTCTTTCTTGATTTCGCAGTAAAGGTCTTGCGCGGGGATGCGGTCGGATACGCCGCCAAAGAAAGCCTTCTCGACTTTTTCTGCCGTTTCGGGCGCATGTGCAAAGAATTTGCCGATAACCGTATCGGCGCGGAAAAGGTGCATGCCCGAGCTCCAGAGGTATTCGCCCGAGTCCATATATTCTTGGGCAACTTCGCGTTTCGGCTTCTCGCGGAAGGCTTTTACGGTATGCACGCCTTTGTGCGAAAGCTCGTCGCCGATGGCAATGTAGCCATAACCCGTTTCAGGGCGCGTAGGCTTGATGCCGAAGGTCACAAGGTAACCAGCTTCTGCTGCGGGCGTGGCGTTTTTAAGGGCCTGCTCGTAGTTGATTTCGTCGGCGATGTGGTGGTCGGAAGGCAACACGAACATCAGGGCGTCTTCGCCAAAATGCTTGCGCACGTAAAATGCGGCAAGGGCAAAGGCGGCAGCCGTGTTACGGGCTTCTGGCTCGCCCAGAACATGTTGGGCGAGGGCCGGGTCGATGGCGCGAAGGTGCATAACGGCATCCTTCACCATGCTGCCCAGCGATACGGTGACAACCTCGTTGGCCTTGGCGCCTGAAACGCGCATCGCGCGCTTCACGGTGTTTTGGAACAGCGAGCCGTTACCAAGAAGGTTCAGGAATTGCTTGGGGGCGTCCTGACGGCTGATCGGCCACAAACGTGTACCCGAGCCGCCGCACAGAATGATTGGTATGATCTTTGCCATTTTATATTCCCCCTTGAATTCCCTGTTCGTTTTATTTTTTTTGTTTCCCGTTTATTCGTACTGGTTAGTGGACGTAGAATTCCACGTAGGCCGGACGGTCCGTAAGTTTGTAGGACAGCGGTCTTTCCGGACGGATCGTCACGATACTGGAAGCAGCGTTGGCATCCAGCGTTTCGATGTCCTGTACCGTACCTACAACCACGCCTTCTTCACCGGTAACGCGCATCGTAGCTTTATCGCGCAGGTTGAGGCGGACAACATCTTCAGCCGAAATAGTAGCCTTGATGTTCGGTTTCGTGTCTGTCGGAACAAGCTTGAACACAGCTTCACCAATATCGCGGAACAGGCCATCCTGTACGTATTGTTTGGTCATGTAGCAATCGCAAGGGCTGACGATGGAAACCAGCGTCGTGCCTGCCTTCGTTGTGACTGGGGCGGGCGTTACCACAGGGGCTGCTGTCGCGTCGGCTGCAACCGCACCGTCAGCGGAAGGCGTAGCTTCCGTAGCAGGGGTTGCGGCAGGCGCAGGTGCAGCTGCTTGCGCGGTAGCACCTGGAACAACATACGCACCCGATACCTCAAGGGTTCCGAGTACTTGGCCTTTGGTTACTTTTTCCGTACCGTCAGCAATGGCCGACTTGAAAATGCCGGGGGCAGAAGCGCGGAGTACAATGGATTCCGATGTAACAACTGCCTGATATGATTTCAGAACCAGCATTTTTTCGTAAACGTTGCCCATGACGAAGAAGCCGCCAAGGATAGCTGCCACACCCATGAACAGGAAAGGCATGGCGCGTTTGGCCAAGGAGCCCAGATCGCGTTTTTCTTCTTTGGAGATTTCTTTGCGGATTTTGACGAAGTTATCGCGGGCAACAACGTTCAGAAGGTCGCCTTCCTTGATAATGACGCCAGACATGTAGGATTGGATGATGGCGTTGAGGATGGAGAGCTGCTCGCGGCTCAAGTTCGTGAATTGCGCGCCCAGTACTTTGGCGTTCGTGTCGTAGTGCGTTACGAAGGCCTTGAGGGCTACGTTGAGCGAGAAGGATTCAAAGGGAACGTTCAGCGTCAGGTCGATCTGCGCACCATCGATGTATGTAGCGCCAACATCTTCAATGGAAAGGCCGCTCACCGAAAGGTCTTTTACCATATAAGTGCGACCACCGAGTTCGGCGCGTGCAGGAATTTGGATACGGACGTGTTGACGTTGTGTTTCAGACTCGTGGACTACCTGTTGCGTGGCCGATTTCATAATAATTCCATAATCTAGGGTTGTTGTATCGCAGCATTTAACGCAAATTTAACGAAATATGCAAGAAAAATGGGTATTTATTTTAGTTTACGAATGAAACATGGCAAAAAAAGGCCCATGTTTCAGAGGGTTAGCGTATTACATAATACTTGTGCAGCGCATGCCACTTATAGGTAGAATTCGCTGAAGGCATTAACGCTTATAAGGGGAAAATCATTCCACCCGCTCAGCCACAAAAAAATAGTGGGGAATTGGCTGTTTTCCCTGCCATTGGTAGGCATCAAACAATTCACGCGACTTAATCGCAAACCCTGAATTCTCGATGAGTAGGGTTATTCCCTCGGGCGTAAACAGGTATTTCCTGAATACCCGTGGCCAGAGGCTTCGGGGCATAAAACGCTGCACCGTTATGCGGTGCTGCGTGGTTTTAACACACCCGTTCAAAAACCCGCGGCGGTAAAGCGGGGCCGTTTGCGTGGGTTCAAAGGTAAAGGCAAATAACCCGCCCGGCTTTAATACCCGTGCCACATCCTGAAAAAACGGCAAAGGGTCGGCGATATACTCAAGTGTTCCGGCGCAAATCGCGGCATCAAGGCTTTGCGCGCCCAGCGGCATGGGCTCAAGCGCGGCATCATGGCATATAAGGCTATCGGCCAGCATTTTGGCGCGGCATATCTCCAGCATTCCGGGGGATGCATCAATACCCGTAATATGGATGCCGCACCCTTGGAAAGGCGCAACAGTAAGGCCGGTGCCGATACCGATATCAAGCAACCGCGCGCCTGCCGCCAATTTCGGCCTAAGGGCCTCGGCTATACGCTGGGGTTCGACATACGCCATGCCTCGCATGGTTTCATCGTAACTGTTGGCCCAGTTGTCGAAATATCTTGTCACCGGATTTTTCATCGGGAATATCCTAGGCGATATGAGCAAAGCCTTCATCACCGAAAACGACGAAGCCCCCGAAGACGATTTCGAGGAGCCGGATCCGCTTCCGCCCGACACCAAAAACTACATGACCCCGAAAGGCGCGGCAGCCCTGCAGGAAGAATTGCGCTTTTTGCTGAAGGATGAACGCCCGAAAATCGTGGAAATTGTGTCATGGGCCGCCGGCAACGGCGACAGGTCCGAAAACGGGGATTACATCTACAACAAGAAACGCCTGCGTGAAATTGATCGCCGTGTGCGCTACCTCATGAAGCGCCTCGATAACTACGAGGTGGTGGACCCGCGCAAACAGCAAGGGCTGGAAGCTGTGTACTTTGGCGCAACGGTCACTTACGCGCGCGAGGATGGCACCGAGGTTACTGTCACGCTGGTCGGCGTGGACGAGGCGGATATGAACCTCGGCAAAATCAACTGGCAATCACCTGTGGGGCGCGCTCTTCTCAAAAAGAAGGTGGATGATACGGCATCCGTCCGCCTTGCCGAGGGTGTCGAGGAACTGGAAATCATCTCCATCGAGTACAGGCTCGATAATTAAGCCGCCTTCACCCTTTCGAAGATGAAGTTTTGTACATGTTCCGCCTCACCCGAGATTGCGGATAAAAGCAGTTTCTTTTGTGGCTCGCTCAGGTCGGGGTTTTGTTCGGCCTCATAGCAAAGGGCGGCAAGTCTTTCGGCACCAAGGTTTGCGGCGGCACCTTTGAAACGGTGTGCGGCTGCATGCCAGTCGGAATGGTTGTGCTGGCCGATGCTGGCTTCAAGGCTGGTAATCCCGATACCCATCTGGTCGATGAAGATATTGAACAGGTCGCGCTCCACATCGGGGTCGCCCTCTGTAAAGCTCTCGAGGTGCGGGATGTTGATGGGCGTATCGGCTGCGGCAGGCTCTTGCTTGACAGCTTCAACCTTCGGCTCTTGCCCATCGATGCTAGGCAGCCACTTGGACATCAGTTTCATGAATTTCTGGGCATCAATCGGCTTGCTGATGTAGTCATCCATGCCGGCTTCAAGGCACTTTTCGCGGTCGCCAACCATGGCGTTGGCCGTCATCGCAATCACGGGCACATGCACGCCTTTGGTTTGTTCGTAAACACGGATCTGGCGTGTGGCTTCATAGCCGTCCATCTCGGGCATCATGCCGTCCATAAGGACGATGCTGTATGCGCATGTCTTGAAGGCATCAACAGCCTGCTGGCCGTTCTCGACCATATCGATATTCGTAAAGCCGTGCTTTGTAAGGATGCGCTTGATAAGGAATTGGTTGGTAGGGTGGTCTTCTGCAATCAGGATATTGGCACTGCGGTTCATAACATCCTCCGGTTTCTGCTGTTTCTGGTTTCTGGGCGTGTAGGTGTCCATTGCGTCATCGGCTTCCGCGCACTCCAGAAGCGGAAGCGTGAACCAGAAGGTGGAACCTTTGCCCACCTCGCTTGTGACGCCGATTTTACCGTCCATCAGCTCGACAAGCTGTTTGGAAATGGCAAGGCCAAGCCCCGTGCCGCCGTATTTGCGCGTGCTGGTGTTATTGGCCTGCGTGAATTTGTCGAAAATCATTTTCTGCTGGTTTTCGGGGATGCCGATACCCGTATCCGCCACCGCAAAATGGATAACCTTGCCATCTCTCTTGACCGTAAGCCTGACAGCGCCGCGGTCCGTAAACTTGATGGAGTTGCCGATAAGGTTGCGCAATATCTGCATCACGCGCCCTTCATCGCCTTCTACAAAGCGGGGCAGGGTGCGCCCGAGTTCGGCTTCCAGCGTAATGCCCTTGTCCATCGCAACCGGCATGAACAGCTCGATGGTATCCGTAATGGCCTTGCGTAGCGGGAAGGGTTGGGGTTCAAGTTCAATACCGCCCGCCTCAATTTTGGACAGGTCAAGAATATCGTTCACAATCGCAAGCAGGCTCGTCGCCGATTTCACGATGATACCGTTATATTCCTTCTGCTCTTCATTGAGGCTGGTGCTTTCCAGCATCCCTGCCATACCGATAATGCCGTTCATGGGGGTGCGGAGTTCGTGCGACATGGTCGCAAGGAATTCGGATTTGGCAAGGTTGGCCTTCTCGGCCTCCCCAATCGCTCTCATCGCGCGTTCGTGGGCTTTCTGAACATCCTGAATATGGGATTTCATGCGCGCCTCGTAGGCGTCGCGCTCTGCAATCTGCTTTTCGATGGTTGCATTTTTCAGCTTCAGTTCGGTCTGCTTTCTGATACCGGACCATGCAAGGTTGCCTACCAAAAGCATCATGATTGTCGAAAGAACTATCTTGCTGTGAAAGCCGATACCATGAAAATCCATTAGGAAAACAGCTACGAAAATAGGTGTAAGTATTGCGATGAGGAAATGGCCGGCAAGCCAGAAATGCCTGCTGAAGTGGCCATTCGCATCAAGCGCCAGCTTTTTAATGTACAGGGCGGCGGTATGCGTCGTCCCGCTCATGGTTAGCGCCTCGCAGGACAGTTGTGGACGGCCTCGATAAGGCGCTCTTTGCAAAACGGCTTTGCAATAAAGCCTCTGGCACCGGCACTAAGAGTATTGGCAATCGTTTCAACGCTGTCTTGCGAGCTGAACATCACGATATACGCGCCGGGGTCAGCCTTCATGATGTTGCTCATCACTTCCTGTCCGTTGCTGCCGGGCAGGTTGATATCCAGTAAAACCATGTCGGGGCGCATGGATTTATAGACGGTCATCGCTTTGCTGGCATCGTGGGCTACCGTCAAGCGGCATTCGTCCTTCAGGGCCATCTTGACCATCCAGCGCGTAACGGGGTCGTCTTCCACTAGCAACACTTTGCAGCTGTCTATCTGGCTCAGGTGGTCCGATTTGTCGGTATGTTCCGGCCAAATGACGGTGCCGCTGTCTATTGTTGTTTCAATAGCGGCGGCCTTATTGGCAGGGACGTCGAATGTCTTGAGGAATACGTCCGCATCACGGCCCAGATGGTAAATGCGCGATATGGCGGCGGTGCTGGATTTGATGCGCGCAAGTTCTACAATCTGGCGGCCAACTGAAGCCAGAAGGTCCTGCTGCACACCTTTGCAAAATACATCGACAGTCTGGGCAAGGTCTACATAGCAGGTGCCTTGTCTGCCATCCAGATTGGTTTCAAGCAGTTTTATAAGGCCTTGGCGCAACGCGCTCATGTTCTTGCCATCAAGAATTTCGATGCGCATGCAACTCCAGTCACGCCAGCTTTCGGGGTCACGCCTGACTGCATTCAGGATGGTTTCGCGCTCGTTGTTATCGGGTGAATTGACAAAACGCATGCCTTAGCCTTCCTTTTCCTTGGTGCCGTATTTCGGGCACTTCTGCAGGTATTGTTGAAGTTTGTCGCGGGCGAAAGGCTTGGCTACAAAGCCTTTGGCACCAGCGTCCATAGCCTTCTTTACGTTATCCGTGCTGCCTTGGCCGCTCAGGATGACAACGCAGGCATTCACATCGAATTGTTTGATCTTCTTGAGGATCTCGAGGCCTGAAAGATCGGGCAGGTTGATGTCGAGGAAAACGATATCAGGCGCCACGGCAAGGTATTCGCGGATACCGGCGATACCCGTTTCCGCCTGCGTGATTTCAAGGCCGGGCATGAGCGCAATGCTCACCATGCGTCGTGAAAACGGGTCGTCTTCGATGATAAGGGCATGGATGCCTTTGCGCTTGTTGCGGCGGCGCTCGAGTGTGGAAATCAGTTCCTGATTGGCTTGTGCGTTAAGGGCGGCTGCGCGGCGTTTGTCTTCTTCGCGCGCAAGGCGTTCCTGCTTTGCGTCATGCTTCTCCTTGATAAGGGCTTCAAGGGCAGGCAGGTGCGTGGAACAATCGTAAAGTGCCGTAACGGTGTTATCGGCGGCCGGCTCATAGCCGAGTTCGCCGTGCACCATGTCGCGGAAACGCGCATAGAACTTCTGTGTTATCTGCGAGGAAAACACAAAGACGTCGTGGTCTTCACAAACGAGGATCTTGCCGCTCGGATCGCCAATCCATTTTTCCAGCAAGTGGGGCAACTGGAGGAAAATGGTATTGCCGAGGGCAGATCCCCGTATGTGAAGTACGAACGCATGATTGGCAGTTAGCCCGGCTTTGATACCACGTACGATAGAAACAAGTTCTTCTTCGGTGTTGCGGGTTATGCTGATCATGGCAGTGTCTTACCTCCTGGCATATTTAACATATACAAGGAGTGTACCAAATCAGGAATAAAGTAAAAACAATAGGTTAGTCTAAAATAATATTCTCATTTTGATACTGTTTCTTAATTTGAAACGTTCTATAATAAGAATATGGGCCAAACCATACTACTGGTGGAAGATGATCCGATGCAGGCCGAGCTGGCGCAGGCCATGCTCAAACGCTTGGGCTATGCCGCACGCGTGGCTGGCAACGGTGCTTCGGCCCTGAAGGTGCTGCAGGAAGGGGCGGCGATTGATCTGGCGCTCCTCGATATCGGCCTTCCGGGCATGGATGGCCTCGAACTGCTGGAGCTGATAAAGCAGCGCCACCCGCTGCTACCCTGTATCATCCTGACAGGCGCGCAGGATGTTGAAACCGCAGTAAAAGCCATGCAACTCGGCGCGGCCGACTTCATGGGCAAGCCCATGCAGCTGGACCGTATGCGCGTGGCCCTCGCAAACGCACTCAAAACCGCATTGCTGGAACGCGAGGTCAAACGCCTTGTCGCCAAAGCCGAGGGGCATTTCACATTTGAAAATCTGGTCGGCGCCGATATGGGCTTGGCCGATGTCGTGCGGCTGGGCCGCAAGGCGGCGGCAAGCGATATACCGGTTCTTCTGAATGGTGAAACAGGCACGGGTAAGGAAGTGTTCGCCCGCGCCATCCACGGCGAAAGCCACAGGGCAGGCAAACCTTTTGTAGCCGTCAACTGCGGCGCCATCCCCCTCAATCTGGCGGAAAGTATTTTGTTCGGCCACGAAAAGGGCGCGTTTACTGGGGCGATTGCGCGTTCCATCGGCAAATTCCGTGAAGCCGAAGGCGGCACGATATTCCTCGACGAAATTGGCGACCTCCCGCTCGAAACACAGGTAAAGCTTTTGCGCGTTCTCCAGCAAAAGGAAATCACCGCTGTGGGGGCGGACCACGCGGTACCCGTCAACGTGCGCGTTATCTCCGCCACCAACCGCAAGCTGGAGGACGATGTGGCCCAAGGCCGCTTCCGTGAGGATCTGTATTATCGCCTCAACGTCCTTCAAATCCTGATTCCGGCATTGCGCGAAAGGGCAGGGGACATCCCCGAACTGGCCCGTTATTTCCTTGAAAGTTTTGCAGTGCGCGAGGACCGCGCGGTCAAAAATCTGGCGCCGCAAACGGTTGATATGCTCTCGAAGCGCACGTGGGTCGGCAACGTCCGCGAACTTGAAAACGCAATCCACCGCGCGATGGTCATGGCCGAAGGCGATACGCTTCTGCCGTCCGATTTTACGGCGGCCCAACAAGGTAAACAGGAAATGCCCGTAAGTGGTGTGGCAGGTGCCCCCCGCCCGCTGGCCGAGCTGGAACGCGAGGCGATTGAAAACGCCCTCGCATACTTCGGCGGCAACGTGACAGCTGCGGCAAAGGCCTTGGGCCTTGCCAAATCAACCTTCTACAGAAAACTGAAAGAGCTGGAATTGCTGTAAGCGGTATATGGCGGAAAGGGTGGGATTCGAACCCACGGTACCCTTGCGAGTACTCCGGTTTTCGAGACCGACGCGTTCAACCGCTCCGCCACCTTTCCGAACCGTGCGGCCATAGAACTACCGATAAAGCCAGCCCCCGTCAATTGTTGTCTGGGGAGGGCCTTAAACGGCCCTTGTGGCGGGCATAAAGGCGGCATACCCTAGGCCTATGTCCATCTCAGGTGAAATCACAGGTAAATATGAGGTCCAGCCCCAACAGCTCCATGAAAAGCTGAAGGGCCTGCCGCCTGAAACCCTCCAGCACTTTGACCTGAAAATCACGTTCGCGGCACTGCTGGCATCGGGTGCCCAACTCACGAAACTGGCCGAGAAAATCTGGCGCCGCGTCCTCGATGAAGCGGTGGCCGAACACGGCGGTGCCTACGCCCCGCAAAAAACAGGTTTTCTGGTGGATTTATGGCTGGAGGATCTGCCCGCAGGGGCAGCCAAGGCCAAACTGGGCACGCTCTCCAACCGCATGAAGGATATCTACATGAAGGCCCACGAGGCAGGGCCCGAACTGAATCTCGACCAGCTGTTTGTCACGGTATCGGAAAAGGAAAACAAACAGGGCCCGCAGGTGAGTGCCGATGTCGCCCGCATGATCCATCAGGGCCTGATGGTAAACCCGACGCCCGAGGTTTTCGATATGTGGTGCACCCGCACCGCGCAAACCGTGATGATGGCACAGCCCAAAACCCCGTTCGTGAAGGAAATTCTGGACGTGGTGTCCAAGGCCGAACTGACGTACCAGCCCGTCTGGGCTTGCGCGAATGAAATGCTTGTCGGTTCCCACGCGCACATCCGCGTGGCGCTGCCTGCGGGTACCGTCAGCACGGCCGAACCGGTAAGGCAGGATTTGTTGATGCTGTTCGCCACCTGCATGCAACTGGCCATGATGGAAAGCAAAGGCGTGCGCGCCATCGGCTTCATAGGCTTGCGTGCGGCAACCCTCATGCACAAGGGCGCGATGGAATTGCTGATGGCGTTCTTCAACACATTGAAGGCCGAGGTAAAAAAAGACCTGCTGCTGGAAGTAACGGGCCTGCCCAAAGGCTCGCTCTCGCCGTCCGTTAAAAAGGGGCTGGAGATGCTGGCCCCGCACGTGAAGGCCTTCATGGTTGATATGGGCATCTTCTCCAAGGATGACTTCAGCAAGGATATCCCGAAACTTCACGCCAATGGCTTTGATTTGGCAGGCATGGCCCTGCCGGAAGTTGAAGTGGCGGCACTCGTCCGCAAATTTGCCGCCAACCAGAAGGGGCGCGCCCAGAAAATGTACATCAAGGGTGTGCCCAGCCTGTATGTGGCCAAAGTAGCCAAGGAAAGCGGGTATACGTATCTATCGGGCAACGCCATTCACGGTGCCGATAAATTCGTGACGGGCATGCGCAATTTCCCCCTCGTCCTGCCCAAATAGCCCTGAGCATTCCCGAAACGATAAAACTTGCGTTTTATCAGGGAATTAGTTATGAAAATAACCATGCAAAAGATGGTTGAGCCCCAAACTCCCAAAAAAGGCCGTATCAAATCCCTTCTGGAATGGCTGTTCTGGCCTGAAGAAGGGCGCGATGATGTCCGCAAATGGGCTGGCATCCTCAAAACCACCGTATCCAATGCCAATAGCCGCGAATACCGCCGCACCTTCTGGCGCGAGCTGGTTGATTACTACTACAGCCCTTTCCGCAAACCCCAGTACCCCGCGCGCTACCCCGTTAGTGGTCTTGTATGGGCCCTCAAAAACGTTTTCTACCTGCCTGCCGCCCTTACTTACGCAGCCCTCTATAACCCGCGCATGAAGGTGCTGGGCGCAGCCCTGACCACCGGCCTGATGTGGGTTGATGTCGCCGTCTTCCACAAAATCGAAGGCACATGGAATTTCTTTGCGCGCGAACTCGCTGCCCTGCGCGATAGGCCCATCCCGTGGCACAAGGAAAAAAGCGCAACCTTCGGCCTCCTTCGTCTGGCCGCCATCAAGTTTCGTGATAGGCATGATATCGCCAAACGCCATCGCGGTTGGTCTGCGGGCCTGTTGGGTGTTTCCGTCCTTGGTGCGGCAACACTGTTTTTGGGCCTCAAGCTGCCTTTCTTCATGGCCAACCTGTCTTGGATTGGCTTGGGCGCGGCTGGCCTTGCAGGCGCTTACGCAACATATAAAGCCGCCAAATGGTCGGCATCCACCAAGGCGGGCAAGGCCACGTTGGGCACGCTTTCCAAAATCGCTCAAAACAAATCCCTGCGCCGCACGCTTGGTGTGGGCCTTAAATCGGTTCTGTCGTTCGGTATCCTTATGGCGCTTACGTCGCTGGCTGTGCCTGCCACACTCGCGGCTGCCTACGGCGTACATGTCGGTATCAGGAAAGTAGCGTTGCGCAATATCCGCAAGCACGGTGATGCCGCGCGCAAATCGTGGCGCTATCTGTACATCGCCAAAAACGTAAGCGAGCTGGTAAGGCACACACTCAAGCTGCCAATTGCGCTACCCGTCATTCTCTTTGACCGCATTATCCATCCCGCACACGGCGCTATCGAAAAAGTCTATCACGGTATGGATAGCTATCCGTTCACCCGCCGCATCATCAAATACGGCAGCAAGACAACGCTGGCATGGCCTATGTTTGCGGCTGCGTGGTTTGGCGTCAGCTACCTCATGAGCCCCTTGGCCCACGATGCCCTGCACCTTTTCGAAGTCGGTACAAACATCCTGAAACCGGCTTGGGCCGGCGATTTTGATAAAATTGCCGAGCAGTTCTATTTGAAAGGCGCCACAAGCGCCGAGGATTTTCCGCAGTTCCTGCGCTCGGTCAAACGCTCGGCATGGTTCTCCATCTGGCAGGGTTTGGGCGCTGCCATCAGCATCAAACTTGGTATGACGCTCATCGGCGGCAAACTGCACGATATCGCGCGCCCCAACATGCGCGAAAAATCACCCACCTTGCGCGTGATCGACGATGCGACAACCTACACCATCAACTACGCATATTCGCTTGGCTCAAACTTCAGCAAAAGCTTCTCGACCACGCTGAAAGCCCTGCGTGATCTGATGGACGGCACGCTGGTGATTACAAAGGAAATGCAGGCAGAAATGTTAAACCTGCCAAAATCCATCCCCATCAAGGTAACACCGCCTAAAGTGAAGCTGGGCCTGTTCAGAAGGCGCAACGCCCAACCTGCCGCCACACAGGCAGCAGAGGGTCCGGCATCTGTAGCTGTTACAGAAGTAAAGGCTTCCGAACCTGCTTTAGCGGAAGCACAACAAACCGTACAAGGCGGCTTCCAATCACACCTGAAAGGCCGTGTGGTCAAGGTTACGCCGCGCCCGTCCTTTAAAATGGCGGCAGGCTACAAAGCATCCAACCCGCCCGGATTGGCACAAGCCTGGATGCGCGCCCGTATTGAGCCGCGCCGTTGGCGCAACATCAAAAAGGTACCGCGCCCAAAAGCCGCTATTTAGATAGAAGGTAGCTTGGTCTAAGCTCTTTTACCTTGGAATTTCTTGCCGCCGAATTTCTTCTTTTTATCAAAGAAGGGCTTGCGCGGCTTTTGCCCATCACGGTCAAAACCACCTTCGCGGCGTGGCTGGGAGTCACGGTTATTGCCGTCAGCTTCGCGGTCTTCGCGCGGGCGGAAATTGCCACGGCCTTCGCCACGCGGTTTATCAAAACGCGGCTTGTCGCCAAACGGCCTGTCACCACGGGGCTTGTCAAAGCGTGGCTTGTCACCAAACGGCCTGTCACCACGGGGTTTATCACCATATTGTCTGTCACCGCGCGGCCTGTCACTAAGGGGTCTGTCGCCGCCTTCGTTGCCAAAGTCCTGCCTGTCGCCAAACGTCTTCCGTTTCTCGAAGCGGGGCTTGTCACCGAACTGCTTGCGCTTTTCAAAACGCGGCTTGTCACCAAAGAATTTGCGCTCGGCATGCGGGGCGTTTTCGTCATCGGTACGGATGTTGCCATCAGCCTCGCGCTCCTTGCGGGGGCGGAAATTGCCGCGGCTGTCATCGCGTGGCCTATCGTCACGCTGCCTGTCAAAGCGCGGCTTGTCGCCGAACTTTCTTTCGCCGCGGGGTTTGTCAAAACGGGGTTTGTCACCAAACTGCTTTTTCTTTTCAAAGCGGGGCTTGTCGCCAAAAACCATTTCCTCGCCGCGTGGTGCGGATGGTGAATCCGAATAATCGGCCTCATCCAGATCAACACGGAAACGTGCGCCGCGGTCAGATTTCGGCTTATCGAATTTCTTGCCCTCGAATTTGGGCTTATGCGCGCGCTCGCCATCAAACGGCTTGCGCTCACGGAAATCACCGCGCGGCTTGTCGCCGAACACACGGTCGGAAGGTTTGTATTTGTTCGGGCGCTTCTCGTTCTCCGAGCGTTTGGCGTTCGGGTTGAGAATGCGCTGGATAGCCTTCCATTTTGCCGTTTCGGAAGGCATCAGGAAGCTGAGCGCGGTACCTTCTTTGCCGTTACGGCCTGTGCGGCCAATGCGGTGTACGTAATCTTCGGCAACCTGCGGCAGGTCATAGTTGATAACGTGCTCGATATGCGGCACGTCAAGCCCGCGCGCTGCAACATCCGTTGCAATCATGATGCGGTTTTTTCCGTTCCTGAAGTTTGCAATCGCGCGGTCGCGCTGGCGCTGGTTCAGGTCACCGTGGATGGCGTCGGCGTTATGGCCGGCCTGTTGCAGGCGTTTTGCCATGCGGTCGGCGCCGTATTTCGTTTTCACGAATACGATGATGCTGCCCTCGCGGTTTTCCAGTTCCTTGAGCAGGTCGTTATAACGGGCGCCTTCGGTCGTGTTCAGGTGTTCGTGCCTGATGAGCGCAGCCGATGTTTTCTCTGGGTCGATGGTAATGCGCACGGGGTCATTGAGGTACTGTTGCGCGAATTTCACGATGTTCGGCGGGAATGTGGCCGAGAACATGAGCGTCTGGCGCTTCGGGTTCGTGGTGTCGATGATCCCCTTGATTTGCGGGGCAAAGCCCATGTCCAGCATGCGGTCGGCTTCATCCAGCACCAGCATGGTGGTTTTCATGTACATGCGCGGGTTGTCGCGCAGGTGGTCGTTCATACGGCCAGGTGTGCCGATAATCATGCGTGGGCCGGCGGAAAGTTGCGCGCGCTGTTTGCCCATGCCCTCGCCGCCAATCAAAAGCGCCGTGGTAATGGATTTATGCCCGTGCGACATCTGGCGGACAACTTGCAAAATCTGTGCGGCAAGCTCGCGCGTAGGGGCCATGATGAGCGCCATCTCGTGCGGGTCGTTCATCAGCTTGGCAAGGATGGGGATGACAAACGCCCCCGTCTTGCCCGTGCCCGTTTGTGCCGAACCAAGGATATCCTTGCCCTTGAGCGTTGCAGGAATGGCCTGCATCTGCACGGGCGTGGGTTGTGTGTATTTCATGTGGTCAAGGCTGCGCATGAGGGCATGCGGCAGGTTGAATGTGTCAAAGCCCGAAGCTTCGGGCATGGCAGGTTGTTCTTGCGTATGGGGATGCGCGTTCATAAATCTTCTCTTTCAAATATACGTTCCGTGCTTAAGCGCACGAAAAACAGTGTTCCACTGGGTTGACCGGGGAACACATCTCGCGTTTGAAGGAGAGAAAAAAGACCGCCGTTCGCGTGCAGCCAAGGCAGCACTAAACCAAATGATGTGCACCTTAGAGCACATATGCAGGCACAAAAGCAAATTTATTCGGCAATCACGCCGTAAAGGTCATAATCATCGGCATCTTCGATAAGCACGTTCACAATGTCGCCGGCCTTCACTTTTTTAGGCACATCGCGCAGATAAACGGCGCCGTCGATATCAGGCGCATCGCCTTGGGAACGGGCATTCCCGCCACCTTCGCCGTCAACTTCATCCATTATGCACGGGATGGTGCGGCCTACTTTGGCGGCCAGTCGTGCCGATGATATTTCCTGCTGCACGGCCATCAGTTTTTCCCAGCGCGCGTCTTTTACGCTTTGTGGCACTTCGGGCAAACCAAGGTCTTCCGATGTCGCGCCGTCAACAGGCTCGTACTTGAAGCAGCCTACGCGGTCCAGTTGCGCCTCGCGCAGCCAGTCCAGCAGGTATTCGAAATCCGCATCCGTTTCACCGGGGAACCCGACAATGAATGACGATCGTATGGTCAGGTCAGGGCATGTTTTGCGCCACGCCTTGATGCGCTCCAGCGTCTTTTCCTGCATGGCGGGGCGCTTCATGTTTTTAAGTACATTCGGCGCAGCATGCTGGAAGGGAATATCAAGATACGGCGTGATTTTGCCGGCAGCCATAAGGTCAATCACGGCATCGACATGCGGGTAGGGGTAAACATAGTGCATGCGCACCCATACGCCCAGCTCGCCCAATGCCTCGGCAAGGTCAAGGAATTTGGCCTTGCGAGGCTTGCCGCGCCATTGGCTTTCGGCATACTTGATATCAAGGCCGTAGGCCGATGTATCCTGCGATATCACCAGCAATTCCTTCACGCCCGCCTTCACAAGGTTCTCGGCCTCGTACAGCACATGGGCGGCAGGGCGGCTCACAAGGTCGCCGCGCAGTTTGGGGATGATGCAGAAGGTACAACGGTTGTTGCACCCTTCCGAAATTTTCAAATACGCATAGTGGCGCGGTGTAAGTTTGAGGCCGGCGGCAGGTACAAGGTCCACGAACGGGTCATGCACGGGCTTCACAATTTCGTGTACGGCACCAACAACGCTCTCATACTGGTGGGGGCCCGTAATGGCATGCACCTTGGGGTGGATGGCCCTGATTTTTTCAGGCTCCGCGCCCATGCATCCTGTCACGATAACCTTGCCGTTGGCGCTCATGGCCTCGCCAATCGCATCCAGTGACTCTTTTTGCGCGCTCTCTAAAAATCCGCAGGTGTTCACAATCACGACATCCGCGCCCTCGTATGAGCCCGAAAGTTCATACCCTTCCGAACGCAGCGTGGTGATAATACGCTCGGAATCCACAAGGGCTTTCGGGCACCCGAGGGACACAACGCCCACCTTGGGTGCAGCTTTGATTTCTTTGGATGATTTCTTGGTCGCGGTTTTTGCCATGCCGCAGCTTGTAGCAAAATTGCCCATAAATTACAATTTATCGGATGGCGCACGCTTTGCTGATGCTGGCCGTATTGGCCGTAATACTGCTGATGGTTTTCCAGTCGGAAGCCCTGCGCGTACCGCCAACACCCACCCGCCGCAAGGTTCGGGAAGCGGTGGTGGATTTGTTAAGGCCCGAAAATCCGGCAAGTATCATTGAGTTGGGTTCTGGTTGGGGCGGTATGGCCAACACCCTTGCCGCCGCATTCCCGGAGGCGCATATCACATGCTACGAGCGGGCAGTCATACCATATCTCTGGTGCCGTATATTTGCGCGTAACCCGCGCATCAGCTTTCAAAAGGCGGATATATTCGGGGCTGATCTTGCAAAAGCTGATGCGGTTGTCTGCTATCTGTCGCCATGGCACATGCAAAAACTGGAAGCAAAACTCGATACATCCATGAAATCAGGCGCCTGCCTTGTTTCAGCGTCCTTCCCTTTGTCT
>JAGWXJ010000122.1 GCA_018969935.1 Alphaproteobacteria bacterium | reverse complement strand
TTGTGGGGGCCAAGCCCCCGCTCGTTCCACTCGCTCCCCCTTCGCTCGCATTGGCTCGCGGGCACTCAATGCGCCTTTGTTTTTCGGGCCAAGCCCCCCGTTCGGCGCCTCCTTACTTTTTCCTATCCGATATTCGTGATAAACTGGACTTATGGCCGAGATAGAAACCGAAGGCGACTGGCACTGGCGAAACAGCATGAAACCCGTAAGGTTTTTTGCACTGGATGCCCGTGTGGCCCTGTTTGCCCTTTTATTCATCATCCACATGCGCCCATGGACTTTGGGGCTGTTTTGCCTTGTGTGCATCCTTTTCTGGATACTGGAGCGCAAGGGCCTGACATTCGATGCCGCCATCCGGTCCTTCAGGACATGGCTTTTGGGGCGCGAACGGCCGGGGTATCTTTGGATACGCCGTCGCAGGCTGCATGATTACGGCTGAAAACAGCTGATTCCAAAGCTTGTCATTTTGCCAGCGGGGTTTTAATGTTGTGCCCAAAGACAGGGCGCGTGATTCGTGCCCGCAGATTTCCGGTAAAGGGGTTTTACGTACCATGCTTCGTGCTTCACGCTCTTTGATGATTGCCTGCGCCTTCGCTGCGCTTTTTGCAGCTGCCGATGCCAATGCCGGCTTCCAGTGGACAGCACCCGCCGCAGGCGTTGGCGCCACATCATCACAAACCGCAGCCCCTTCGGCCGCACCGCTGACACCCATCATGTCGGAAACATTGCCGGGTGATATCGGCGCCATACAAAGTGGCGGTGCCGTGCGTACAACGCCCGATGGCCCTGCAAGCGCCGCGCCGATTTACGGCAATGGCATGACGGATGATCCGATTACATGGAATACGCCGCACCAAGCCCGCGCACAGGCCCAGATATCGCAACCTACGATGCAGCAAACACAAACGATAGCACCACGCGCACCTCAGGAAACCGCAGGAAGCGGCCAACCTACGTCCCTTTACGCGCTGGCTTCTCAGCCCGCGCAGCCTACATCGGAGATGTCGGCCGCAGGTTATAATGACTACAGCGTGGCCGAGGGTTTTGGCCGTGACTTGCCGCTTGTCATGGCTATCCGCCAGATTGTGCCGTCCAGCTACGGTTTTGTTTTTGATGACGGCATCGACGTCAATTCCCACGTTTCGTGGCAGGGGGGTAAGCCTTGGGATATCGTGCTTCAGGAAACGCTGTCGCCGCTTAACCTTGGCGCCACCATCCGCGGCAATGTCGTAACCATTGCCCGCCGCACCGGCGTTCAGAGCACCAGCAACACCCCTGCCAACGGCCCTGCCGTCATGACCGAAACCGTCATGAACAGCAATTCGATGCCCATGACACCGTTGCCTGTTGCCGCCGTATCGGCCCCTGCCGTGCCTGATGATATGTCAGGCGGGATTGTCCAGCCGGCCGCTGCCACAAGCGCAACCCTGAACGCCACCACCACATGGACGGCGCCCCGCAATTCGACCCTGCGCGGTATTCTTGAAGACTGGTCGGAACGCGTTGGCGTCGAGCTTTATTGGGCTTCCGAATACGACTACCCGATCAAATCCGGCGTGAAAATCCAGGGCACTTTCGAGGAGGCGGTCCAGACCCTGCTCAAAGGGCTTTCCGAATCACGCCCGCGCCCGCTTGGCCGCCTGCACCCCAACCTGCCCGAAGGGCCTGCGGTGCTTGTGATCGAAACCCGCCAGAGCAGCATGTAAAATCGGGCTTCCTGCCCTGTAAAACTGCCCACAGAGTTTGTTATCTGCGGCTTGCGCCTACCCATTTGCTGACATACACTGAATCGTCATAATTCGTTGACGTACGTAGCTTTTATCGTCGACTTAACATCCACGCGCTGGTGGCGGCCACAATGATGCTTTCCCTTCTCAAACGTTCTTTCCATACTTGCCTCGTTCTTGTGGCGGTTTTTGCTTTCGGGCTTTCAGGCTGTTCCGACTTCGAGAACGCCGAAAACAGCGTACGCGAACGCTCGGCCGAGGTTGACCGCGCCCTCAAGGAAATCGAGCCGAAACCGAACATCGCGCAGCCGCTGATGATCGACCAGCGCCCTTATTTCGGGTCCGAGGCCGTACCGCTTAAGAACGGTGCCGCGCTACCCTCGCAATACGAACAAAGCGGCTCGGTCATCATGACCTTTGCGCGCCCTGTCAGCGTTGATGAATTTGTACGCATGATTCAGGCTGTAACAGGTATCCGCGCAACGGCACCCGAGGGCTCGACCTCGGCATCCGCCAGCAGCGACTCCTCATCCACTTCTGCCAAGACCTTCATTCCTGCCGATGGCGAGCAAGTATCGGGTGGCCGCGTCGTATGGCAGGGCCGCCTTTCCGACCTTCTCAATCAGGCCTCGGATGTCTACGGCGCTGACTGGAGCTATGACGGCAGCACCATCCAGTTCCTGACCGAAGTGACGCGCACCTTTACGCTCCACGCCCTTGCGAGCGAACTCTCCATGTCCGGCTCCATCAAGTCGGGTGGCGGTAGCGAAGACGCGGGATCCCTGCCTTCCGTCGATATCACCAGCACATCCAGCATGAAGGTATGGAGCGAAATTGAAGACGCCATCAAGATCATCACGGGTGGTGAAGACAAAGCGGCATTCTCGCCTTCCACAGGTACCATCACGGTTACAGGCTCACCCGAAGTTATCCGCCGCGTTGAATCCTACCTCAACCAACAGAACGCCATGCGCCTGCGCCGTGTCGGGATTGCGCTCAAGGTTATTTCGGTCACCACGCGCGATGCGCTTTCGCTGACGGGCAACCTTACCGGCATCATCGAACGCGCGTTTGACCACGCATCGCTGCGTACGGTTGGCGACGGCACAAACGGCCTGAGCATCGGCATCCTCAAGTCCACACTGGATACGGGCCAGGCTTCAGAAATTACCGAGGATAGGCTTGTATCCCAGCTTCAGGCTCTCAAGTCGGTCGAGCGCGCAGCCGTATCGCACTCGGGCGCGCTTATCACACTCTCCGACCAACCTGCGCCGCTGCAAGTTGGCCGCCAGGTAAGCTACCTTGCACGTACGTCTTCCACCACGGGTGATACCGGCGGCTCGGTCAGCCTTGAGCCGGATACGCTCAACCTTGGCCTGATGATGACGGTGCTGCCGCGTATTGTGGAGCAAAACAAAATCCTGATGCGTGTTTCCATCGCCATTACGGATGCGCCACGCGAACTTACAACCTTTGAATCGGGCGACACCAGAATCCAGCTGCCTGAAGTTTCGACCACCGGCTTCCTGCAAAACGCAGTGCTGACCAGCGGTGAAACCATGGTGCTTGCTGGCTTCCAGAAAGACGAAGATTCCTCGACCGAAGACGGTGCACCTATTGTGCCGTTTATTGCAGGTGGCGAGAAAGCGGCCAACAAGCTGCGCGAAGTTACAATCATGTTGATCACGGCTGAGATTCTTCCTGAAGACCCGATCAGCGTCGTGAACAACTAAGGACGGGCTGGATGGCTATCAAGGATCAAGACCCGGAAAAGGATTTTCTGGACATCGATCTTGACGATGCGCTTGGTGCTGCCGATGACGTAGCGGCCAGTGCAGCGCCTGAATCCAAAATCAAGAAGCCTGAAGGGCCCGGCGTCCTTATTTATGACGATAAAAAATATGCCGTAGGCCTTAAATGGCTGGTTGCCGATGAAGACGGCGATGTGGAGCTGGCCGTCAAGCGCGCCAAAGGCTTCAAGGCCGATTTTTACTGCATGCGTCAGAACGTCGTGGTGCAGCACGGTTTTGCATTCCTCAGCATGGGGCACCGCGTTGGTTTGCCTGTGCTTGCTTCAGTGGTTGGTGACGTACTTGTTGGTGAATGGCACGGCGTTTTCGTAGCTGACAACGGTTGGTGGTATCTGGCCGTCCATGCCGACAACATTGCACCTGATGGCGACCTCTTCTTCACCTCAGAGGAACAGGCCTATAACCATTTCATCGCCCGTATGGAAGCGCATCGCTGGCCGCGTTCCTATGCGCCTGAAAGCTGGAATATTCAGGAAACGACGGGGGAAATTCCGCTCTCGAAAATAATCGGCGAGGCCCCTGCGCCCGCCCTCAAGCCTGTTACGCTTGATGCCATTTTCTCGGGCCGCCGTAACAAAAACCTTGCGATTGCCGCGGGTGTGGTTGTGGTTGCCCTTCTGGGCGTGAGCCTGCTTGGCCAACAGTTATTGCCTTCGCTTATTCCTACACCCGCACAATTGCCAGTGCCTAACGTTGCCGTGTCGGATACCCTGCAGGCACCCCCCAAAGAACCCATCAATGAGGAAGGCGGCGCGGGCGATTCGCTGACATCCATCGCGCTTGTGCAGCCAAGCGCATTCGTCGGCATGTGCCTTGACGGTTTTTCGCATATCTCCGTTCCGCTCCCCGGCTGGACCATCAGCAAACTGCGTTGCAAGGAAACCTTTGTAGAAGGTACATGGGCACGTGTGCTTGGTACCTTCGAGATGATCGAGCCTTATCTCAACCGCTTCCCGAAAGAGGTTTCGAGCAACTTCATCGACCGTACAAGCCTGATTGCCACGCGCAGGCTTACGGGCAAACCGCCAAACGTTTCCGCCGATTTCCTTGACCAGAATACGGCGACACTTGCGCTTAACAAGCGCCTAGCGAACCTTGGCGATTTCGATACAAAGTATATTGAACCAGCGGCTTCGAAGGAGCTGCTTGCCGGTGTAGACATGATGCAGCAGGCGGGTTTCAATTCCATTGCGCAGAACAAACCCAACCTGCGTCCGCTTTCGCGCGATGATTTGCCTTATGTTTCGCTTACGCTGAAATCGCGCACTCCCCCCAACATGATAGCGCCCTATTTTGATATGGCGGGCCTAGTTATCCTGTCCATCGAGGGTGAGCTGCAAAGCGGTTACTGGCTTTACGAGGCGAAGGTTATCCTGAAACCAGACAAGCGGTTGATGGAAGCGAATAACAAAGCCAAAGCAATGCAAATACGGTAAGATGGTTCGGAGTGAAGACAATGATATTCCATAAGCACTTTCTGGTTCTTGCCGCTGCGGTCCTTGTGTTTCCGCTGGCACCTGCCATTGCACAAGATGCACCGCCTGAAAGCCAGCTGATGGCGCCCGTGGGCGATGTGCCGCAACCCATGCCCGCTGCTGCGGCAGCGCCTGCCGCACCCCAGCCGGAACAGCCGCAACCGGAGCCTATGCGTACGGCCCGCCCTGCCGGTTTTGACCCCTGCCCCGCCCCGCAGGAAGCTGTGAATGCTTCCCCTGACGATCTGGCAAAAGTGCAGGAAGATATCGACCGTTTCACGCTTTGTGTTGCCCGCGCCCAGTTGCTTGAGCGCCTGAATGAAACCGCCAAAGATACGGATGTCGCTATCGACTCCGCACTTGGCCTTGGCGGCGTTCCGGGTGTACCCGGTGCGCAACATGCCGGCCTTGCGCCCTTGCCTGCCGA
>JAGWXJ010000121.1 GCA_018969935.1 Alphaproteobacteria bacterium | reverse complement strand
GAAATCGCCCTGCGTGCTCTGGATTATGAGGTGCGTATGGTCAATGCGCGGGTTGCCCTGCAGTTTTGCGCGCAGAACGTGCAGCGCTTCGCGAAGGCCTGCGAAGTCAGAACGGGTGAGGATGACAGCGGCCGTGCTTTCGGCGGTGGCAAGGGGGTCATTGGTTATATTGCGGTTTTCAATGCCCAGTACTTTCCAGTTGGTCAGGCCTCTGGGGATGGCGTGGCGGCCAATGTGGTCGAGCGTATTGAATAGCTGGAACGAAAGTGGATGAATGCGTGTATCGCCTTTGGCCTTTTCGAGTTCCGGCGTCAGCGTTTCGTGGTCGGCGGTGTAATAGGAGAGCGGTGTTTCAGGTATAAAAAAGTCCGCATACATGCGGACGGTAATTTCCTGCAGGGCGGCAGGCACATTGGCGGGTTTTTCCCCGCGCATGATGGCTTCCACCACCTTTATGCACTCTCCAACCTTTTCCAGTACCCCTGCACTATTCATGTTCTGCGCTCCCTGTGCGCGTTGTTTTAGCGATCTTTTGATTGTTATGTCAATCTTTTTATTGTTTTGGCTTGTTAAATATCAATTTAAATTTTGGTAAGCGATAACTTTTAGGCGCCACCCCAGTCCTCCAACCACAAATCAGGCTTTTCTTCGCGGAATTTTTTGCAAAGGGCGACGCATTCGGGGTCATCCATGATAATTACGTCCACACCGCGTTGTTTAAGCAATTCCTCGTTGCCGTAGGAATTGACGGTATCGCCCACCACAACGCGCTGGATTTTGAATTGCAGGATGGTGCCCGTGCACATCATGCAGGGGCTGAGTGTTGTGTACATGGTTGTATTACGGCGGCTGGCCATACGGCCTGCGGCGCGCATGGCGGCCATTTCACCGTGGATGATGGGGTTGCCTTCCTGTACGAGGCAGTTATGCCCCTCGCCCAGTACTTCACCAGTATCGTTATCGACCAAAACGCCGCCGATGGGGCATCCGCCCTCGTTATAGCCTTTGAGGGCCTGCTGATAGGCGCGTCGCATATAGTAGTCATGCGGCTGGTACATGGTGCGAACTCCCGTATTCAACTGCTTCTTCTTTTGAAACCCTTTTAGCAGGCGCGGGTGGATGGTCAAGCCGTTGATTTCAAGGCATTTCAGGCGTAGAATCCGCGGTCTGCGCGTGGTTTGTTTTTTTCCATGTTTGAAACTTTGTTTCGCAAGCATTTGCACCGTTTTTTGCTTGGTAAGACATATCACGGCACCGAATCTTCCTGTGGATACATCGTGAACGACATCCAGACCATTATCGCCCGCATGCAAGACGCCGTTGATGTGGTGCTTACGAGCGAACATCAGACCAGCCGAGTCGCCGCGTGCATCTTCAACCCAGTGCAACCTGAAGCCGCACCCTTTGTTGCCGTTAATTCAAGGCCTGCCTGTTTGAAAGGGCATCTGGAATGGGATGCGCGGTTAGGCGCCAGTAGCCAGTTTATCCATGCCGAGCTTGCCGCGATTGCCGGTTTTGGTGGTGATTTGCGTGGCAGCCACCTTTGCGTGACTGACCCTTTTTGCCCCAACTGCGCCAAGAACATTGCTGAATCAGGGGTACGTACCGTTTACATAGACCATAAGGGCTTCCAGAAAGATTTTATCGCAAGGAATGGCGATGAATTCCAATCCATGTCCATGCTTGTGGCGGAGCGCGCAGGGATTAGCGTTTATGTAGTCAACCGCAAGGAGCAGACGGTAACGCCTATCCGTGAATTTGTGGCGCAGACGCGCCCCAGCCCTTCTGCCATCGAATTTTTTGATATTCGGGACGGGATGACTCTCGAGAAAGTGATCCCCGATTTCAAAACGCGCATCGGTACGCGTGAATCGTGGGCATTGGCGTTTATCAGGGAGGCCGATGGCAGCCCCCGCGGCTTACTGGTATTCGAGGCCCTGCCCCCCGGTTTTACGCCCGCCGATTTCAAAACGCGCGGGGATAGCGATACGGGCAAGTACCGTTTCCCCATCGACCCCCTAACCCGCCTGCTAATCACCGTGAAGCGTATGGGCTTTACCATCCCTGACGGGCGGGTGGCTTGCGGGCGCGTGCCATCATCCCGTGCGCTTGTGAATGCGCTTGGGTTTGGGTGCAAAAGCCTTATTGTCGCCTCGCGCGCGTGTGACCATGACCCTACCGGCGCTGATGCCCTAGCCTTTTTGACAGGCAAAGAACTTTTGAAACTGGAGGAAATTTAAATGAAGCGTTTTCTGTTGATTGCCATTGCCTGCGTTGCCATGGCTGGTGCTACGCTTGCTTGCGAACACGACAAAGAAGGCATGGCGCCTGAGGGTACGTCTGCATCGGCCCCTGTCGTCAGCAGCGGTTCGGTTGGCGGGGCTGTACCTGTTACGGGCGATGTGAATGCGGCGCCGCCCGTTACGGCATCGGCGACATGCGGCGATTACAGCGTGCTGGTTGGCAAGCCTATGAAAGATGTGCAGCTATCGGCCATCAAAGGCAAGGTGCGCGTGTTGCACCCCAATGATGCCATGACGATGGATTTCAGCCCTGACCGCCTGAACCTGATACTGGATGACAAGGATGTGATTACCGAAGCCCGTTGCGGGTAAGGTTAGCCGTTACGGCCTATGCCGTAATAGGCAATGCCTTGCGCTTTTTTGCGTTTGGGATCGTAGATATTGCGCCCGTCGAATATGACGGGCGTTTTCATGCGGGCCTTAAGTTCGTCTGCGTCGATGGCCTGAAATTCCTTCCACTCGGTCACGACTATCAGTGCGTCTGCGCCATCGAGGCAGTCGGTTGCCTTGTCGCATAACGTAAGGTCGGAGCGGGTGCCGTAGATGCGGTGGCATTCTTCCATCGCCTTAGGGTCATAGGCTTTTACCTTGGCGCCCTTCTCCCACAGGTTTTCCATGATGGCGCGGCTTGGTGCCTCGCGCATGTCGTCTGTTGACGGTTTGAAGGCAAGGCCCCAGAGGGCGAAGGTTTTGCCTTTGATGTTATTCGCGCCGAAATGCTTTTCGATTTTCTGGACGAGTACGCGCTTCTGGCGCTCGTTTACATCTTCTACCGCTTCTACCAATTTAGCGGGTACGCCGTTTTTGCGGCCCATGGCCGCCAGCGCCTTTACGTCCTTCGGGAAGCAGGAGCCGCCGTAGCCAGCGCCCGGATAAATGAAGTGATAGCCGATACGCGCATCGGAGCCGATGCCCATGCGGACCTGTTCGATATCGGCGCCAAGTGCGTCCGCCAAATTCGAGAGTTCGTTCATGAAGCTGATTTTGGTGGCCAGCATGGCGTTGGCTGCGTACTTCGTTAGCTCGGCGGAGCGCACATCCATCTCCACCATGCGGTTAGACCTGCGGTTGAAGGGTGCGTATATCTCACGCAGGACTTCAGCGGTTTCGTGGTTTGAAACACCGACGACGATGCGGTCAGGTTTCTCGAAGTCCTCGATGGCGTTGCCTTCCTTCAGGAATTCTGGGTTGGAGGCGACGTCGAATGTCAGGGCTTTGTTGGCTGCGCGCAGTGTTGCGGCTGCTACATCACGCACCTGATCGGCACTGCCAACGGGCACCGTTGATTTGGTGACGATTGTTTTGTGGTCCGTCATGTGTGTGGCGATTGTTTTGGCAACGGCGAGCACGGCTGAAATATCGGCTGAGCCGTCTTCATCAGGCGGGGTGCCTACGGCGATGAAGATGACCTTGCCGTGCTCGACGCCCTGCTTTGCATCGGTCGTAAAATGCAGGCGGCCAGCCTTTGCGTTGCTCTCGATTTTTTCATCAAGGCCGGGTTCATAGATAGGAACTTCCCCGCGCTTGAGGGCTGCTATCTTGCCTTCATCGCGGTCGACGCACATGACGTTGTGGCCGATATCAGCAAGGCAGGCGCCTGTAACAAGACCAACATAACCGGAACCGAAAATCGTAAGTTTCATGGGGCGTATGACATAGAAGGCGGGCTTGAAAGTCCAGCATTTTATAGAGGGTGATTTGCTGTTCGCAACAATTTTAATTTACATAGAAATTAACCACTTGTTAACCACCGGCGTCGTGAACTGGCCACAGTAAAAACCAAAAAAAAGAAAAGGGAGTACACGAATGAAGATTAGCGAACTGAGTGCCAAACTTGCCGAACTGGATAACGCGCGCGGCGAGGCCCTAGAAAAGATGGAGGGCATAAGGACCGAAATCAGGTCGGAGTTGACGGGGCTCATCGCCGTACTGGATGGTGTGGTTGAACGATCCACGGATACATCTGATGAAGGTTTAAAAAGGCTCGATGTGCTGTTCAGGCAATCGGGCCTTTCTTTTAGCCCTGCGCAATTCGCGGCGGATATACAGGGTAAGCGCTTGGCTGCCGACAAGCTGAAAGCGGAACTGCTGCCAAAGTACCCCGAAATTGCAGGCATTGATGCATTAGGCACGCTTGCAGGTACTATCAAACAAGAGTTGTTGGCAGACAGGCAAAACGTGCTGACGTTACAGCAGCGCCGCCATGATGCGACCGTACCTATTGCCGAGGTGCTTATGTATGCCAAGGCAAAGGGTTTTGAGCCATTGACCAAGGAAAATCTCGACAAAATTGTACAGTCCGGCGGCTGGTTTGACCGCACGTTCAACAATGATCGCTATATGGCCATCAAGGTCATCAAGATGCTGGGCGGCGTGGATAAAACTGCCGCGCGCGTCCAGAAGCTGGATACGGCGAAGGCTGATTACAATACAGCCTATAGTGCCTATCAGGCCAAGGAAACACGGCTTGATATGGTGACAAACGATGCGAATGCCTATAGCGCAGCCACGAGTGCCGCGCTTGATGATGCAGGTGTGCGCGCTGAGGTCACAAGCCAGATCAAGAAGGCTTTGGATAGTGACGCCTTTGTGGATGCGTACGGTAAATCACTGCATGAAGATTACCGCGAAGGATTTTTGGAGGCAGTTGTCAAAATACGCGGGTTGCAGCGTGTGCATGACTACCTGAATGCCAAAATTGATGACCTTACTAAGCAGCGCTCGGGTATGTCATCCACGTTATCCAAGCTCAGGACGGCCGTATCGCGGGGGCGCGGCAGCGATGATGCCAAGGGCGTCAAGGTTACGGGTGACCAGCTTGATAAAGCAGCCGCAGCGACACGCATTGACGGGGCCTATGTCAGCCGCAATGCAAGGGCCGCCACGCGGGATACCATGGCGTTTACGCCCACTTCATCAACGCAGTACAGGTATGACAGCGGCTCGGATAACTTCCTGCTCTGGTGGCTTTTGTATAACCAATTCCTGTTCAGCCATCATGCCAGTGCCGACCATGCTTTTAGCAGCAACGCGCTTGGTGTTGGCAAAGACAATGCGCAGGCTTTGGGGCTTGAGCCTACCATGTTTGCCGATCTGAAGCCTGATTACAGCGTGACATTGACTGATGTCGGTATTGTCGATGCGGGCGTAACCAAGGCGCTC
>JAGWXJ010000120.1 GCA_018969935.1 Alphaproteobacteria bacterium | reverse complement strand
TGAAAAACGCAGCAGTTTTACCTATCAAGGTATGTTTGCCAATGATAGCGCCGCGGCGTTTCACTGCCCGTGGCTGTATTTTGGCTGGGCGCATCAATAGGCTGCAAGGCAACCCCGTTATTGGGAGATGTGGAAATATACTGCGTACGGTCACTGACGGCGTACTTGAAATAGACAGGCCTGAAAGCGGGGTCCTTGGTGTGTTTTTTCACGCGCGCGGTTACCTGCTCGATTTCAGATACACTGATAACGGGGCGGCCAATCACCCATAACTGCCTGCCATCGCGCAATACAGTGCGGTTACTGATGGTTTCATCACCGATGCCAATGAATTTGAGGCCCGTAATAATCTTCTGGCTGAAGGTTTTGTCGGTCCCTTCAATGGCAATATGCGTATGTTCTTTCTGCCCGAATAATACATCTTCTTCTTTATTCTGCGCCTTCTGTATTTGCGCATCACTTGCCTGAAAACGTGTCAGGCGCGGCAGGTCCCAATGCTCGGCAGGGCGTTTTGCTATTTTGATTTTCCACATCCGTGCGCATGCGCGTTCAAGCAGGGTTTGCTGCGTAACCGTGCCCTTTTCGCCAACGACGAATTCACGATAGGGCATAACTACGCCGCTGCAATTGAACCAAAGCTGGTTAAGGCACCCCGCGCTTTGCGCTATGCGTAGGTACTGCAAAATATCGCTGACATCGCGTGTGGGTACGGGATAGTACTGTGCGTGCTCGCTCTGCCACTTGGCTGTAGCGGTAATACCGTCACCAAAATTACCGGCATGGCTGTTAAAATAACGCGATAGTCCTTTGGCCCTCAGTATCTTGTGATCCATGTTGATGTTCACAAGGATGGGCCTTCCATTAGCCAGCGCCTCGTTGAATTTCTCGATCGGTTTCCCTTGATAGGGGTCGTCACCAAAGGTGCAGTTGTCGCTGTGGCTGGCCCTGAAATGGGCATTACGCTTGAAACCGCCGTTCACCAGTGTTTCGCAAACAAAGGTCGCAACATTCCCGCACCCGCTACAGGCAAGGCTGCCATTGGGGTATGTGGCCGCGTCATACTCGTCCGCGCCAATCAGGGCAGGGGCATCGGGCAACGGGTTGAGAACGTTAACAAAATGCATGGCTATTCATACACTATGTAAAATAATTAAGCAACTTTTTTGCGGGGGTGTTTACCCCCTGATACGGCGCAAAAGCACATAAAAAGCCCCACCACCACCATGGTTGGGCCTTGCGGGGGTAACTTGCAAAATATGGGGTACAAGGGCAGGGGCCTCCAGCCATTCAGGCAGGCGCGCCCGCAAAATACCGGCCCCGCCCCGCCCTTTGCCCGTTATAACAAGCACACAGCGTGCCCCCCTGCCGGCCGCCCCAAGTATAAAGCTGTTCAGGGCGGCATGCGCCTCGGGCTGCGACATGCCGTGGAGGTCCAGCACTCCCTCGATTTGCATTTGCCCGCGCTCCAGCCGCTGGCGCGTCCGTGTGTCCACTTCCCGTGATTGCGGGGCTTTGGCCACTTCGGCAACCTTCGTAACCACCTTAGCAACGGGCAACGCATTTATAGGGGCGCCAGCGCTTGGCGGCTGCTTTTTAGGCTTGGGGGGCTGTATGGCCTCGCCCCCCTCAATAGGGGTAACATCCCGCATGGCAAAGCCCCAAAGGGCGTCACCATCTTCGCTATCGGGGGTTTTTCGGCCGGTCATTCCCATCTCGCCATAAATCTGCTTTAACTTTAGTGTTAAATATCAAAATAAAACACCACGGAAAAATTTTCGCCATGCTGCGTATTATTGCCCTTCTACTTTGCCTTCTGGCCCCCGCAGCATCATGGGCACAGGAAGCGTCCGCACCGGCACACAAAACATCCGTGCCCCAACTTCTTTTAAAAGAGTACGAGGCCTCGCACCCCGAGAAGATGATCCTCGCCTTCAACAAGGTTGCAGGCCAGCAGCCCGATTTTCTGGAATGGGCCAAACATTCCCCCTTCCTTGAGGGCGCAAAAAATTCCGATAAAGACGCCATCATCAGCCGCGAAACAAACAGGCTTCAGCAGGCCTATGCCTCGCTTGATATTACACAGCCACTTATAGTGCGCGCCAAAATCAATCTCGATGAATACAGCACCATGCAGGAAATGCTGACGCTGAACGAATTCACACCGAAAACGTTTTTCAGCTACAACATCTATGGCCAGAAAGTCGCCGTCATCCCGCAGGACATTGCCAAATTCCACACCATCAAGCTCGGTAGCGCCGAGATGGAAGAAATACTATCCAAGGCAGGCAGCAATCAGGTAATCGCCGAATTGTTGTTAAAACCTGCCGTGGCCGATGCCAAAGCCCCCTTTGTGGTTGAAGGCACGCCCTACTGGCTTTTGCTTGCGCAGATTTGTGAAATCCGTTTCTGGGCCAAAAAGGAAGACAAGGGCGAGCTTGTTTGGTTCTACCGCGCCGACTGGTACAAGCCCGAGGCCGATAAAGCCCTGATGGATCTAAAGTCGGGCGGTTTTTAATGGCGAGAGGGGAATGACAAGGGTAGACCAGCCAACACCAAACCCCCTCATCACGGCGCGGGACCCCCGCAAGGCTGAAGATACCGACACACGCCAGGGCCTCCAGCGCCACGACCCCGAATTCTATAAAAAGAAAAAGGATGAAGGCGAACAGCAGGGCTTCAAAGACCCGTACGAGGATTTGACGGATGTATCCGTATCCGCGCTTCGCAACTTTCTCTTGGGGCTCCTTGATCGTGCAGGCGATGCGCCCCTCAATGATACCCCCGACATATCTTCAAAACCGCAGGAGCATATAAGGCCCGCCGCAAACCCTAAGGCGGCCGCGGCCATCAGCGCTTACCAAAGCGGCGCCGCCCGCGGCATATCGTCACCCCAGCCGCCACCGCGCCCTCTGGCGCCCGAGCAAAAGACCCAGTCTACCGCCTTGGATGAAGCCGCCGCATCCCTTGACCGCGCCATGCTTCTGGACCTGATACGTGACCTTGATAGGCTTGCGGCAGAAGGGGTTTCGGCCATCGCGCTGGAAAAAGGCGAAGGCGGTTTTCTGGCCTCCATCCGTGTGGCCATCGACAAGGCACGCGGCGCCTGATTTCGCATACGCGAAAAAACTTTTTTCATTCACCGCGATTCAGATAGAATCATCCTTAGGTCCACTCTCTCCTTACGGTGTCCCGCCGTTGTCCAAGCCAGTTCAGGCCAATCATCCCGACCTCTTCGCCCCCGCACAAGCTGGGGCACAAACGCCGCAAAATCAAATCTTGATCCCGCCTTACAATTGCACGCCGTTCCATATGCTTGGGCGGCGGCCAAGGCAGGCTTTACCCGCTTCCTGATAAACCCCAACCCAGCAAAGGAAACGCCACTCATGAGCAAAATGTCCCGCAAAGCACACAAACAGCACGGACTAAGAAGCATCAAGGGTAGCGGGCCAAAACAGGAGGGTGGATATTTTGATGATACGGGCTGGGACCCGATGGCGTCCGAAATCGATCGCAACCGCGACCAGTCCTACATCAAAACCGTAAAACCGCGCACCGAAGGCCAGAAGGAACTCATGGCCTCCATCCGCGAGCATGCCCTCACGCTGGCGATTGGCCCTGCTGGCACAGGCAAAACTTACTTGGCGATTTCAGCCGCAGTCGAAGCCTTGGAGGCCGAACAGATTGACCGCATCATCCTCTCAAGGCCGGCTATGGAAGCAGGCGAGAGCATCGGCTTCCTCCCCGGCGATATGCACGAAAAAATGGCCCCCTACCTGCGCCCGCTTTACGATGCACTGGGTGACCGCATGGGCGGCAAACGCGTGCGCCAGTACATGGATGACGGCACAATCGAAATTGCGCCCATCGGTTTCATGCGCGGCCGTACCCTCAACAACGCCTTCATCGTGGTGGACGAAGCGCAGAACTGTACTTACCAGCAACTGAAAATGCTGCTCTCCCGCCTCGGCTGGAATTCAACGATGGTCGTAACAGGGGACCCCGAACAGTCGGATCTTCTGCCCGGCCTCTCCGGCCTTTCGCAGGTGTCACACAAGCTTGAAAAATGCCCGAATGTCGGCATCGTCAACCTCAAGGCATCCGATATCGTGCGCCATCCTCTGGTTGCGGAAATGCTCGCCGTGCTCTAAGTAGCTGGGCATGCACTCGGCCACACGTATTCTCATAAGCGTTCTGGTGGGGGCGGCTTTGGCCGCCTTCATCGCGTATGCGCAAATCTCGCGCGAAACGGCGGCACAACCGCAAAACCTGATGGGTTCAACATTCGGGGGTACCTTCGAGGGCCTGACCGATGAAAACGGCAAAACGGTTACGGCAACCGACTTTGCAGGCAAATACCAGCTCGTCTTCTTCGGGTTTACCTACTGCCCCTCCATCTGCCCGACCGAACTTCATAAGATTTCAAAAGTGCTATCCGCGCTCGATGCCGCGGGTCAGGCAGCCATCGCCCCGCTTTTTGTATCCGTAGACCCTGAACGCGATACCCCCAAGGTCCTTAAGGAATATACAAACCTGTTCAGCCCCGCCATCGTGGGCCTCACGGGTACGCCTGAGGCCATAAACAAGGTAAAGGCCGACTGGAAGGTCTATGCCGCCAAAGCTAAAACCGGCAAGGGGGATGACTATACGGTCAATCACTCGGTTTTCATTTACTGGCGCGGGCCCGATGGCCGCTTGCTGGACCTGTTTGACAGCACGCAAACACCCGCCGCCATCGCCGAAAAAGTTAAGGCTTCATTAATCCAAACACGCGGAAAATGAAGCTTTGCCAAAGCCTATGATTATTTGGTAAAATAATCAAAACAGGCTCCTAAGCGGGACATGGCAGGGTACTAAAAACATGCAAATTCGCGGTTTCAGGCGTTCGCTTGCTACTATTCTTACATTCGTAGCTATTTTGGCAGGTTATGCCTATGCAAAGCCTGCAAATGCAGCCTGTTGCGGCGAGGTGGCCGCTATTGAGTTTGCTGCTGACAAAGAACTAGCCGCAAAAGCAGCCCAGACGACTGCCATGAACGCTTGGCTTGAAAAAGTTATAATGGGCACAAGAGTTGCCAACCCAATTTACCCGCTAATGGTACCGGGAGGCATTCTAGGCAAGGATTTAAGCCCGATCCCTATAAAGGGGCCAGTTATTGGATTGATAGATTATTTTGAAAATGTTTTCTGGCCGCGCTGGATTACGATGGAACAGCGCATGTCCCAAGGCCGTGATAAAATGGTGGCATTGCAGGAAGCCTCTCAAAACAGCAGGATTGATGCCGTAGCAACAGCCGAACATGCAAGGATCCAGCGCGTCTACAATGCAACCCAGACAGCTGAAAGCGCAGGCCGTGGCGAGGGTGAGGTTTGTAACCACGCCACCCGTAACTCGGCGCGTATTGCAGGCAGGTTCCAATCCCGTACCTTCTCGCGCCAGTATCTGGCCCGCTCGCTTGCCAGAATGGGCGGTGACGCCCAGTTCCCCGATACGGCTA
>JAGWXJ010000119.1 GCA_018969935.1 Alphaproteobacteria bacterium | reverse complement strand
GGACGTTCGCATCAACGGCACCAACCGCTTCCTCCTCGAGCCATTGGTCGAGGCGCGTATGCTCCAGTACGCACTAAAAGGCCGCTTCCAGTCAGTGCTGGTGCTTGGCGCGGCAAGCCTGCCGTCAGTCGAGATGGTGGCGTCCTTCGCCCGCAACGTTGTGGTGGTGGAACCTGAAAAACGCTTCACGGATGCGGCCCAACATCTTCTGCGCCGCCATAACGTTACTGTCATCGAAACCAGCCTCAAGGAAGGGTACGCAAGGCAGGCCCCTTACGATTGTATTTTTGTAACCGGTGCAATGGCGCAAATTCCGTCGGTCATTGCCTCGCAACTCGCTGTAGGCGGATGCATGTTGGCAGTCCTTCGCCCTTCGGCCATGGGGGCGGGGCGTATAGTCGCAACCTTGCGCCTTTCCGAGGATGAATTTGAAACTATATCCCTAGCAGACGCTTCGACCCCATATCTCGCCGGCTTCGCGCCGGAGAACGGTTTTCAGTTTTGAGTACGCACTCTCCCCGCATACTGTCCCTTCTTGTAACAACAGCTCTGGGCATGAGCATGGGCGCAGCCCACGCGCGCGATGTCACAAGCGACATACTGGGCGCACCGCCCATGTCGCAGGTATCCTACCCCGAAACGCAGGTTCAGCCTGCATCAACGCCTACGCCTGCACCTGCACCTGCACCCGTTAAAGCTGCCGCACCAATGCCAGTGGCAACGCCTGCTGCAGTGGCTGCAACACCTCCTGCACCGAGTGCGGCACCGCAAATGGTTGCGGAAGTCCAGGCAGCGCAGCCGCCGGTAGCCTCCGGCATTCATGAAATGCTCGCAGCCGCCTACGCATCCAGCCCGGCCCTAAGGGCAGGGCGCGAGGAACTTCGCCAGCAATACGAGGAAGTCGCGCAGGCAGGTGCCAACTTCCGCCCGTCCGTCTCCGTTGAAGGCGGGGTTACCAGCGTGTATTCCGATACCAAACCTGGCGGTGATGACACATTCGCCGCGCGCGATGTAGGCGTTACAGCCACGCAATATCTTTATCGCGGTGGCCGTACGTTGGCCGAGGTTGACCAGCAATTGCGCCTGTCTGATGCCGCACAGGCCACCTATGACGGTCTGGTTCAAAATGCGTTTCTAAATGTCATCACCGCCGCCATGGATATCCAGCGCGATCGCCTGACAATCGACCTCAATGAAAAAAACCATGAAGTCCTCGCCCGCCAGCTGGAAGCCGCGCAACGCGGCTTTGAGGTAGGTGAACTTACGCGCACCGATGTTGCGCAGGCGCAAGCCCGTGTTTCAGGGGCCGAAGCCAATATCGTGGCCGCAAGGGCCGACTACGCCAACTCCATCGCACGCTACATGCGCTATGCTGGGCAGGCGGGTGACGCGCTGTTAATTGATATGACGGGCATTCATTTCGATGCGCCTGCATCGCTCGAACAGGCCTTGTCAGTCGCTGATGTTACCCACCCCGATATCAGATCAGCCGAACAAACCGAAAAAGCGGCAAACCATGCCGTTGATGTTGCGGCAGGTGCCTTGCTGCCAACCGTATATATGTCGGCTGCCGCCACGCAGGCATGGGACCCGACTTCTATTCTGGATGAATCGCAATCCGCATCTCTTGGTGTGCGCGCATCCATGCCTCTCTATGAGGGCGGCGCCACACGCTCGCAAATCCGTCAGGCCAAAATAGGTGTCTACGCGCAGCGTGACCGCGTGGCCGATACGAAACGCGCTGTACGGCAGGATGTTACAAGCGCATGGAATGATTACGAGGCCGCAAAGGTTTCCATCGCCGCTTTCGAAAAACAGGTTGAAGCCGCAAAGCTTGCGCGTGACGGCGCATACAAGGAACGTGAAGTCGGCACCCGTACCGTGCTTGATACGCTGAATGCCGATGCCGAGTTGCTGGACGCGCAGGTGGGTTTGGTCAGGGCGCAGCGTAATGCGGTGGTATCGGCTTTTGCCTTGCAGGCGGCAATGGGCAACCTCACGGCCCGCAAGCTGGGCATATCGGCTGAAGGCGATGACGCGGCGTATCTTGCCACCGCCCGCGGCAACTACTTCGGCACTGCCGCCGACCCGCTTAAGTAAATACTAAACAAGCCAAACAACCTATTTCAGGCCCGTCGAGGCTTGCGCGCCAATGCAAGCGAAGTGGGAGCGAGTGAATGGCCGTTTAGGCAAATGGGGAACACATTTGCCGTGAAAAACTGCCAAAGAAGGATTTGAGCGGGGGCATGGCCCCCCAAAATGACGTGAATAACTTTTGGGGATTCCATAGTGACCACTTGCCAAGGCTTTGATATTCTTGTCTGGTTGATAATAGTTGAAGTCTAACGTCCTAGAGCCCACCGCACCGCATGGCCGAATCCCGCGATCAGGAACCGTCGATTGAGGAAATACTCGCCTCGATTCGTGAAATTATCTCCGACGACGACGCGGCTGCGAAGCCTGCCGAGCCGGAGCCGGCTGCACCGCCGCCACCTCCGCCCGAGCCGGAGGAAGACGTGCTGGACCTCAGCGCCTTCGAAAAGAAAAGCGCGCTTGAGGGCATAAACCTCGATAAGCCCAAATCGATGGATGTCGATTTCACGGACCCCGAGCCGGAACCTGAGCCCGCGCCCGTACCCGAGCCTATTACATCTTCACTGTCCATGGTGTCGCCAGCCGCCGTCATTGAAACGCCGGTTATGCCCTCGGCCCCCATGGCCGCTGACGAATCACTCCTGACCGACCACGCCAAATCAGCCTCCATGGATTCGCTGACAAGGCTGGCGCAAAACATCGCCATCTCCCGTGCAGGGCAGGGTGGCACGCTGGAAGACATCGTGCGCGAGATGATCCGCCCGATGCTCCGCGACTGGCTGGACCGCAACCTCCCGCCAATGATCGAGCGTATGGTCGAGCGCGAGCTCGAACGCCTCGTCAAAGAAGCGATGAACCGCTAAATTTTGACATAAGTCATATATCGGGCATACCGTACAGGTATGCGCTTCATCAAAGGCACACTCGTAAGTCTGATGGCACTCGTGGCCGTAGGGGCAACATCCGTGGCCGTTGATTACGTGCACGGTGAAAAACAGCGCGCCGAGGCCGGCACCTATAAGCGCAACAAGTGCTTCATCTCCTTCGGCAAACGCGACACCCTGAAGGCCATAGCTGAAAATTACGCTGTCGCGGTTTCAACAGCCATTGGCCGTGACCCGACGCGCGATGCCGTGGAACCCGTTTTAAAAGACGGCAAGATCCTAAGCGCCAAAACCAAGGCCAAATGGGCTTACAGGTTTGGGCAGATAAGGGGTTATGGTTTGGCCCGCTGCTACGACTTCCCCGTATCGGGCACAGCGGTCAAATGGGCAAAATATGTCGGCCCCACGCAACAAACGCCTACGCCTAAGCAATAATATTACATTATCCATAAAAAACTTGTACGATTAAGCCGTAAACGTTAGGCTGAAAGTAAGGATAAGGCGCGAAAATGCGCTAATGGGGAGTATCGGGGAATGACGTTAAAAAGGCCTAGCCGTGCGCATTTGGGCGTTGTCACGCAAGACAGCGCGGCTGGCAACCTCACCGATAAATCCCTCATCTACGGTTCTGTCCAAAAAACCGCCGACCGTTCCGTCCAGATTGTATCGTGGTTCGATGAAACCGCCTCCAACTGGGCCTTCGGCGTCCTCGAACATAAGTGGGACGACTTCCTCCAAGGCACCCCGAAATCCGTAACCCTCTACCAGTGCGGGGCCTATACATTGCGTCCGCTGGCCTATACGGCGGTTGCAACATGGGCGCTGTGCCGCTTTTTCAGCGATATTTCGCGTGATCTGCTCAAGGAACGCACAGGACTGGAAGATGCGGTACCGGCCAGCGAATTGCCCGAAATCCTGCTGAACAACAAGCAGCCTGAGGCCTTGCCGTTCCCGCTCCCGCCCCTCATGAACCGCGCGCTCAAAGTGCCCGCCGATGTAGCCATCGAAAAGCGCACACCATTCAAGCTCGTCATCAAGTAGCTTTTCCATTGACGAAACTGGCGGTTTGCCTGAAAAAAGGGGCATGACGCTAGAAAAGACATTTGAACCCGCCGCAATCGAAGCCCGCCACTACGAAGAATGGGAAAAATCAGGCATTTTTGCCGCCCATCCTGAAGGCAACGGTGTCCCCCATACCATCATGATGCCGCCGCCCAACGTAACAGGCAGCCTGCACATGGGCCACGCGCTCAACATGTCCTTGCAGGATATCCTGACGCGTTACTACCGCATGAAGGGGCGTGACGCGCTCTGGATGCCGGGCACCGACCACGCAGGCATCGCAACCCAAATGGTTGTCGAACGCCAGCTCGATGAAAAGGGCATCAAGCGCACCGATTTGGGCCGCGAAAAATTCCTCGAAAAAGTCTGGGAATGGAAAGCCATTTCAGGCGGCACCATCACAAGCCAGCTGCGCAAACTGGGTACAACACCCGACTGGCCGCGCGAACGTTTCACGATGGACGAAGGCTTGAACCGCGCTGTTTTGCGCGTATTCGTGCAGCTCTACCGCGAGAAGCTGATTTACAAAGACAAACGCCTCGTGAACTGGGACCCAAAACTGCAAACAGCCGTGTCTGACCTCGAGGTCGAACACCGCGAAGTGAAGGGCAAGCTCTACCACGTGAAGTATCCGCTGGAAGATGGCTCCGATTTCATCCGCATCGCAACCACGCGCCCCGAAACAATTTTGGCCGATGGCGCGATTGCAGTGCACCCCGATGACGAGCGCTACAAACACCTCATTGGCCGCATGGTCGTGGTGCCTGTCTGCAACCGCATCATCCCCGTTATTGCCGATGAGTACGTGGAGCCGGAATTCGGCTCGGGCGCCGTCAAAATCACGGCTGCACATGACTACAACGACTTCGCTGTCTACAAGCGCCACAAGGATAAAAACCTCGCGCTCATCAATTTAATGACGCCCGACGGCAAAATGAACGCCAACTGCCCCGATGAATACGTAGGGCTGGATAGGTTCGACGCCCGCAAAAAAATCATCGGTGACCTCGAGGAACTCGAATACCTCGAAAAGGTCGAAGACCATACGCACAAAGTCCCCTACGGTGACCGTTCGGGCGTTGTCATCGAGCCGTATCTGACAGACCAATGGTACGTTGATGCAGCCACGCTGGCCAAACCCGCCATCGAAGCCGTTGAAAGCGGCAAAACCAAATTCGTGCCCCAACAGTGGGAAAACACGTACTACGCATGGATGCGCTCCATCGAGCCGTGGTGCATTTCCCGCCAGCTCTGGTGGGGCCACCAAATCCCCGCATGGTACGATAAGGACGGCAATGTTTTCGTGGCCGAAAACGAGGCCGAGGCACAGGCGCAAGCGGGCGCAGGTGTAAAACTCAAACGTGATCCCGATGTACTGGATACATGGTTCTCGTCAGCCCTCTGGCCGTTCTCGACCCTCGGCTGGCCCGATAAAACGCCCGAACTCAACAAATACTACCCGGGCGATGTGCTGGTCACAGGCTTTGACATCATCTTCTTCTGGGTCGCCCGCATGATGATGATGGGCT
>JAGWXJ010000118.1 GCA_018969935.1 Alphaproteobacteria bacterium | reverse complement strand
CCGCGCGGCAGCACTCTCAGACGTACTGCCGATGCTTGAAAACATGGGCTTCCGCGTTGAATCGGAGCTGCCGTATGAGGTAACCCCGCAAGAAGGTGCAGTTACGGTCTGGATTCACGAAATCCACCTGAAGCTCGCGAGTGGAGCAACCGTCAATCTCGATGAAATCAAAAAACAGGCCGAGGCAGCTTTGCTTGCTATCTGGTACGGCGAGGCCGAAAGCGATGCGCTGAACGCCCTTGTCATGACGGCGGGGCTCGAATGGCGTGACGTGGTTATCCTGCGCGCCTACACCAAATACATGCAGCAGGCCCGCGTATCCTACACGCCTTCGTACATCATGAAGGCCCTTACGGATTATCCAACGCTGGCATCCGCGCTTGTTGGTTTGTTCCACGCCCTGCATGACCCCGCATTACCAGATGCCTCCCGCAAAATTGCAAAATGGGAACAGGCAATTGCAACAGGCCTCGAATCCGTCCGCATCCTTGATCAGGACCGCATCATCCGCTTCGTGAAATCGCTGGTGGACGCAACGCTGCGTACCAACTTCTACCAGCGCGATGAAGACGGCAACCACCGCCCTGTCCTATCGTTTAAAATGGACAGTGCAAAAGTCATGACGCTGCCCGATCCGCGCCCGTGGCGCGAGATTTTCGTGTATTCCCCGCGCATGGAGGGCATCCACCTCCGCGGCGGCAAAATCGCCCGTGGCGGTATCCGCTGGTCCGACAGGCCGGAAGATTTCCGCACCGAAATTCTTGGCCTCATGCAGGCGCAGATGGTTAAAAACGCTGTCATCGTGCCTGAAGGCGCGAAGGGCGGCTTCATCCTCAAAAAACTGCCTGAAAACGCCCCGCGCGATGTCATGCAAAAAGAGGGTATCGAGTGCTACAAGCTGTTGGTACGCGGCATGCTCGATATCACCGACAACCTGAAAAACGATAAAGTCATCCCGCCATCCGATGTCATGCGCCACGATGGCGATGACCCGTATCTGGTAGTCGCCGCCGATAAAGGCACCGCAACGTTCTCCGATATTGCAAACGGCCTTTCTGCCGAATACGGCTTCTGGCTGGGCGATGCGTTTGCATCTGGCGGTTCGGCTGGTTACGACCACAAGGAAGTGGGCATCACGGCCCGCGGCGCATGGGAGTGCATCAAACGCCACTTCCGCGAATTGGGTACCGATATCCAGAAAGAACCGTTCGATGTCATCGGAATTGGTGACATGGCGGGTGACGTGTTCGGCAACGGTATGCTGCTCTCCAGGAAAATCCGTCTGGTAGGTGCATTCAACCACATGCACATTTTCTGCGACCCCGATCCGGATGTGGACGCAACATGGAAGGAACGCAACAGGCTCTTCCACGCCGTCAAAGGCTGGGGTGATTACGACCAGAAGCTGCTTTCCAAAGGCGGGCGTATCTTCCTGCGTTCCGAAAAATCGCTGACGCTCACAAAGGAAATCCGTGAACGTTTTGGCATTTCTGCTGAAAAAGTTTCACCGGCCGAGCTCATGAACGCCATGCTCAAAACCAAATGCGACCTGCTGTATTTTGGCGGCATTGGTACTTACATCAAGGCCTCGTCCCAAACGCATAACGATGCCGGCGACCGTGCCAACGATGCAATTCGCGTGGATGCAACGGAGGTTAACGCAAAAGTGGTTGGTGAGGGCGCAAACCTTGCTGTCACCCGCCGCGCGCGCATCGAACTTGGCCTCAAAGGGATCAAGCTGAACGCCGACTTCATCGACAATTCGGGTGGTGTTGACTGCTCTGACCATGAAGTGAATATCAAAATCCTCCTGCAGGATCTGACATCGGGCACCAAACCGGCCATGAACCTGAAGCAGCGCAACGTACTGCTCAAAGACATGACGGACGAGGTTGCAAAACTGGTTCTGCGCAACAACCACCAGCAATCGCAAGCCATTTCGCTGGCCGAGCTGGACGCAGCCGAAATGCTGCCTGTCCACGCCCGTTTCATCGATATGCTGGAACGCGAAAAACGCGTGAAGCGCGCAGTGGAAGGCCTGCCCACGCAAGCGGAAATCGACGCCCGCCAACGCGAGCACAAGGGGCTCACACGCTCCGAGCTTGCAACGCTTATCTCGCTTGCAAAAATCAATATCTCCAAAGCGCTCTTGGCAGGCTCGCTTCCCGATGATCCGCTTTCGGAAGACTGGCTGCTCCACTATTTCCCCGAGCGTCTGGCGCAAAAATACCCCAAACAAATCCGCCGCCATCGCCTGAAACGCGAAATCATGGCCACGCAAATGACGGCATCCATCGTCAACCGTCTGGGCCCGACATTCATCATGACAATGGAAGAAAAACGCGGCGCCGATGTTGAAACCATCGCCCGTGCGTCCTTCCTTGCGCGTGAGGCCTATGATTTGCGCCCGCTTTGGCACGGCCTTGAGGAACTGGATGGTAAAATACCGGCAGCTGCACAGCTCCAGTCCATGAAGCAGATTGCTCGCCTCATCGAGGCAACATCGGCATGGGTCCTGCGCAACGGGCAGGAAATGCTGCGCAAGGAATCGCTGTTCGATTCCAGCCGCACCATGGGCAATAGTATCCGTATCATCAGCGATGCGCTGGATACCGCTATGCCCGAAGCCCGCAAGCTCCGTATGGCAGAAGGCATGAAGGTTTCCCTTGAAACCGGCCTGCCCGAGGATGTTGCGCGCACACTGGCAAACTTGGGCCCCCTGCGTTCCGCCCCTGATATCATCAGGGCTGCGGGCGGCAATGCAAAACTGCTGCCCACGGCTGCAACCGTGTTCTTCCATTTGGGGGATGGCCTCCACTTCGACTTCCTGCGCCAGCAGGCGCGCATGCTGCAGGGCGTCAGTTTCTGGCAGTCGGAAGCGGTGGATGGTGTCATCGGCCAGCTATATACAACGCAGGCCGATTTCACGCGCCGTGTTCTCTCGGAAACCGATGCAAAAAAACCGGCACTGGTACGCTTGGATGCCTGGAAAGCCGCGAACGCCGAAGCGATTACCCAGTTCGAAGGGGTATTGGCCGATATGCGCCGTGTACCGCAGCTCAGCATATCCATGTTGATGCTCATCGAGCAGCGTTTGCGCCAGATTTGCGGGTAGTAGTTTGTAATTTTGTTGCCAGTAACTTTTTTTTGACAACAAAAATGTTCGTGATTAACAATTGTTGCATAAACAATAAAAAAAGATCGAACAGGGCATGCAACTTACATTCGCGAACAAACGCGGGCTGATTGAGCATTTGTCGGCACGCGCACACTGGAAAAACGTCTTCGATGAAGAGTTTTTTACGACCCCTTGGCGCAAGGGCAACTCCAGAAACGTAGGCATATTCCACCGCTTCGTAAACGATGCGGGCAACCGCGTATCCATCGAGCACCCGAGCGGCGCCATCGTAAAATTCGAGCTTCTGGGCAGCCACATCTGCATCGGTGATGAAACGGGCCGCCAGATGGTCCTTGAGGCAGGCCAGCTCAAAAGCAACGAACTCGTGCTGGAAGCGGCATCGCCAGCAAGGGATGATGAAACGACAGTCGATGTCCCGAACTCAACAATCTGTGTACGCTTCAACAAAAATGGGGACCGCCGCATTGTATTCGGTGATCTGGGGCAGGAAATCAGGATCCCCTTCATCAAGGACTTGAAAATAGCCGACCCACTACCCAAAGGCGCACAAATCCATATCGTGACGCTGACCGAGCGTCAGGCAAGGGCCTTCGGCCTCTCATCACCCGATTTGCTGGACGCCGTAAAACTGGTAGTCGCTTGCGACTTCGGTATCGAGCCGGGCATTCAGGCATTCAATACGCCTGAATCCTATGTCATATACAGGCAACCCGATAACGACTCCCATTTGCCGCGCCAGTGGCGCCGTAAGCCTGAAGGCCCCGTGGAGGTACAGTTCTTCCAAAAACCATGGAAGGATACGACACAATTTGAAGGCTACGATATTCCGTTGCCCGCAAACTTCCATGTCGAGGTAGGCGATGGCTCGGTCACCGTCATTACAAGCCTTGATCAACGGGAGGCCATCTGGTCGCAAGGTGATGTTTACCGCAACGTGGCGTCATCCGATACATCTACGGTCCAAACGGTTAGTGGCTCCACAAGTGCGCGCCATATCCTGAATTTGCTGGGCCGAGGTGCCGTAACGAGGGATAAGCGCGGTCGGGAATGGAATTACGTTCTGCTGCACACCAAGGATACGTTGCCAGTATCACTCACGGTACGTTCCGCAGTCCGCCGCGAATTCGGCCTTAGCGCCCGTCATGCAGCCGTGCTGACATTCGATGATAACCTATGCATCGTCGCCATGAACTCGCATGTTTTGGAGGCCGCTGCCACCAACAGTAACGGCCTATCCGATTTGAAAATGCGTCTGATAGACAAGGGTGTCGAAAAGCCTGCACCGACGCCGCAAACGAAAGGCGTAACAACGCCCGCCACCGTTACGACGCTTAAACCGCGTAGAACCTGATCATAAGGGCAATAACAAGTATTATAAGCCCTGCATCGCGGTTGGATTTGAAAAACCGGAGGGAGCTCGCAGGTTCGTCCATACGCCAGCGCCAAAGCTGCCAGCCAAAGTGCAGGCCAGCAAAAAGCATCAACGGGCTGTGTGTGGCCACACATAAAAGGGCTGTGGTAACAACATAAAACGCCGCAACCCAGTATTTGCTGTTGGCTGCAAACAACCGCGCGGTGGATTTGATGCCAACAAGCGCATCGTCTTCCTTGTCCTGATGCGCATAAATGGTGTCGTACCCGAGTGTCCAGAAAATACCCGCCGCATAAAGCCATAGTGTTTCAGGGGCAAGGCTGCCGGTGCCCGCGGCCCAGCCGATAAGCGCACCAAAGTTGAAGGTAAAGCCCAAAAAAAGCTGCGGCCACCATGTAAACCGCTTCATCAAAGGGTAGCTGACAACAAACGCAAGGCTAAGCACGCCAAGTGCAATCGCCATGGCAGGCATCACAAGCAGTATGGCTAAACCGATAAGTAGCAAGGCGCCAAGCAACCTATAAGCCTCGCGGCGGCTAACAAGCCCGGTCACAAGTGGCCGCCCGCGTGTGCGTTCAACGGCGGCGTCTAGGTCTTGGTCCCACAAGTCGTTGATAACACAGCCGGCCCCCCGCATCACAACCGCGCCAATGGCAAACAGTACATACAAATCAAGGCGGGTAGGGGCTGCAAGTGCAATGGCCCACCACCCGGGCAAAAGCAGCAGCCAAGTGCCTATAGGCCTGTCCAGCCGCATCAGTAAGGCAAAGCCGCGCGACTTGTCTGGCAAACGCCCAACCAAACCTGCCAGTGAAATATCCGTATGACCCATGCTATAACCAATACCATGAACGATGATTTGTATAAATTCCCCCGCCTGTATTTATCAGCCCCCTTGAATGGCGGTGATATCCCCCTGTGTGACGAGCACGCGCATTACATCCGCAATGTCCTGCGTAAGGCGGATGGTGATTGCGTCCGCCTCTTCAATGGCATGGATGGCGAATGGCTGGCCCAACTGTTTTACGAAGGCAAGCGCGGCGTAATTGCCCGTACGCAAAAGCAAGTAAAACAGCAGCCGCAACGCAAACGCCATGTGCACCT
>JAGWXJ010000005.1 GCA_018969935.1 Alphaproteobacteria bacterium | reverse complement strand
ACCGAGACGAAGAACGTCAACTCGGTGCGCTTCGTGATGGCCGTGGTCGAGCAGGAAGCCAAACGCCAGGTCGCGCTGCTGGAGGACGGCGGCAAGGTCGTGCAGGAAACCCGTCTCTACGATCCGGACCGCAACGAGACCCGCTCCATGCGCAGCAAGGAAGACGCGCACGACTACCGCTACTTCCCCTGCCCTGACCTGTTGCCGCTTAAACTGACGGACGAGCTGATCGAGCGTATACGCAAATCGCTGCCCGAGCTGCCTGACCAGAAAAAACACCGCTTCATGGAGCAATACGGCCTGACCGCCTACGATGCGGGCGTACTGATTGCCGAGGCCTACCGCGCCAACTACTTTGAAACGGTTGCCAAGGGCGGCGATGCCAAACTGGCCGCAAACTGGGTGCTAAACGAACTTCTGGGCCGCCTGAACAAGGAAGGTATCGAGCTGCAAAACAGCCCGATGAAGGCCGAGAGCCTTGCAGGCCTCCTGAAGCTCATTTCCGACAACACGATTTCGGGCAAGATTGCTAAGGATGTGTTTGCAGAGATGTTCACGAATGGTGGCGAGGCTGCCGCCATTGTAGAAGCCAAGGGCCTGAAGCAGGTGACCGACGTGGGCGCGATTGAAGCGATTGTTGACGCCGTGATTGCCGCCAACCCCGATAACGTTGCCGCCTACAAGGGCGGCAAGGACAAGTTGTTCGGGTTCTTTGTCGGGCAGGTCATGAAAAATTCGGGCGGCAAGGCCAACCCCGATATCGTGAACGAGCTTCTTAAAAAGAAACTGGGCTAGGAAACTTTTTCCACAGCCGCGCGTAATAGAAGCACCACACTCACAAAAGGTGCTTTTATGAAAAAACATGCCCTGCTCTTTGCTACAGCTGCCGTGCTTGGTGTTGGTTTTGCGGGTTATGCAGCCCATGCCGAAACCGTGACGACCACGGAAGTCATGAAAAACGCCGATGGTTCCACAACCACGACGAAAACCACGTACTACACATACTATGACTTGAACAAGAACGGCCTTCTGGATACCGACGAATTCTACAAATACGCCTACAACTACGGCGATATCAACCACGATGGGTACATCACGGACTCCGAGTGGAAAGCCTATTCGGCACGCTGGCTGGCATCGGACCCTGCCGAGCGCACTGTTTATACCTACTGGGACAAGAACGGCGACGGCAAAATCGACACCACCGAGTTTGATGCCGCTGTGACAACGACCAAACTTTACAGCGTTTGGGATACCAACGCAGATGGCAAAATTGATAACGACGAATACGCAGCGGCAGCCTTCAAGGCTTACGATATGGACGGTAATGGCAGCCTGAGCGTTGATGAATGGAAGGCAAGTTTCTAACCGAAACCAGCCTTACATACGGGAAAGAGCCGCTGCCGCCGCGCGGCTCTTTTCTTTAAGTATTCCGTTATATACCACCTGACTTTCGTCAATGCAGGCTGTGGCCCTTGCGGGTAGCATGGGAGTATGAAGCTGGTATTGCGCCATATCCCCATCCTTGCGCCTGTAATCGGTGTTGTGACAGGCTTGGTTTTGCCACATGCCGCATGCATCGTTGCGCTGGCATTCGGCATACTACCCCCTGCGGTTGCTGCCAATGCGCAGGCCCTTGGTATTTCGCCCTGGGTATACCTTTCCCACCTGTGTTCCGCTTTTTCCTGAGGCCATTTGATAATGGTCAACGAGGGCTTTTGCGAAGTTTGGCAAAGTCCGAGTATGGGCAATTGTACAAAAGACAAAGTACTTTCGTTTGACCGCGCTGTGCCGCGGTATACGAGCTATCCGACTTCGCCGCATTTCCATGAAGGCTTTTCGGATGCGGATTACCGCGCTTGGCTTGCCCAACTGCCTTCAGACGACGCCATATCCTTTTACGTGCATGTGCCTTTTTGCCAGCGCCTATGCTGGTTCTGCGGGTGCCATACCAAAATCACGCTCAGGGAATCGCCCGTTATTGACTACGCGGATTATCTGGTGCGTGAAATTGATTTGCTTGCCTGTGCCTTGCAAACACGCCCCGCTATCAAGCACCTGCATTTTGGCGGCGGTTCGCCCACCATATTGCCACTTAACAGTTATCGCCGCGTGATGGATACGATCAGCGAAGTTTTCCCTTTCACAAAAGGGGCGGAAATAGCCGTGGAAATTGACCCCCGCAATTTTACCGAGGGCATGGCCGCCACTTATGCGAAAAGCGGTGTCAACCGCGTCAGCTTTGGCGTGCAGGATTTCGATGATACCGTCATGAAGGCCGTAAACCGCCCGCAACCGTACGGCGTCGTTTACCGTAGCATCGACCTTGCGCGCGAGTATGGTATCAACAACATCAACATCGACCTGATGTATGGCCTTCCGTACCAAACCATCGAAACGATGGAAAAGCTGGCCGACAACGTATTGACGCTGGCGCCGGACCGTATTGCCCTGTTTGGTTATGCCCATGTGCCATGGATGAAGAAGCACATGCGCCTGATACCTGACGAGGCTTTGCCCGATATATCACTGCGCTATGACCTGTTTGAAGTTATGGCCAGAAGGCTTGAGGCCGCAGGCTATGAAGCCATAGGCATAGACCACTTTGCAAAAAAGAATGACGCGCTTGCAGTGGCCGCACGAGGCGGCACCTTGCGCCGCAACTTCCAGGGATACACGGCGGATGCCGCAAAATCGCTACTGGCCATCGGCGCATCGGCCATCGGGCAATTGCCGCAGGGGTATGTGCAAAACACCATCCATGTACCGCAGTACCGCGACCGGATTGATGCAGGCAAACTGCCTGTCGAAAAATCACGTGTGCTGACGGATGATGACCGCCTGCGTGCGCGGATTATCGAGCACCTGATGAGCGCCGCGCATGTTGACCTTGATGCAGTATGCGGCACCGCCAAGGCTGCCGAATTTACGCCCGCCATAGAGGAGTTGCGCAAATTCGAGCTAGCGGGCCTTCTGGATATCAAGGGGAACAGCATTACCGTCAAAAACAGGTTCGCCGTGCGCCTTGCCTGCGCCGCTTTTGACAGCTATCTGCGCCCTGTATCCGAAACCGGCCAGCGCCACGTTACAGCCATCTAGTTTTTCAAATTCAATTTTAGCCCGATAAAAAGCCCCGCCAATTTCTTGGCGGGGAAGTTACACAACACAACTTTAAGATAGGTAGCTTGGTATTAGAATTTGTAGCCAAGGCCGACGCCGACGACGACGGGATCGAGATCCACATCGGCTGTGACGCCACCAGAGTTGATGGAGGCATCAACGTTGAGCCAGATTTTCTTGATATCGGCGTTGAAGTACCAGTTTTCGGCGACTTTGTAGTCGAAGCCGGCTTGCAGGGCATAGCCTACGCCGCCCGTCATTTCCAGCTTGTTGAAGGCTGCCGACGGTTTTTCATTCCAGAACCAGCTGTAGTTAAGGCCTGCGCCGACGTAAGGCTTGAATGCCTGATCGGGGTTGAAGTGGTATTGCAGGGTGATGGTGGGCGGAACAATCCATGCATCGCCGATGCTCGTGCCCGTGAGGGTGCCTTTGCCATCAAGTTCATGCTTGGTGGTAGCCAAAATCAGTTCGGCTGCGATGTTTTCGGAGAAGAAGTAGCTGAAATCCAGTTCAGGGGCGACACGGTTGCCTACAGCGACTTCACCGCCAGCGACGCTGGTCGAAGAATCTTCCTGAGGAACAACATCGATGATGCGGCCGCGGACGAGAATGTCACCAGCCTGAAAACCTGCGCCGGCATCCTGTGCCATGGCAGGCAGTGCGGCGGCGCCCACGAGAGCGAGGCCAAACGCCGTTGTGAGAAGTACTTTTTTCATTTTCATTACCCTTGTAGATGGCGATTCGACTCGCCGTTGCTGTTTTTACCACCGCAATCATAGGCGGCGGGCTACAAAGGGCTTTGATATTCGTCAATTTTCAGGGGGATTTTCGTCATCCAGAAGGATGCGGTTTGCCGCACCTTCCATGTCCTCGTACTGGCCACCACGGATAGACCATAAAAAGGCACAGAGCCAGCCTATGCCAATCAGGAGCGCCAGCGGAATCATGTAAATAAGCACGCTCATAGGATTGTCCTTAACCTGAATGCGTTGGCGATAACAATAACGGACGAGGATGACATTGCGATGGCAGCCACCAGCGGGGTTACATACCCGGCCATAGCCATGGGAACCGCAAAGACATTGTAAAGAATCGCCAGCGCAAAGTTTTGTACGACAAGCCTTTGCGAGAATTTGGCTACCTTATGTGCTAGCAGCACGGGGGCGAACTTATCGCCCGTATAGACCAGATCGGCTGCGTTGCGCGCAATATCGAGGCCTGAAGCAGGCGAGGCTGAAACGTAGGCGCCTGCCAGCACAGGAGCATCGTTCAGGCCGTCACCGACCATCAGCACTTTACGGCCCTGCCCTTTAAGCGTATCGAGCAGCGCGAATTTATTGGCCGGTTTCATGCCCGCATGCCACTCGGCAATGCCGAGTTTGCTTGCGACTTCACGCACGGCTGATTCACGGTCACCGGAGGCGAGCACAATACGGAATCCATTTGCCTTAAGTGAACCGATAACCGATTGGGTATCGGCGCGTAGTGGGTCTGCAAAACCAAACCGTATAGGCGCAGCGCCTTCTACATCCAGCCAAAGCTCCAATGTATCCGCGCTATCGGGTGCCGATGTATCGCCACACCATGCACGGCTGCCGAGGCGCACGCGTTTGCCCTCATGCACGGATTCAAGGCCGTGGCCCTGAACTTCATTCACAGACAGAGGGAAAAGCTGGCCTTCGTAGGCATGGACAATGGCGCGGGATAGCGGGTGCTTGCTATGGGCTGCGAGCGATGCCGCGAGTTTGAGGCCTGTGCCCGCAGCATTATCAAGCAAGCGCGGTTCCCCCACAGTCAGCGTGCCTGTTTTATCGAGCATGACGGTATCGATACCCGACAGCCTTTCAAGGGCATCCCCCGTTTTAACCATGACGCCCTTTTTCATGAGGCGGCCTACGGCCAGCATCTGGACCACAGGTACGGCCAACCCAAGCGCGCACGGACACGTGATGATGAGGACCGTCACGGCTATCATGAGCGCCTGTTCCCACGGCAAGTGGGCCAGCAGAAGCCAGTAAACAAAGGTAGAAGCTGCCAGCACATGCACAACGGGCGTGTACATGCGCGCGGCACGGTCGGCGATGCGGACGTATTTGGCCTGACCTTGCTCGGCTTTTTCCATCATCCTGATGACATCGGCCAGAAGCGAGTTTTCAGCGGCACGGAGAATTCTGATTTTGAGGGGCGCCGCCATGTTGATGGTGCCCGAGTACAGCGCCTCGCCAACTTTGACATGGACCGGCAGGCTTTCGCCCGTAACAGGGCTTGTATCGATATCCGATGCGCCATCGATCACGGTGGCATCGGCGGGGATGCGTTCACCAACACCTACAAGCACCACCATGCCTTCGCGCAGGTCACGGATAAGGACGGGGCGCTGTATATCGCCCTCAAGCACCGTGGCCGTACCTGACATCATGGATACCAGATCACCTGCTGCGCGGCGGGCGTTGGCCAATGCCAGAAAATCGAGATACCTGCCTATCAGCAGGAAGAAAATGAGCATTACCGCGGAATCGAAGAATACGTGCTCGGCGCCACGGAACATCTCGAACAGGCTCATGCCCGTGGCCAGCAGGATGCCGAGGGATATGGGGACATCCATATTCGTGCGGCCCTTGGAAAGTACGGCATATGCAGACCTGAAGAACGGGCGACCCGAGAAAAAGACGGTGGGAACGGCTATCAGCGCGGAGATAAGGTGAAACAACTCGCGCGTCATGATGCCCATTTGCTGTGTGGTCGTCATCCACAGGGCAAACGAGAGCAGCATGATGTTGCCTGATGCAAAGCCCGATACACCCAAGCAGAGGCGCAGGAATTTAGCGTATTCGGAATCCGTGGCTTCGGCCTTTGCGGCCTCGAACGGGCGGGCTTTGTAGCCGAGCCCATTAATACGCGCGATAAAGCCATCCGCCCTATCGGCTGCGCCATTCCAGATAATGTTCAAGCGTTTGGTAGTATAATTGAGGCGGGCCTCTGTGACATCAGGCTCCGTGACAATCGCGGATTCGATTTTCTGGATGCAGGCGGGGCAATGCACGCCCTCGATGCTCAGGACAAGGCGGTTTTTGCCCCCTTCCCCCGCCGTGACAAACGGCGCGTATAGGGAGGCACTACTCACGGCAGTGTGAGGGTTTCGTTGGCCTGATAAGCCTCACCCGCAACTTCAATATTTACACGCACGTGCCACTGGCCTTTGAGGGGGAATTGGTACGGTATTTCATAGATGCCGTTGCCGACATCCTTCAAAGCGAGCGTCTGGTCGTAGCCTGCCGTTACGGGGCGCATAACCGATGCCTCGGCCTTGCCGCCTGCAAGCGGCTTTCCTGCCTTGTCAGCCAATGTGAGGCGGATTGTGCCGCCCGTATATTCGATTTTGGATGACCAGCCGAGCGCCTGCTGTTTAGCCAGCGCATCCAGCGTTTGGTTATAAGCCAAGCCCTGTTCATAGGCGCTGCCCGTGGTGGTGCCCGTGTGTGTTTTGATGGCCAGCGTTACAAAAACGGAATCGACCGCCGCAACGACTAGGAAGAACGCTACGATCATCCACGGGATGTATTTATCTATCGGTTTTCTGTCGGCTGTGGCTGTCATGGTCATTCCGTTCCTCCAGAAATAAATATGCTTTCGTGCGTATCTGTAAAGCCTGTCGCGTTGTCCTTTACCGAGAACTCGATTTCCTCGCGTTGCTCTTTCGGGGCAGGACTTTTGATAAACACATGGAACTGGCCTACAGAGTCAGGGCCCACAGGCAGCGATTCCGCCTTCAAATCACCCGCGCCACGGACCTCGACCGATGCGCCTTCAAGACCTTCTACCGATACGGCAAATGTTTTGACATCGTGCGTTTTGTTGAGGATCTTGATGTCGTAACCGTTATGGATATTGCCGTCCGACATTTTGACGAAAAGCGGGTTGCGATCATGGATCACGTGCAATTCAAGCGGTGCGCGGGTAAGCAGCGTGTAACCAACAATGCAGGCAACGATAGTAAGGACAACGCTGTAGTAGATGGTGCGCGGGCGCAACAGGTGCCTTGTCATGCCGCCTTTTTCGAGGCCGCGCTCGGTGTCGTAGCGGATGAGGCCGCGGGGTAGCGACATTTTATCCATGATGTCGTTGCAGGCATCGATGCACAGGCCGCAAGCGATACAGTCAATTTGCAGGCCGTTGCGGATATCGATACCCATGGGGCAGACCTGCACGCAGGCCGAACAATCGATGCAGTGGCCTTTGCCATCCCAGCTTTCGCCTTTCCGGTGTTTGCCGCGCGGTTCGCCGCGTACCTTGTCGTAACCGATAATTAGCGTATCAGGGTCAAACATGCCGGACTGGAAGCGTGAATACGGGCACATGTAAATGCACACCTGTTCGCGCGCAAAGCCGGCCATGATGTAGGTGCTAAGCGTAAGCCCGCCCATGAAGCCGAGGACAGTGGGCGATACCTCGCGGTTCAGGAAGCTATGAAGCAGCGTAGGCGCATCGTTGAAGTAGAGGACGAAGGCGCCTGATGTCAGGAACGCGATGTTGAACCAGAGAAAGTGGGTTAGCCCCAGTTTCCAAGCCTTTTCGAATGTCCATTTGCCTTCGTGGAGGCGTTTACGCTCGCCGCGCTCACCCTGAATGGCGCGCTCGACCAGCACGAACAGATCGGTCCAGACCGTGTGGAAGCAGAAGTAGCCGCACCAGACACGCCCGAAAAGCGATGTAACAAAGAACAGCGCGATGGCCGCAAAGACGAGAATGGCAGCGAGGTAATAAACTTCCTGCGGCCAGATTTCGACCAAAAACCAATAGGCGCGGCGATTGGGCAGATCTATCAGGATGGCCTGATCGGGCGCGTTGGGGCCCCTATCCCAGCGGATAAACGGAGCCAGATAATAAATGGCGAGGCACACGGCCATCGCCATCCATTTCAGGTTTCTAAAGTGACCTTTGACGCTGCGCGGGAAAACCTTTTCGGCCTTCGCGAACAGCGTTATTTCGTCATTGCTGTTCGCCGCCGGTTGGGGCTGGCTGGGCTGCTGCTGGCTGTTGTTCGGTTGCATTTTGTTGTTGTTCACCCTCAGTTGCAGCAGGTACCGCTTCCGGCGCAGGGGCCGGAGCCGCGGCCTGCTGTTCTTCCGCCTCGCCGCCGCCCAGCGAATGCACGTAGACCGTTAGCATACGCAGAGTATCGTCGGACAGTTTTCCTTTCCAGTACGGCATGACGCCGGCACGGGCATTGTAGACGGTTTCATAGACCGTTTTTTCATCGCCGCCGTAAAGCCAGATGGCATCGGCCAGTTTTGGCGCGCCTACTTCGCGGCCACCCTGCCCCTGCTCGCCGTGGCAGGCCGCGCAGTTTTCGGCAAATACCTTGGCGCCTGCCATATCGGCTGTTGCCTTGCCTTCGGAGAGGGCGATGACGTATTCAGCTACGCCCTTGATTTCATCCTGTTTCAGGACGCCGTCCTTACCAAAAGAAGGCATTTGCGACACGCGTGCCTCATCGTGGCCCGAACGAATGCCGTATTGAAGCGTTTGATAGATGTCGGACACCTTACCGCCCCACAGCCAATCATCATCGTTGAGGTTGGGGTAGCCTTTGCCGCCCTGTGCGCCGCTGCCGTGGCAGGTGGCACAGTTGTTTTTGAAGGCAGCCTTGCCGCCCGCAACCGCGAATGTATACAGCTTTTCGTCCTTCATAATCTGTTCGAAGGATGCGTTTTTGAATGCATCGGCATAGGTGGCCTGACGGACCGTGATTTCAGCCTGTTCGTTTTCCAGTTTCTTGAACTGGGTCCAGCCGAGGGTGCCTTTGGTGTGCCCCGACAAGGTAGGCCATGCCGGATACACAACCCAATAACCGAAGGACCAGATGCATGTGACATAGAATATCCAGAGCCACCAGCGCGGGGCCGGGTTGTTGAGTTCCTTCAGGCCATCCCACTCATGGCCCGTGGTTTCAACGCCGCTGATTTTGTCGATTTCGGGTTTGTTTTGATCACTCATAGGTGTCCTCTTTCAAGGGAATATTGGCTTTGGCGATGTAGCTTTCTTTGGAATTCGGACGGTAGACCCAGCAGGCCGTTGCCGTGAAAAACCCGAAGAAGATAACCAGACCGATGGAACCTGCGTGGTGCGCGATGAAATCAATCATTTTGCACCTGCTGCGGGTTCGTAGTCGGAGAAGTCAACCATCGTGCCCAGTACCTGCAGGTAGGCCACCAGCGCATCCATCTCGGATGTCAGGTTCGGGTTCCCATCGAAGTCACGGGCGTTCACCTTGTCACCGTAGCGGGCTTTGAGGCCATCGATGTTCGGGCTGTCGGCGCGGGCCTGAGCCATACCATCGTTATAGGCTTCCTCCACCATGTCATCGGTGTAAGGCACCCCTACGATACGCAGGGTTTTAAGGTGGGCGGGCATGTCATCCAGCTTGACTGCACGTTTAGCCAGCATGGAATAGGTAGGCATGATGGATTCAGGCACCACATCGCGCGGGTTTTTCAAGTGAGCCACGTGCCATTCATCGGAATAGCGGCCACCCACGCGGGCCAGATCAGGCCCTGTGCGTTTGGAGCCCCAGAGGAACGGGTGATCGTACATGCTTTCGGCAGCCAGCGAGTAGTGGCCGTAGCGTACAACTTCATCACGCAAGGGGCGGATCTGCTGGGAGTGGCAGACGTTGCACCCTTCACGGATGAAGATGTTCTGGCCTGCCAGTTCCAGCGGGGTATAGGGGCGCATGCCCTTCACCGGCTCGATCACCGTTTCCATGCGGAAGAGCGGGATAATCTCGACGATGCCGCCAATCAGCACCACCACGATGATGCAGACGAGCATCAGGATGGAGTTGCGTTCAAGATGGGTGTGTTTTTTCATTAAGCTCATGCTACGGCCCCTACGGCTTGAGTGCGGGTTTCGGCGGCAACATCACCACGGATGGTGCGCCAGAAGTTGTAGACCATCACCAATGCGCCACCGAGGTAGAGTGCACCGCCGAGTGCGCGGATGATGTAGTAAGGGTGCATGGCCATCACGGTTTCCACGAAGGAGTATTCGAGGAAGCCCATCTCGTTATAGGAGCGCCACATCAGGCCTTGCATGATGCCGGCAATCCACATTGCGACGATGTACAGGACGATACCGAGGGTTGCGACCCAGAGATGCAGTTCAACCAGCTTCAGGGAATAGACTTCCTTGCGGCCCCACAGGCGCGGGATCATGTAGTAGAGCGCGCCGAAGGTGATGAAGCCAACCCAGCCAAGCGCACCGGAGTGCACGTGACCGATGGTCCAATCCGTGTAGTGGGAGAGCGAGTTGACCGATTTAATCGACATCAGCGGACCTTCGAAGGTGGACATACCGTAGAAGGCAAGCGCGATGATCATGAAGCGCAGCACAGGATCCTGACGGAGTTTGTGCCAGGCGCCAGAGAGCGTCATCATACCGTTGATCATACCGCCCCATGAAGGCATCCAGAGCATGATGGAGAATGTCATACCCAGCGTTTGCGCCCAATCAGGCAATGCCGTGTAGTGCAAGTGGTGCGGGCCTGCCCAGATATAGATGAAAATGAGCGACCAGAAGTGCAGGATGGACAAACGGTAGGAATAGACCGGACGTTCGGCGCGCTTGGGGATGAAGTAGTACATCATGCCAAGGAAGCCAGCCGTCAGGAAGAAACCCACGGCGTTGTGGCCGTACCACCACTGGATCATGGCGGACTGGACGCCCGACATTACCGTGTAGCTTTTTGTACCGAGAAGGCTGACAGGAACCGACAGGCCGTTGCCGAGGTGCAGGACAGCCACCGTGATGATGAACGCGAGGAAGAACCAGTTGGCCACATAGATATGCGGCTCCTTGCGTTTGATGACCGTACCAAGGAAAACAACAAGGTAGGCAACCCAGACGACGGTGAGCCAGAGATCGACGTACCATTCCGGCTCGGCGTATTCCTTGCCTTGGGTTACGCCAAACAGGTAGCCGAGGCCCGCCATGAGGATGACTGACTGGTACCCCCAGAAAGTGAATTTGGCGAGGCCATCGCTGAAGAGGCGCGCGTGGCATGTGCGCTGGACGATATAATAGCTAGTTGCAAAAAGGGCATTGCCACCGAATGCAAAAATGACTGCCGAGGTGTGCAGCGGCCTCATGCGGCCGAATGTCAGGAACGGCTCGAAGTTCAGGGCGGGGAATGCCATCTGAAGGGCAATAAGCAAGCCTACCAAAAAGCCTGCGACACCCCAGAATACGGTCGCCAGAGCGAAATAGCGGACGACATCGTCATTGTAGGGGGAAGTATTGGACGAATTCTGTTGTAACATTTAAAGGTACCTCGCTGGTTTGCGCGCGGAATCGAATATGGTGCGCCGTGTCAAATTGGGCCTTGATTTAAGTCAATCTAATGTTCAAAAGAGTATCCATGAATACGTTGTCCAGTAAGAAATGCCAAAGCCATGATGAGGGCCCCACCGCCGCGCTTAGCGAGCTTGTGCTTTTCCGCGATGCTGACCCCGCTTTCCTTACGAAACTGAACAATAACGGCAATATCCAGGATTTTTCCAAGGGCCATGTCATCTTCCTGCAGGACGATCTGGCCGAGTGGTTTTATGTTGTGCTTTCAGGCTGGGTGAAGCTTTTCCGCCAAACGCTGGACGGCGATGAAGTGATTGTGGATGTTTTGCCCGCGGGCACCATTTTCGGGGAAACCGATCTTTTCGACAACAAACAGTACTCATGCAGCGCGGAAGTGGTGCAGGACGCCAAGATTGCCGCCTACCCTATTTCGATTCTGCGTAACGAGATTGCGACGAACCAGACGTTCTCGCTCAAGATGCTCAAGCACCTTGTGCAAGGCCAGCGCGAGAAAGACAAGGAGATAGAACACAGAACCATCCAGAACGCGCCGCAACGCCTCGGGTGCTTCCTGCTCCGCTTGATTCCTGCCAAAAAGGCCAACCCCGTGGTGCTTCACCTGCCTTACGACAAGACGCTTATCGCATCGCGCCTTGGCATGCAGTCGGAAACTTTTTCGCGCGCCCTTGCACGCCTTAAGGACGACCTCGGGCTTAAGGTCAGCGGCTCCACCATCGAGATCAAATCCATGGACGAGCTGATTTCGTACACGTGCTCCGCGTGCTCGAACGCCTACCCTTGCGAAGACTAATCGCCTAAATCCTTTTTAAGATTCGGCATGCCCACCAGCCTTGCCACCACGATGGCGAGATAGAGCTGGCCCAATATGGTTTCCATCACTGAAAAATACCGTGCTTCGGGGCTTAGAGGCACAATATCGCCGTAGCCGACGGTGCCTAGCGTGACGTAGCTGTAATACAGAAAGCGGCCGAGAAAGCTGTTAACCTCGGTCTGGCCTGTGGTGAAGGCCGTCTGTGAGAAGGAGTTTGGTACGAAGGCATCTATCATCAAAAATATGAACGCGAACACCATGCCTATGTGGACATAAATGCAGGCAGCGCCCAACACGATGTTCTCGTTTTCGCCGCCTTTGAAAAAGACGACCGATGCCATGGCGAATAGTACCCAGACCATAAACACAAGATTGATTCCGTAAGCCAGCAAATCGGGGAACGGGATGCTGGTGAAGTAAGCAAGTATATTTGCTGCCAACGTAATGATTGCCGCCGCCTTGAAGGTGGCCATATGTTTTGTGCCCTTGAGAATCGAGAGCCCCCCACCCGCCAGCATGCCCAGCAGCGCGAGCATGAAAATCTCCTCCTCGAACAAGGTTTTTTGCGCGAACGCAGCCGCCATGAGCATGCCCACCTGCAGTACAAGCATGATGCCGAAACGGTGACGGAGAACGGATTTGAATACCTGTGTGCCCATAGGCGCTATTTTCGAGAATGAAAGAGGCAATTTATTGGCTACTTATTGAGGCGTGACGACCAAAGTAGGCAACGGCTCGCTTTGATTTTCTATAAACTAACCCGATTATCCATCAAGCAAGAATAGGTTTGCAAAATAAAAACCGCACAAAAGTTGTCCTTCTTTTCAATTTTTTCTGCTTTACACGACCTTTGGTATCCGTAATCGTGCAAAAATTAAAAAGTTTTACGGATTTATCGCATGATAACCCCATCCCAAATACGGGCAGCCCGTGCCCATCTGGACCTGAGCCAAGACGAAGTGGCTTCAAAGTGCGGAATTACCAAATATACGCTTTCCAACATTGAACGCGGGGCGAATGACCCCTCGGGCCGCTCGCTGGAGCTCATAAAATCGTTTTTCGAGCGATCGGGCATACGGTTCACGGCTGATAACGGTATCAGGTATCTGGAGCAGGATGTTATCTGCCTCGAAGGGTCGGATGGTTTCAGGTACTTCATGGAAGACGTGTATGAAACACTGTCCAAGAAGCCCGGCACCTACTGCGTATCCAACGTGGATGAAAACAACTGGGTCAAATGGCTGGGTGCCGAAGAGGCGCGTGTGCTGTGCGACAAGATTGCGAATATCGAGAACATCCGCGCGCATATTTTAGTAAAGGAGGGCGACAACTTTACGTTCGCCGAACATGCCGAATACCGTTATCTGCCCGGCGATTTATTTTACGACAACACATCGTTTTATGTTTACGGCGACAAGCTTGCGCTTATCCATTTTGACCCCGACAACGTGACAGTGCGCCTGTTATCCAACCGCTATTTCAGCGCGGGTTTCAAACTGATGTTCTACCGTTTTTGGGACACGGTTGCCCGAAAAGTCACGCCCGCCACCGAAACCGCAACACGCAAACAAGCCTGATCATCCCCTATGCCTGCGAACAACGCGCTACCTACACGCCATTATTTTGCTTCCTTCCCCGAACAGACATTCATGTCGGACATGGAGGCCTTGTTTACCAAAAAACGCTCGGGCCATGCCCTCAAGCATATTTTTACCGGTGCCGCCCTTAACATGTGGGAGCAGTTTACGCTGGCCGAAGACACGCATTACTACCCCTTTACATGCGAGGCTGGCCTGATTGCCAAGTGCGCGCCCTACTTCAACGCGGTTGCCAATAAACTGAAGGAGCGCGGGCCGCTTACTGTCGTCGAGCTTGGTACCGGATCGCAGCACGCGGCCCAGCTTAAGACCGTCCCTTTTGTAGAAGCCGTACAGCCGGATTTTTATTACGGCGTCGATTACTCGCTTGAATCCGCATTCCATGCCGCCACTACGGTCCGCGAACGGATCAAGGGCGTCAAAATCGGCATGAGGAACAAGAACTTCATTACCGATGACATGGATATCCCGCACGCGGGCCCGCGTATTTTCATTGAATTTGGCAGCACGCTTGGCAATGCCGAAGGTTTTGAGGACGCGCCACTACCCAAGGATGTGGTTATTCAGGCACTGGCCAACTGCCGCAAACATATGAGCGAAGGCGACTACCTGATACTGGGTGTGGACCAAAACCAAGACCGCCGCAGCCTTGAAGCCGCGTACGGGCACCGGCTTATCAGTGATTTTAGTAACGCCATGCTAAGGCGTGTGCATGATGAATTGCCGACAGAAGGCTTCAAGCCCCACCATTTCAGGCACGTCAAACGCTGGCAGCCGCAGAACCACCTGTTCATCAACGGGTTCGAGGCTGTGCAGGACGGGGAATTCAGCTTCGGCAAAGGTGAACCCATACGCTACAAAAAGGGCGAGCTGTTCAATTACTGCAACTCCTACAAATTTCCGCAGTATTTTCTGGACCATTGCTATGCCCAGACCGGCTTCAGGCTGGAAACCAAGCATAGTGACAAGAAAGGGCGCATCAGCCTCCAGTGCCTTGTGGCCGCCTAGGGCCAAAATAGTTTGTTGACCGTAGGCCGCCGCTGGCTATGATGCGGGGCGCCTAAATGCGGAGACGTGGCCGAGAGGCTGAAGGCGGCGGTTTGCTAAACCGTTATACGAGTGTCAAACTTGTATCGAGGGTTCGAATCCCTCCGTCTCCGCCATTTTCTTCCATATCCTCAAGGGTTCTTGTTGCACGCGCAGGCAGCCGCGTATTCAGGCTTTTTGCACATTGCAAAAATGGCAGCGTGGCCACGCTCGTTCGGGTGCTGTTCATCGAAGGAAATGGTTTCCTTGCTAGACAAAGGCAGTTGGGTTTTATCCAGTTCCTTGTAGAGATCAATGTAGGGCAACCCTTCCCTTTCAGCTATATCGCCCAGAACATCCAGATACGGTTTTTCGTGCCCTACGATTTTGGGATGCGTCGCGGGGAACGGGCTTATGAGCGTTACGGGGATTTGCTGTTTACGGGCATAGGCGATGATGTTTTCCAAGGCTTTGCGGTAGGCATCAGGCCCAGTGCCGTCAAAGATATCGTTTTCGCCCAGCATGACGGTCATGCAGGCTGGCGGTACGGGCAGCGATGCCAGTATGGCGGGCAGCCGCGCCTCGGCATTCGTGGCGGTATCGTTGTATTTGCCCGCATTGGCTGGCCGCCTGCCCGCGGCCCTTGCCATGAGGGTACAGAATTCCTGCCCCGGTGTTATACGGTCAGCCCCGCCCAGCGTTACGCTATCGCCCAGACACAACAGGAACGGATGGACGCGGTTTTGATAAGCGGAGGCGGCATCGACAACCTTGACCAAGACTATACATAAAACAAGCCAGACGAGGAGCAGTTTAAGCCAAGGCGCGGACATGGGGTTAGGACCCTTAAGTGGATGTTTCTTTTGATATATTTTTTACAAGCCTTGCAAGAGGATTCTTATTCCACTAAGCCTATGCTTACCTAAAAAGGCAACCCCATGACTGCTGTCGCCACGGCCCTCAAGACTGATGACGCGCAGGCGCTTGCGCCCGCAGCGTTGCCTTGGGCTACCTTGATTGTGCCGCCCGTTGTTTGCCACAACCTTGACCCGCATACGGGCATCCCCTTCATGCCGCATATGGCGGCGCATCTGGCGGGTACTCTCAAGCACCATGGCAAGCGGAACGTGCAGGTGATTGACTGCTTCGGGTTGCAACCCAACAACACGCAAGTGGTTGGCGAATTTTTGCTGATGGGCGTGGACGAGGCATGGGTTTCCAAGCACATCCACCCGCAAAGCGCGCATTGCTTCATTTATTGCCGTACGATTGCCGAATTTATCGCCGTCGAGCGCCTTATACACCGCATCAGGCAGGACCACCCGCATATTGCCATCACGCTGTTCGAAAACGTGCAGGCCGTGACATCGTATTCCCTGCGCCATGTTGCCAAGGAATTCATCGGCAAGGGCGCCGACTGTATTTTGATGGGCGAGCCCGAGGACCGCGTTATCGAGGTTGCCGCAAAGCTTGAAACCAAACAGCCGCTGGACGGCATTTTGGGTGTTGCCTACCGCCGAGGTGACGAGGTTGTGGTTTCAGCGCCTTCCAAACTTCCGGCCGAGCTGGATGCCATGGCCATGCCGGCTTGGGAAAACTTCCCCTTACGCGGGTACTGGCAGGCAGGGTTTGCCCATGCGCCCGTCGAGCGCGGCACCAAGTTTTTGCCCATCCTGACATCGCGCGGGTGCCCTTACCGCTGTACCTTCTGCATCGCCCCTGAAGTGAACCCCACGTGGCGCGCGCGGTCTGCCAAAAACGTGGTGGACGAGATGGAGCATTTTTACCGTACGCTCGGCGTGACGGATTACCATGTATCCGACCTTGACCCCACGGTGAACGACAAGCGCACCAAGGAAATCTGCAACGAGCTGATTGCCCGCAACCTGCCGATTACATGGAAGCTGGCGCAGGGCACGAAAATCGAAACCATCAAATCCGAGGAAACTCTGGAGCTGATGAAAAAGGCGGGCTGCGTGTTCGTATCGTTCTCACCCGAGAGCGGTTCATCCAAACTGCTGAAAATCATGAACAAGCCGTTTGACCACGAACACGCGCTGCGCATGGCAAAAAAGATGGCCAGCCTCGGCATCAAGATGCAGGCGGTGTTTATCGGCGGCGTACCCGGTGAGGAACCCGATGACCGCGATATGAGCGTTGCATACGCCAAGCGCCTGATTGAAGCGGGGGTTGATGAAGTATCGCTTGTTATATTCACGCCGCTGCCGGGTGCCAAGCTATCGAGCGCCATCAACGATTTCAGCCATTATTCGCAGTGCACGCCCTCGCCCGCGTGGCGGAAGGATTACAAAATCCTGACGGCGTACCGCATGCGCATGTACACCAACCTTCTGGTATGCAAGGCGCGTTACCACCCAGACAAGCTGGTGGCCGAGGTGTTCAGGCTTGTTACCTTGCGCTTTAAAACAAAGATGGAAATGTCGTTGTTCAAGCAGGCGAAGCTGTACGCGCTGCGCTATGCGCCGTGGATTTTCCCCAAGCTTGATGCGGAGGCGGAGCTTAAGAATGTCGCCTAACGCATCTTCCATCCGCCACTACATCGCACTTGCGCGGCCCGACCACTGGGTGAAGCATATCTTTATCGTGCCCGGTATTGTGGCCGCGTTTGCACTGGCCCCTCACCTGCCTGTCCTGCAAATTTTCAGCAACATGGTTATCGGGTTTATCAGCGCCTGCCTTGTTGCTTCGGCCAATTATGTGCTGAACGAATGGCTGGATGCCGAAACCGATAAAAACCACCCCGAAAAGGCCAACCGCCCGAGTGCGTGCGGGCTTGTGAAGCCGCTATACGTTTACATTGAATACGCCGTGCTGGGCGTACTGGGCCTGTTGCTAGCCGCGCAAATCAACGATGTATTCCTGATTGCGAGCGTGGCGCTGTTCGTGAGCGGCATTACCTATAACGTCAAACCCATCCGTACCAAGGACCGCGTGCATTTTGACGTGCTTTCCGAGGCCGTGAACAACCCTATCCGCCTGCTGCTGGGCTGGGCCATGGTATCGAGCGCGACCATCCCGCCCCTATCGCTGCTGATTACGTACTGGGCGGGTGGCGCCTTCCTGATGGCTGCCAAGCGCCTATCCGAATACCGGTACATCGTACAGGAAAAAGGGCCTGAAGCGCCGGGGCTTTATCGGCGCTCCTTCCGTTTTTATACGGTCGAGTCCCTAACGCTTTCGTGCTTTGTGCATGCGCTGGCATCCACGTTCGGGATTGCCGTGTTCCTGATCAAGTACCGATCGGAATTCATTTTCACCTTCCCGCTCATCATCATCCTGTTCGGGTATTACCTGCATCTGGGGTTGCAGCCGCTATCGGTTGCACAGAAACCCGAAAAGCTGCACCGCGACTGGAAGCTGGTGACGCTGGTTGCCTTGCTTGTCATCAGCTCGGTTTACTGCGTGTTTGTGGACATCCCTTTCATCGAGCAGCTGGCGCAAAGCAAGTTCGTGGAGATCAACCTTCATGCCCCAGAATGACGCCATAGACTGGGGCCGCATCAAGGCCGTCGTGTTTGACGTTGACGGTACGCTTTACCGGCAGGGCCCTGTGCGCCTGCGTATGGGCATGGCGCTGATTGGCCATGCCTTGCGCGGCGGGTATGCGGATGCGCGCGCGCTTTTGCAATTTAGAAAAAAGCGCGAGGCCAGCACCAACCACGTGAACAGCCTTGAGGGCTTTGACCGCCCCGCCAAGGATATGGAAGCCCTTGTACGCGACTGGATGGTTGCGCGCCCGCTGCCCTACCTTAAGGGTGCCCGTTTTGCCGATGTGGATGCGTTTATGGCAGCCTTGCGCGCCCACGGCATCAAGACCGCGGTGCTATCCGACTACCCCGTGCGCGAGAAGCTTGCGGCGATGGGCCTTGAGGCCGATAGCTGCCACAGCGCCTTCGACCCCGAGATACTTACGCTAAAACCCGATCCGAAGGGCCTGATGTTTGCCGTGGCCGCGCTGGGCGCACAGCCGCATGAAACGGTGTATATAGGCGACCGCCCCGAAAAGGATGGCCTCTGCGCCAGCCGCTGTTATGTGCGCTTTTTGCACTGTAATACCCCCCGTTTTTACAGTAACCTTTTGCGCGACCTGAAAGGCAGGCAAGCGGCATGAACCCTTTTAAAAACCTATCATCCGACCAGACGCGCGATTTTTACGAAGGCCTTGTGCACGGTAAAAACGAGCGCGGATTATGGGGCATGGAAAGCCGCTTCGATGCCGACCAGATAACCAAAAAGCCATCTGTGCTCAAGCACTTCCTGCCCAAGATGCAGGCGCATATCTATAATACCCATGACTGTCTGGACCTTGGTTGCGGGCCCGGCGGGTTTCTGGCCCTTATGGCGCCGCTGGCCAAAAGCATGATTGGCGCTGATATCGTGCCGTCCTTCGTGAAGGAAGCGCAGGGCGTTATCGACAAACGCGGGATTACAAACTGCAAGACCATGCTGCTGGATGGCGGCCCCCTGCCCTTTGCCGATGCGCAGTTCGACCGCGTCATCATGATCGATACCATCCACCACCTTGAAGATGCCCCCAAAACGCTGGCGGAAGTAGCGCGGGTTTTGAAACCGAACGGGCTTTTCCTGATATTCGAACCCAACAAATACAACCCGCTTCTGGCCCTTATGTGCGCGCTTGATAAAAACGAGCACGGGCTGTTGCGCCTTGGCAGTTTTTACCAATACCGCAAGCTACTTGGCCGCGACTTCGAGTTTGCCGAGGAAAGCTATAGCGGCCTTCTGGTGGGCCCCGAGGGCAAGAACGCGGTTGCGATTGGCGACTTTTTAAGCGGCCCTGCCGTCAAATGGCTAGGCTGGCTTTGCCCGAAACTGTTTATCGCGGCGCGTAAAAAATGAGTACGACCAGCACGCAGAACAGCCATGTTTGCCGTGCCTGCGGCCATAGCGGGCTGGTTTTTTTGCGCGCATCCACCATCCAAGGCACGCTGAACAGCGACCATTTTGCGATTACTGATAGCGATTACGGCACAACAGCCGCGCTATACCGCTGCCCTGCCTGCGCACTTACGCAGTGCCCCGAAACGGATGACGTGCTGAAGTATTATCAGTACCTTGAGGACCCAGCTTACGAGGAAGGCCACGCCCAACGCCTGCAGCAATCCATGCGTCTGGTTGGCACCGTACTCGGCGACATGAAGCGCGCACACGGCCAAGGCCTTAAGTTGCTGGATGTTGGCGCCGGCACCGGCAACCTTGTGGAAGCGGCACAAAGAAACGGCTTTGATGCGGAAGGCGTTGAGCCATCGGCATGGCTTACGCAACAGGCCAAGGCCAAGGGCCTGAAGGTGCATGAAGGCGTGTTGCCCCACACGGCCGCGCAAGGGCCTTATGATGTTGTCATGCTGATTGATGTTATCGAGCACGTGACGGACCCGCTGGCGCTGCTGCGTAACATACGCGCCATTTTGAAGCCCAACGGGCGGCTTTATATGGTGACGCCAGATGCGTCTTCCTTCTTTGCACGGTTGCTCGGCTTCAAGTGGTGGCATTACAGGATTGCGCATATCAGCTACTTCAATTTGCAAAACCTGACCACGCTTGCGGGGCGCGCGGGCTTCAAGATTACGGCTACATCCCGCCCTTGCTGGTATTTCAGCTATGCCTATTTGCGCGAGAGGCTGATGCAATACCTGCCCAGCTTTTTGGTGCCGCCTGCCGTCGGGCCGCTCAAGCGCCTTACCATTCCGCTGAACCTGCGGGATTCCCTGCTTGTTGTGTGTGAAAACGCATGAGCCCTTTTTTCAAGAGCATCAATCTTTATGCAGCACTTGGCCTTTTATTCTGCCTCGTGCTTGTGCTGGCACCTGATTTGTTGCCGCTGGCCATCGGCCAAGACAACAGCACGTGGACGCCCATCAACACGGCACAGTACCGTTTTGGCGATAACTACTATTACGCCGCGTGGGTGGCGGAAGTATTGCAACACGGCTTCCCGCCCAATAGCCCATCTGCCGCCGAATTTGCCGATAAGCCGCTTTTGGAAACGTTACGCTGGTTCCCGCTTTTTGTGGCTGCACTACCCGGCTTTGTATGGCCTGACCTTGATTTCAGGGCCATATACATCATCGATTACGTGTTTACCGTCTGCGTTTTCTTTGGTTTGCCGTTTTATCTGACGCGCAGGCTTACGGGGCACAACCTTGGCGCGCTGCTGGTCGGGATCAGCGTATTGTTTTTCACGGCGTATAGCTGGACGGATATTCCCGTAGCCGTTGGATACCCGGGGGCCGATAGTTTGTGGCGCTGGGTGAAGCTGCTTTTCGGTTACGTCATCCACGGGCAGCTGGAACTGCTACAGATGTTTGAATACGAGGCGTTGCAGGGTTCCTTCAGGTATATCAACCTGTCGATATCGGGCCCTATCCTGATGATTTACGGCCTCATGTGCTTTTGCCTTTATGCACGCGAGAAACCCAACTGGCTGCTTGCAGCAGCGCTTATGGTGTTATCGCCGTTCATGGCGTTCAGCTATCCCAGCCATGCGTTGATTGCGTACCTAAGCATCGGCGGATTTTCGGTGCTTGCCTTCCTGCGCGGGCGCAAACCGGCGGCAGGCATACTTTTTGGCATCGGCGCACTTACCGCCGCCATTCTGTTTTTCGGCGGGTATATCGGCTACACCATCCATGTGTTCGAAGTGAATGCGCTTTGGCAAAACATCTTCCACAAGGAAACACTGAAGCTGATTGATCGCCCCATCTGGATGATGGTGACGATGGTCATCCTGAACAAGTACAGCCTGACACTGGCACTGGTGTGGTGGCTTACGCGCGACAACCGCGATTTGCGTGATATGGCCTTGGTATTCGGCAGCATCGGGTGCGCCCTTGCTGTTACAGGCCTTTTTGACATGCCGCAGCTTTGGGGCCGCTTTATGGGCCGCGGGATTGACCATTTGTGGTTCATGACGCTGCTGATTGCCGTGGTGCACGGCCTTAAAAAAGTACAGCCCTACAAACAGCTGACGCAAGACAGACTGGTGAAGCTGAAACATGCTTTTACCGTGTTTGTGCTGGCGGTGCCCGTACTCAGCTTCGGGCCTTATGCTTACCACTGCGCCACCAATGGTACGCGCTTCATGCCGGAAGGCCGCTGGCAGGCCCTGCAATGGATCAAGGAAAATGCCGCAGACCAAACGGTTGCCACGACAAACTGGGATGATTTGACGTTCATCCCCATCTACACCCCCGCCACGCTGATGCATGACCACATGATTATCGGCGGACGTTCGCCCGAGGACGAAGTGGCGCGGTATATCGGCCTCTGGAAGTTTTTGGGGTATCCCCGCGATATGCTTGAGAACCGTTTTAAAATCATGTTCCCTGCCGTGTGGGAGCGCGTGACATCGAAGCGCGAGAAACTTCTGGCCCCACCCCTGTTGGACGAGGAGAAATACGCCGCATCCCAAATCGGTGAAGGGTCCATTTACTGGTCTTACGTGACCACCGTAAACGGCATGAATGTGGCTACGCCCGAGCGCGAGATTGACCCTGCCTTTTTAAAACATCTGATGGACCTCTATGACCAGACGGATGCCAAGGCTGTACCCACCCGCTTCCCCTTCAAATACGTTGTCGTGAGCGGGCAGGAACGCGCGTTGCCCATGAAGGCCGCGCTGCCGCTTAACAAGGTTTACAGCAATGAAACGCACGATATTTACGAGGTGACACCATGAGCGCCGACTTCCTGCCCACTCAGCGCTGCATGGTATGCGGCTGCCAAGACCTTACAAACCTTTACCCCGTGACCGACACCAACCAAGGCGTGCCGGGCAAATGGGATATTTTACAGTGCATGCGCTGCGGCACGGGCGTGCTGAGCCCCTACCCCGACCAAAAGGAAATTGCCCGCTTTTACAGGGATTATTTTTATACGGATGACGCCAAGCGTTTCCGCGGATGGATGGAAGCCTTGCGCGAAAAGTTCGGCCATTTGCGCGGGATTACGCTGAACGCCCTTGCGCCCGCGCGCGGCAAGCTGATGGACTTTGGTTCAGGGGCAGGCCACTTTGCAGCGGCACAGGCCAAGCTAGGCTGGGATGTGGTTGCGCTGGACCCTTATAGTAGCGCATCGAATGCCGCGCAGAATGCGCGTGTGAGCGAGAACCATATCGAACTTTTGTACCCCGATAACAGCTTTGATGCGATTACGCTTTGGTACGTTATCGAGCATTTGCAAAACCCCGCGCAAGCGCTTGAGGAATTTTACCGTGTGCTGAAGCCGAACGGCATTCTGGTGCTGGCGCAACAGGATTTCGGCAGTCTGCAGGCGCGCATGTTTGGCCAAAACTGGCTGTTTCTGGACCCGCCACGGCATTTGTGGCAATTCACGGCGTCATCGCTTGAAGCACTGGCCGCACAAAAAGGATTTGCGCTTAAGACAGTAAGCTGGGCCACACTTGAAATGTCACCCTTCTGCATGTTGCAAAGTGCGCTGAACGTCATTGTCGGCAACAACAACGACCTTTTCAAATTCCTGAAGAACAACAAGCTGCCGAAGGATTCCAAAGGGTATAACAGCGCGCGGGCGCGCCCATGGGCCGTGTTGGCCAGTGTGGCCCTGTTGCCCGTGTTGGGGCCGCTGACGTTGCTGGCGTATTTTGTGCTGCTTGCCTTCAAGCAGGGCGATATCTTTACGCTGTATCTTGAAAAGCGCCCTTAAACGTGGAAAGTATAGCGCGTGACTTTAACGCGCCTTGCCATCCCTCGTGGTTTCTGGCGCGAGGTTTTCTTCAACCTCGCGGTTATGGCGCTTGTATTCCGCGCCCTTATCCCCGTTGGCTTCATGCCGGATTTTTCAGCCAAAGGCGATAGCCCTACCCTTACCATTTGTGCCGGTTATGACGGGTATGCGCATATACCCGATACCGATATTCCGTTAAAAGACAAACAGACCAAGCATACGCCGCTTTACTGCGGATTCTCTTTCAATGCGGGTGCTTCGGTACCGCAAGCAGCACAAGCGGCCTTGCCCCAATTCCACCTTGCCGCCAACCCCTTGTGGGCGAGTCACGGCGCACTTGAAGCATACGCCGTACAAGCCCACGCATCCCGCGCACCGCCTTCTATTGCCTGACGAACATTTTTTCGTACACGCATAGAAGGAGTATCTTTTGAAAATCACGGATATTTTTGCCCGCGTTGCGGGCGGGGCTGCTGGCGCCACCATAGCGCTTGCAGTGCCCCATATCGGCTGCCTAGCCGCCCTTACACCCCTGTTCGTGAGCGCGGGGGCCGGCGCGAGCCTTGCCACCAGCGCCACATTCATTGCAGGCGGAGCCTTGCTAACTGCGGCAGCCGCCGCTGCCTATTACGGTTTGAGGCCATCGCGCGAGGCGTGTTGCCTGTTATGGGGCGAAACACGGCGTGTACGGGTTATCAAGGGTGCGGCTGTGGCCCTGTTCGGCTTTGCGGCTGTTGCGGCATTGAATAGCAGGAACGACCCCATAAGCATCGAGGACCGCGTCAAATACCTTGATGACGCAAAAGCCAGCGGGCTGCCCGTATGGACCGCACAGGGCTTTTTGCAGGCCTTTTGCGCCCCCCGTTAGCTCTTGCAATCTGTTATGTTATAATATAACGGTTTTAACATGAATGTATCCAATGCAATAACAAGTCAGGATCTCCAGCCTTTGCCCGGCGGCAACGGCACACTGGCAACTGATGTACGGCGGCTCATATTACAGGCGGAACAGGGGCGGACTTTTGATACAGAGCATACGGGGCACGCCTACGATGTACTTGAAGCGGTGCTGGCAGAGCTTGATTTGCGGCTTGGCACAGGCACGGCACTTGCGGCCGAACTTGAAAGAAAACTTGAGCATTTTGCAAGAAGTGCAGCCTCAAGCGCGATGTACTTGCGACTTGTGATATCGGACACCATGCCGGAGTTGCCTGACTACGAGCCCTGCCAGATCAGCGTTTATGACGGCCTGCAAAGCACGGGTACGGATTTTTCAAAGGTCATACAAAGATCGACCATTTACGGCACTCTCATGACATCGGTGAATATTACCGATCTCAAGGCCTATTTTGAAAGCGGGCGCAAGCGGCGGTTGCTGGTTTATATGGGTACGGACCGGCGGAGCGACATGAAGGCGCTGGACAGTCTGCTATTGCGATTACCTGCCATCCTTGAGGGTGCAGGGTTTTCCAAGACCGAAATTGCCGAAATGATCAAGGCCATAAGGGCTGGTGAAGCGCCCCCTATGGTGATGAAAGCGCTTCACCAGATGGCCGAGGCTGCGCAGTTGCGCGGGACGATTGCGGCCACGCAGAACGCGCCTGCCGCTATCAAGGCGCAGCTCCACCGGCTGGAAGCACAAATCCGGCAACTGGTTGCGCGGATTGCAGCCAGCCCTGCCCTGCCATCCATTTTCAGGGTAATGCTGCGGGCGCCTTTGCTTTTGACATCCCGCACCACACCCGCGCGAAGCCCCGTTGCAGGAAATGACAACAGGCCCGCCCCCATAAAGGCCTTGAAGACCCTCGCGCTTGGCATCAGGCAGGCAGCACGTGAGCGTACCGCATTTACGCCCACACAGCGGCGCGAGATGGCGGCGATTTTGCGGGATGTCAGGGCCATACTGAAAAAAAGCACGAGGGCCGCACCCATGCATGGCGCGGTAGCAGCACTTACCGCGCGCGTCAGTACGTTAGCAACCCAAGCGCAGACGTTACCGCCCGTGTTTGCCGATAAAATTCTACCTGCAGCGGCCAGTATCGTGATTGCGGCGGCCCCGCCAGCGCAATACCACGCCATCATCAAGCCCCTTTTACAAAAGGCGCTGCATGCCGTGCCCTCTGCGATTGCCTTGCCTGCCCTTGCGCAAATGACGCGCATCCTTGAAAACCCCAAAGGGCAGGAAATACTGGCACGCGCCGTTGTCAGGCAACCACTGGCTGTTGCGGCCACACAGCGCGAAACCTTGCAGGCCATTGCCAGAACGCAAATACCGCACGGAGAGGCCCCTCAAGGACATCCAAAAGCCCCGAGTGACGTGCCCAAGCGAAATGCCGATGGCAGCCTGATGGATTGCTGCAAGCCGAAATTTGCGGCTGCCAGCAACACAGCCACACAAGCAGGTGCCGTGACAACCGCAGCAGCCACGAGCAAGGCTGATGGCAGCATCCATTTCACCGACAGCAGCGGCAAGATTGTGGGCACTGCAAGCCGGCTGGAAGTAGACGCGAACATCAAAGGCCATGCCGCGCTGGACCGCGAGCTTGCGGCCATTGCACCCAAGGCGCAGGAATCTACCAGATGGGAAGCGGATACCCGCGCCTTGCTGGATGCCCTTAACACCACAACCACAAACAGCTTCAACCACGTGTGCGGGCCAAATTGCAACCACCTGCCCCATGGCACCGTGACTGTACAGGATACCGCTGAATTGAAAGTCATTGCCATCGAGCCCGAGGCCAGCGTACCGCACCGCCCCAAACGAACATACAGACCATCTTGACCAAAAGGAGAATAAACAATGACCGAATTAGCCCCAAATTTTGAAGCCGTGCTGATGCCGCATGACGGCAATGTGGAGGCACTCGCGCGCCTGTCATCGACAGCGCTCTTGCCCGTCGATGTTGCGCGCACTGTACTTGTATCTAGCGAAAAGTATCCGTATGCGCCCGTAAAGGCGCCTGATGGCCGACCATACTTCCAGACGCCGCTCGATGGTGTGCTGAAGCGCTATTACATGTTCGTGAACCCCGAAGCCCCCTACGATGCCACCAACATGCTTGCGTTACAGTGCAACGTTATCAAAGAGGTAAAAACGGGAATTATCGTGGTGACGCCCGAGGCGCTGTTGAGGGGCAGCGAAGCCGATGCCGCCTTGTCCATCAAATTCGGGTGCTGCGCGGGCGGGCGCACCATGGTGTATACAGACCGCAAGGCGAGCGGGCAGGTTTTCCTGCGCGTTGCTTTCTCGGGCGCGGATGTGAGGAGCGAAATGCAGACGATCTGGCGCGGGCTGAAGCTGGTTACGCTGGATGAAAAGGGCATGGCCGCCCTTGCCCACATGGTTGCCGATATGCGCGGCACCTGCCAAGGACACACCCACGCCCAGAAAGCCGACTACACACGTACCCAGAACTGGGGCCGAGCCAAGCTTGGAATCAGCTAAGCCTCGTACATAAAAAAAGCCACGCGAGGGCGTGGCTTTTTAGCGAATTTCTTTTTCAATTAAAGTTTAGGCGTGGCTGGTGCAGGTGCCGTGCCCGTGTAGGACTGGTAACCTTTAATCACGTCGATAACCTTGAGGTGACGCTCGCGGGTGGCAAGCAGCAGATCGGCAATCCGGGCCATCTGTTTCGGTTCGGCCTCGATGCCTGCAGCACCAAGGGCGCCACTGCGAAGACCTTCCAGAGAGAGGCTTACTTTATCGGCCATTACCTGTGACTGGTTGGCAGATACCTGCATTGCTTTTTTGGACAGTGCCTCAACCATAGCGTAGAACTGGCCCTTCATTTTTTTCGGATCATTCATGTGCGTGAGGCCAAGGGTTTTGCCTTCTGCATCGATTTCAGGCTCGCCCAGTTCTTTCAGGATGCTGCGCGCCTCGGATACCACTTCAAGGTAGTCAATGCGTACGGGTACCAAATCAGGCTTCGAGGAATTTCTGGCAGCAGAACCGAGAAGCATAATGCCAAGGGATACGAAAATATCATCGGCATCAGCGCCTGTAGCCGCACCAAGAACCGCTGACGTTGCGCCGTAGCCTTCAGCCGCAGCACCAGCCATAGAGCCTGTTGCCTGAAGGCTTGTGGGCGCTGCCATCATCGATTTGCCATCGAGATAGGCTTTTGCCAGCTTCTGGAGTTTTACGATGCGGTTGGCCAGCGCCTCATTCGCGGCTGTCTTAGCCTGAATGGCCTTGTAACGTTCCGCAAAATCGCCTTCGGCAAATACGTAACCGAGAACACGATCAAACGCTTTTGACTGGGCTGCACGGGCGGCAACAATAGCCTCGCTGCTATCCCTTACCGTGACGTGCTTTTCATTCTGGACATCCACAACTGCCGTAAAACGCCAGTTGAGGCTGGATTTCTTTTGCTTCCAGTATTCACCCCAGCTGTTGTCTTTTGCCTGATACACAAGCGAGCGCCAGCCTTTGCCACGCGGGCCGAATTTTTGCGAGATTTCTTCGATATTTTTTATCGCTTTTTCAGCGGCTGCAATTTCAGCCTGCTTTGCAAGGATGAGCTGGATATCCGACTTGGCGGCTTCGAGGGGCGTTACTTGGGTCATGGCGGTCCTTTTTTGTCGTAAATTTTGTTTAACATAACTAATTGTCTTGTTAAACGCAAGTTTTGGGTAAAAATGGCCAATTTCCGTTGTGCACCGCCGCCTGTCGATTGCTCACAGTTCTTGCATGAAGTTATTGAAATGCTTAATAGATATGCTGCTTATAAAAAAATGGGGAGATACCAATGTTTTTCAACAGCCGCGCTGCCACGGTTACCAAACTGCTTGAGCGCCACCGCGAGATTGTGGGCGTGCAATCCGCCAACGGTATTGACGCACCCACGCGCCAGAAGCTTGCGCTGGAACTGAACAACATCAACAGCATTCTGGACGGGTACCTGCAACTTGTCGAAATCGACCCAGACCATACCAAAATGCTGGAACAGCTTGTCGGGAACGATACCGTGCATGACAAAGGCACCGAAAGTGTAGAGCGCCTGCGTGAGCTGCGCACCGGCCGTAGCGATACCCAAAAGACAGCTATCGCGCTTGTGAACCCTTATACCACCAGCCGCGTACCCGAAATTCTGGCGGCGATTTACGTTTATAAGCACACCGGCGCGATTGCCAGCCCCAAGGATTTGCCCGGTAATATCCCGCACATTATTGACCAGCGTATGGCCGCTGTTAGCGAGGCTGTTAGCGCGCTTATTTTCTATTCCATCTGCTCGATGATGCTGCCGGGCACGAAAACGCACCTTTTGAAAGGTTCGGGCGAGCGGTTGATCAATATGCTGTTCCCGTTTGTTGGCAAGCGCATCATGCAAGGGCAATTGCCTGAAAACATCTGGGCTTCCACCCTTTCTCCCTTCCGTAGCTTCTGCGCCGCTTTCCCTGATCTCGATTTCTCCAAAATGACGGACGAACAAATCATTACGCTGGCTGTCAGCCACCTTGAAACGGGGCGCGACCCTGTTGAACGTTTCCATGGCGGAAACGGCGTCATGTTTGGTGACGTCAAGCTGCGCGCCAATACACCCGAAAGCAATGACGGCCGTGGTGGCGCGGGCGCGATGATCAACTATGTCTATGACTTCGACCCTGCCGTGCGCGCCGAACGCCAAGCATTATTCAAGTCAAAACAATTTGCGGCGCTTTTGGCGCCGCACCTTGCTGCATACAGGAACCTTGTGGTGCCTACAGCAAGCCTACGCCTGCGTGCAGGCTAGACAGCCCTACTGGGCTGTACCCGAAAGGTACTTATCCATATCGGAATTGGTGCCGCCCGTTGTGGCGGCACCTTCTTTTTTATCTTCAGTCTTTTTTGCATCCGTTTTTGGTGCTGCGGGTGCGTTTTCGATGACCGGCGCGTTCTCGATAACCGGCTTGGCAGGCTCAGATTTGGGGGCTTCAGCTGCAGGCGCTGCCGCATCCGTAGAGGCGGCTGGCGCAGGCGTTGAAGCTGCGGGCGGAGCCTCATCCTTGACCTCGGGCAGGGTTTCAGCCGGTTTTGACCCCGTTGTAGTCGTAGTGACGGCAGGAGTTGCTGGAGCAGATGCCTCAGTAGCCTCGGCTGCTGCTGCTTTTGCCTTTGCTTCTTCCTCGGCTTTTTTCTTGGCTGCGGCCTTGGCTTTAGCTTTTGCCTTGGCTTTCTTTTTGGCTTCGGCGGCAGCTTTTGCTTTTTCCTCGGCGCGGGCTTTTTGTACTGCCGGATCATCTTCCGGCGATACTACGGGCGACATGCGTGCCATGGTGCTTGTATCAAGCTTCTTCGGGACTGCCGTAGCGCCCGGTTTGACGCCAGGGTTTATTTCCTCGTCCATCACGGGCTGCATGCGCAGCGGTGTCGGTTTTTCGATGGCAACAGGGGCTACTGCCGCTGCATCCACCGTGTCGGCCGGCCAATCAACTTTTGAGGGCATTTCATCGCCATTGCGGAAATCAATGACGAGCGGATCGGGGTAACCCCACGCGCCGCCGGAGAGCAAATCATACCCAGCACCAAAAATTGTCGTGCCATTGGCCACGTTGCCGCCAGCCGTTTCACGGGATTGGGCGATTGCGGGGATCTGGAATTTGGTGTGGCGGTTTTGTTCGCCACGGCAATCGAGGGTAAGAGGCTCGCGCGAACGCTCCAGCGTTACCTTGTTGGGGAAATGGCCAGAATTGCGGAAGACGCTTGTGGTGATATCGCAAAACGCTGTCGGCGAGCCTTTGACGACGACATCGACGGTTTGCGAACCGCCATTAACTAGAGTGCCGCAGCCTGCAAGCGCAAGCGTGGCAAAAGCTGAAGTAATAAGAATTTTCGTGCGCATCTGGCCCACCCTTTGGAACTTTTCGGATGGGCCAGCCTAACGAGGCCAAATTAACGAATCAATCAGGCGGCTTTGGTTTTGCCAGATTTACCCACAGACGGGGTGAAGGTCAGGTTTTCCTTATCAGCGCCGATTTTAACCGTGCTGCCATCCAGCACATCACCCTGCAGCAGTTTTTCGGCCAGCGGGTTTTGTACGTAAGTCTGGATGACGCGCTTGAGGGGCCTTGCCCCGTAGGCAGGGTCATACCCTTTTTCGGCCAGGAAATTCCGCGCTTCGGGTGTAACATCCAGCGTGATTTTGCGGTCCACCAGCAGTTTGCCGAGGCGTGCGAGCTGGATATCGACAATCGCGCCCATGTGCGACCTATCGAGCCTGCGGAAGAGCAGGATTTCATCGAGCCTGTTCAGGAATTCAGGCCTGAAACGGGCGCGGACTTCATCCATCACGCCTTTCCTTGCCTTCTCTACATCCTCGCCGTCCTTGAGATTGACCAGCAGTTCAGCGCCGATGTTGGACGTCATGATGAGGAGCGTGTTGGTGAAATCGACCGTGCGGCCTTGGCCATCCGTAAGGCGGCCATCATCAAGCACCTGCAAGAGTACGTTGAATACATCGGGGTGCGCCTTTTCGACTTCATCGAACAGGATGACCTGATACGGGCGTCTGCGGACCGCTTCCGTAAGGGCACCGCCTTCATCGTAGCCTACGTAGCCGGGAGGTGCGCCGATAAGGCGGGCGACCGAGTGTTTTTCCATGTATTCGGACATATCCA
>JAGWXJ010000117.1 GCA_018969935.1 Alphaproteobacteria bacterium | reverse complement strand
TTTACCTGCGAGGAATCAGCCATTTTGAAGGGGCACATACCGGGCATCCACGTCAAAAACCTGTTCCTGAAGGATAAAAAGGACCGTATGGCCCTCGTTGTGGTGCCCGACGAAATTTCGCTCGATTTGAAGGCCTTGGCCCCCGTTATCGGGCTTGACCGCATCTCTTTTGGCTCTCCTGACAGGCTCTGGAAGTATCTTGGCGTCCGCCCGGGCTCGGTGTGCCCCTTCGCCGCCATGAACGATAAGGAAGGCGCCGTACAGGTTATCATGCACGCCCCTGTGGCTTCAGCCCCCATCATGTCCGCCCACCCCATGCTCAACACCATGTCCTTGGAATTGGCAGGCCCTGATGTCGTGAGATTCCTGGAATCGGTGGGCCACCCCCCGAAAATTATCGATTTAAGCAACCTGGCTGCCCGCACTGCAGCTTGAACACAGGCAAAACCGCCCCTACATAATAACCCATGCATACCTGCCGCCTGCAATTCACCGACCTACCTGACACAATCCCGATATTTCCTCTATCGGGCGTATTGTTGCTCCCCCGCGGCCAATTGCCCCTCAATATCTTTGAACCGCGCTACCTGGCTATGGTCGATGACGCGCTGGCAACCAACCGCATCATCGGCATGATCCAGCCGCGCGGCTGTAACGGCTCCTTGTATGAAGTAGGCTGCGCTGGCCGTATTGTGGATTTCAGCGAAACGGAGGGCGAAAGATACCTGATTACCCTTAGTGGCGTCTGCCGCTTCCGTATCCGCGAGGAACTGGCAACCAACCTGCCATACCGTACCGTAGTACCCGATTGGTCTACCTACACCGCAGACATGCAGGCCGAAGAAGCAGCCCCGAATGTTGACCGCGCACGCCTCTCGCGCATGCTGCAAACCTACTTCCACAAACAGGAAATGTCCTGCGATTGGGACAAAGTCGAAATCACGCCCGATACCGCCCTTCTAACGGCCTTGGCCATGATCTGCCCGCTAAAAGGGCCAGAAAAACAGGCAATACTGGAGGCCATGAACATCCAGTCCCGTACCGACCTGTTCATGACGATGCTTGAAATGGCCGCCAGCGCCGATAGCGATGAAGACTGCTGCCATTGATATGCTAGGATACGCCCATGGCCGTTGACCCGAAGCTTCTTGAATTGCTTGTCTGCCCCGTTACCAAAACGGCGCTGCGCTACGATGCGGCAAAAGGTGAGTTGATATCGGATACGGCCGGTCTGGCCTTCCCCATCCGTGACGGCGTACCGGTGATGATAGCCTCCGAAGCCCGCCACCTTGAGGAGCGCGAACGCGCCCAATCCAAATAGGCCTTAACTCTACCAGCTCAGTTTTTTTGCAAGGAATGGCCCCGCGATAGCGGCAAAACCCGTAATGGCCATCCCGTACCATGTTGCCAAATAAAGCGGCGTGTCATGCGGGCAATGCAGCCCGTAGGCAAACGCCCCGATGGATGCGGCAAACAGCGCGGTCACATACCCGTATGTGTTACCGGCAGGCGGGGCCATCCCGCGGCCGAAGTGCAACAATACAACGGATACCACTGCCGCAATCAGTGTCGTAACGCCAACGCAATAAATGGCCGATTTGTCCATCACCTGCAAAACAAGCACGTGCATGTCGGTCACATAAAAGGCCCTGACGCACATGATAAGCAGCCATCCGCTGAACAGCATGACAAACATGACAGGCCCTTCGATATTGCGCCCGGGCTGCCCGCAACGCCACCATGCAAGGCCGTTTGCAATAAGCAGGATGCTCAGGAACCCGTATTTGAAAACGCGGTGCGGGTCATCCAGCATGTTTGCAAGATCATGGCGCAGGCCCATGGTAACGGCCACTGCAAGAATCGCCCCGATAACCATGGCAAAAACTGCTGTGCGCGCGGTGCGCAAAAATGCGCCGCGTGCTTCAGGCGGGTTGCTACCCAGCATGTTGATCAGCTCATCCGTGTGCATGGCCTTCTCCGTTTTTATTTGTCTGCGCAAAAGTGGAAAGTTTCTGGAGTGCGCGGTGCAGTGTCACCTTCGCATCCGATACCGTGATTTTTAGTTCCGCCGCTATTTCGGCCATCGACTTGCCGTCCAGCTTGGCAAGCTGGATAACGCGGCGCTGCTTGTCCGTAAGCGCATCAAACATACGCTCCAGCGATAGCGTTGCGTCGCTGCGGTTTTCGGCAACGGCGCTGTCCTCAAGGTCATCCCCCGTATCATCGATACTGACAAGGAAAGCGATGTTCTGGCGGCGCCAGTGGTCCACCAGCTTGTGGTGCGCAATTGTCTTGAGCCACGGCAAAAAAGGCATGGATGGGTCGTAGGACTGGTAACGCGTATGCAGCGCCAGCAGGGTGTCCTGCACAATATCTTCAATCGCGGCGCGGTCTTTGCCCGTAACCCGCAGGCCCACATAGTTACGTATGTACTGGGCGGCAAGGCGCAACAGCTGCGCATAGGCGCGCCCGTCGCCATGGGCTACCAGTGCTGCAAGTGCATCGAAAGTCGCTCTATCCATCAATGGAATTCGGCTTGTCCTGCTAAAACGGTTGCTACCAATAACCTTATTTATTCAGGCTAAACCATCTGGGTTAAGAATCACCATCCGTAAATGTGGTGCGCCGCAAAAGAAAATGGCGCCGCTACAAAACACGGCGCCATTCCAAAAAATTCTTCTAAAATTCTCTAGAAAGACAGACGGACAATATCTTCAGCCGCTGGCAGAGCTTTCAATTTAGCATAAGTCTTGTCATCGACTTTCTGGTCCACCGCAATCAGCGATATGGCATGCCCGCCGGCTTCCATACGGCCAAGGCGGAAGTCGGCTATGTTAACACCCGCTTCAGCCAGAATGCTGCCAACACCGCCAATCATGCCCGGTTTATCCTTGTTACGGATAAGCAGCATATTGGGGGTTAGTGCGGCTTCAATCGGTACACCGTCAACCGAAACAATACGCGGGTGCCCACCGCCAAACAGCGTGCCCGTCACTTCTTGCGCGCCCTTGTCGGTATGGACCTTGATGGTCACGGCCGTCAGGAAATCGCCCGCATTGTCCGTCTTGCTCTCGGTAATGTTGATGCCACGCGCTTTGGCCATGGCAGGGGCCGAAACCATGTTCACACCCTCGCACGTCACCGCAAGGATGGATGCGAGCGCAATCGCATTAAGCGGCTTCACATTCAGTGCGGCGGCCTGGCCTTGATACACAATCTCGATACCGGTAATGGCATCAGCATTAATCTGGCCTGCAAGGCGGCCCATCTGTTCAACCAGCTTCATGTATGGTTTCAGCTTCGGGGCGTCTTCAGCAGATATGGAAGGCATGTTGACGGCATTGGATACAGCGCCGTGCAGCAAAAAGTCTGCAATCTGCTCGGCAATTTGTACGGCCACATTTACCTGTGCTTCCGATGTCGATGCACCAAGATGCGGCGTGCAAATCACGTTCTCCATCCCGAAGAAAATGCTTTCCTTGGCAGGCTCAACGGCAAACACGTCCAGCGCGGCACCGGCAACCTTTCCGCTTTCAAGCGCGGCTTTCAGGTCTTCTTCAACAATCAGGCCGCCACGCGCAACGTTCAGGATACGCACGCCGTTTTTCATTTTGGCAAATGCGTCCTTGTTGATGATGCCCTTGGTTTTCTCGGTCATCGGTGTGTGGACGGTAATGAAATCCGAGCGCGTGAACAGCTCGTCCAATTCCACTTTTTCGATTCCCATGGCGCGGGCACGTTCATCCGTCAAAAACGGGTCATAACCGATAACGCGCATTTTAAGGCCCTGTGCGCGGTCAATCACAATCGCACCGATATTGCCGCAACCGATAACGCCAAGGGTCTTGCCCATAAGCTCGACACCCATGAATTTCGTTTTCTCCCATTTGCCTGCATGGGTGGATGCACTGGCCTGCGGTATCTGGCGTGCAAGCGACATCATCAGCGCAATCGTGTGCTCGGCTGTCGTGGTCGAATTGCCGAAGGGCGTATTCATCACAACAATACCGGCGTTGGTAGCCGCTGGGACATCAATGGTATCGACACCGATGCCGGCGCGGCCAATCACCTTAAGCGCCTTGGCACCCGTCATCACCTCGGCGGAAATTTTGGTGCTGGAACGCACGGCCACGCCGTCATAGTTGGATATGACGCCCTTGAGTTCCTCTGGGGTAAGCCCCGGCTTGCTCTCAACCTCCAGCCCCTTGGCTTTCAGGATTTCGGCGCACACGGCGTCCATTTTGTCGGCAATAAGTACTTTTGGCATTTTCGCATCCCTTTCATGCGTGGCTTTGCGTGGCCACTCTAGAATCAGGAAAACCTTAGGGAAAGCCTAAAAATGACACAGGCGCACCGCTGAATTTTATATCCCTTTACGCGATGTTTATGGTAACAACCGCGCATGAAACTCAAACGCATCTTCAGGCGCCACCGCGGCAAGCTGCATACGGCATCCGACGCGTTCAATTACGTGGCCATGGGATTGCTCTCGGCGCTGCTGGGATTTGTCTGGCAAACTGCCAATATCAACAGACAGGCCGTAAGAACGCAGGAAAGGATCGTTGAAGAACCTGTGCTGCGGGACCCGCCGCGCGTTATCCAGAGGCCGCGCACTGGCTTCCCCCTACCCCCGCGAAAACCAACCCTGCCCGAACCACAACCTGAGCCTTCTCAAACCGCGCAGGAATTGGTCGCGCCAATCCGTACAGGTGTTGTCACATCACCCTACGGCTACAGATGCAGACGCGTGTTTTGCAGGTACCACTACGGTATTGATATCGGCGCCAACGAGGGCGAGAAAGTGTACGCAGCCCACTCTGGTACGGCCGAGGTTGGCCACCATCCCGAGTACGGGTATTTCATACGCATCAAATCGGCGCGGGTGACTACTGTTTATGCGCATTTCAGAGCCGCACCGGCAGATGAACACGGCAGGCCAATTCAGGACGGCGCGCGCGTAAATCAAAACACGGTAATTGGCGAAGTAGGAAAATCGGGGAACGCAGACGGCTACCACCTGCACTTCGAAGTCCTGATCGCGGGCGAATATGTTGACCCCGCAACACAGGTTGCAGCCCTTGCACGGATGCCTGCCTACACAAGGCCGGTCATCCGTACACGGCTAAACTGATTACATCACGCGCGGACGGCGTATTTGCGTTGAAGGCGTAGCAGCAACCATCGCTGGTGGCGGCGAAGGGGGCGAGATACGCTTGATCTCGTCCATCAAAGGCTGGGTGCTGATTTTGGGCATTTCCACACAAGCCATGTCAGTCGCTTTAGGGTCGGTGATATAGCCTGTTTGCGCATCATAATTGGCGCTGTAAACGGTGCCTTTGGGCAACGGTGCGGTGCTCTGGGTCACGGCATAATGCACAACCTTGTGGTGCGTTTTGCAATCAGCAGCACCCACGAAATCCTGCGCTTCGGCATCGGGATTGACCATCACAACCTGCATCACCTGCGCAACACCGTTTTTGGTACCAAGCAATCTATCAGAAACAATCCTGAAAAGTACTGGCCCTGCCACTACGTTAAAGGCTGGTGCGGCTTCTACGCCGGTACCGTCAAATGCTGGTGCTACTGCTGCGTTCGTCATACTCATTTTTCTTCTCTCTTGTTCTTACTGCCGTTTGTCGTTTTTGGTTGGGTAAAAAATTTCGCCCCGCGGTGTTTTCCGTGGGGCGCTGTTTTGCGTGTATCTGGTCTTTGCTTTGCTATTTGACCGTAACCGCTAGCGCCCCCTTGCCAAGTACGACAAGAAG
>JAGWXJ010000004.1 GCA_018969935.1 Alphaproteobacteria bacterium | reverse complement strand
TGCTGGCTGTTCGCGCAGCGCCATCACGGGTGGTTTTTGCTCCGTATCGATGATACGGACCTTGAACGCTCCAAGGACGAACTGACGGAAGCCATCAAGCGCGATCTGACATGGCTTGGCATCAAGTGGGATGACTACGCTCACCAGAAACACCGCATGGAGCGTTACACCCAAGTTATCGAGCAACTGAAAGCCGATGGCCGCCTGTACGCCTGCTATGAAACACCCGAGGAACTGGAACTCAAGCGCAAGGTGATGCTGGGCCGCAAGATGGCCCCTGTTTACGACCGCGCCTCGCTAACACTGACCGCCGAGCAAAAAGCCAAGTACGAGGCCGAAGGCCGCAAGCCGCACTGGCGCTTCAAGCTGGAGCACCGCGCGATTGTATGGAACGACCTCATTCGCGGTGAAGTGAAGTTTGACGGCGCGCTGATGTCCGATCCCGTACTTATCCGTGAAGACGGTACGCCGCTTTACCACCTGTGTTCGGTTATCGATGATATCGATTTCAAAATCACGCATGTGGTGCGCGGGGAAGACCACGTATCCAATACGGCTTCGCATATCCAGATGTTCGAGGCCATTGGCGGCGGCAAGGTCATTCCGCATTTTGCACACCTGCCCCTTATTTCGGATGCGGAAGGCGGCAAGCTTTCCAAGCGTCTTGGGTCCTTGAGCCTACAGGATTTGCGCGATGTCGAAGGCTTCGAGCCGCAGACGGTCATATCCCTCATGGGCCGCCTTGGCACATCCGACCCTATCGAGCCGTTTTACGACGTACTGGAGATTGCAAAGACCTTCGACTTCGATAAATTCAGCCGCGGTACGCCAAAGTTCGATTCCGAGGAACTGGTGCGCCTGAATGCCAAAATCATCCACGTCACGCCCTTCCATGCCGTGCGCGACCGCCTGAAGGCGATGGTAGGTACGGATGTGGACGAGAGCTTCTGGGAAGCCGTGCGCCCGAATATCGAGCGCCTCAAGGACTTCAAAGACTGGTGGACTGTGGCCAAGGGCCCCGTATCGGTTGTTGTGGCACCCGAAGACAAAGAGTTTATCGAGAAGGTTGCGAGCCTGCTGCCTGCCGGTGAATTCTCCAAGGAAACGTGGGGCCAGTGGCTTTCGGCCATCAAGGGCAATACGGACCGCAAGGGCAAAATGCTTTTCATGCCCATCAGGAAAGCCCTGACAGGCATGGAACACGGGCCTGAACTTGATGCTTTGTTGCCGCTTATCGGGCGCGAGCGTGCACTGGAACGGCTGAAGGCTGCGTAAACGTATTTTCGTTTACAGGTACTGCGCGCGTTGATGCGCGGCGATCACCGCGCAGGATGCCGCGGATGTTCATGCCTATCAGCAAACCGTTGTATACGATAAAGCCCTGCTGCGCTGACATGTACGCAAGCGTCATGCCGCCTGCGCAAGATAAAATACCAATGGTAAAACCTGCCTTCAGGCGACCGCCTGAAACCATGTAACTGGATGTCAGGCCTATCATCAAAGTCAGCCAATCAAGGCCGTAATAGGTGCCAAACAGGGCGTGCAGGGTTTCCATTGCCCCAAATTACATAAAAACAGTGAGGATTTGGTTAATCAGGCGGCCAATTGTGCCAATTCTCCTGCAATAGACAGGCTGCCTGTAAGCCTTTGGGCGGGCGTGTTGTAGGCACGGGTGTAAAACAGCTTCTGGTCGGGCCTGAATTTGATGGTGCCTGCCTTGGCTGCCATCATGCGGATAACGCCCTCGGGGTTTGGCGGCGTGTTGGCACGGAAACCGACCACAACGCCCTTTGGCCCTGCATCGAGGCTTTCTATGCCTGCCTTTTTGCACAGCGCCTTCAGGGTTGTGAGCTGCAACAGGTTTTCGACATCCTGCGGGAGGGGACCGAAACGATCGATGAGTTCAGCCGCGAACGCTTCCACTTCATCTTTATCCGCGAGCGTTGCGAGGCGCCTGTACAGCGACATGCGCACATTGAGGTCATGCACATAGTTTTCGGGGATGAGAACCGACATGCCGAGGTTAATGGACGGCGACCAACCCAAATCAAGCGGAGCGCCTTCAAGCCCTGTGCCGGATTTTGCGGCTTCAACCGCTTCCTCAAGCATTTGCTGGTAAAGCTCCACGCCCACTTCGCGGATGTGGCCTGATTGCTGTTCACCCAGCAGGTTGCCCGCGCCCCTGATATCCATGTCGTGGCTGGCCAGCTGGAAACCACTACCAAGGCTATCCAGCATGCCTATTACCTCAAGCCGTTTGGTGGCGGTGGGTGTGAGCAGTGCATCGGGCTTCCACGTCAGGTATGCAAAGGCACGGACCTTGGAGCGGCCTACGCGGCCACGGATTTGATAAAGCTGCGCCAAGCCAAACAAATCGGCGTGGTGCACTATCATGGTGTTGGCCGTTGGTACATCGAGGCCGGATTCTATTATGTTCGTGGCCATCAGCACTTCGTACTGGCGGTCGTAAAAAGCCGTCATGCGCGCCTCAAGTTCGGCGGGCGGCAACTGGCCGTGTGCAGTGATGATTTTGACCTCGGGTACCAGTGCTTTTACCTGTTCTTCCAGTTCCTCGAGATCCTTGATGCGGGGGCAGACGAAGAAGGATTGGCCGCCGCGATAATGTTCGCGCAAAATCGCCTCGCGTATAATCAGCGGGTCATAAGGCATGACGAATGTACGTACCGCGAGCCTATCGACTGGCGGCGTGGTTATCAGCGACATATCGCGCACGTTGGTCAGCGCCAGTTGCAGCGTACGCGGGATGGGCGTGGCCGTCAGCGTGAGCACATGGACATCGCGGCGCAAATCCTTCAGCTTTTCCTTTTGCTTTACGCCGAAGTGCTGTTCCTCATCGACAATCACGAGGCCGAGATTTTTGAATTCAATGGATTCAGCGAGCAACGAGTGCGTACCGATGACGATGTTTACGGAGCCGTCTTTCAAACCTTCCTTGGTTTTTTTGGCTTCCGTGGCTGATACAAAACGCGAGAGCTGCCCGATTTTGAGGGGGAAGCCCGCAAAGCGGCGCGTAAAGTTTTCGGTGTGCTGGCGCGCAAGCAGCGTTGTCGGCACAACCACGGCCACCTGCCCGCCTGCCATACCCACAACGAAGGCCGCGCGCAGTGCCACTTCCGTTTTGCCGAAACCGACATCGCCGCAGACGAGCCTATCCATCGGTTTTCCCGACTTCAGATCATTCAACGCTTCCTGTATCGAGCGTAGCTGGTCTTCCGTTTCGTGGTAGGGGAAGCGGGCCGCAAATTCCTCGTACGGGGTTTGGGCGGCATCGAACACTTCGGCTGTCTTGACGGCGCGGGCGGCAGCAATTTCAAGCAGCTTGCCTGCTATCGCCAGCAAATCGCGTTTTACGCTGGCCTTGCGGGCCTGCCAGCTGGCACCGCCCAGCCTGTCCAGTTGTACCGTGCCTTCGTCGTGGCCGAAGCGGCTTAGCATCTCGATGTTCTCGACGGGGAGGAACAGGCGGTCGCCGCCTTCGTAAACCAGCTTCAGGCAATCATGCAGGGTGCCAAGGGCCGAGATTGTTTCAAGCCCTTCAAAGCGGCCGATACCGTGGTCAGCGTGCACCACCAAATCACCCGGGGTGAGCGACGATACCTCGCGCAAAAAGGCATCGGCCTTGCGCTTCTGGCCGCGTCCTTTGCGGGCCAGCCTGTCGCCCAGAATATCCTGTTCGGTGATGACGGCGATGCGGTCGTTAACGAAGCCGTGTTCCAGCGCCAGCACAACAAAATTGGCCTGCGTGTTTTGCAGCAGGTTTTTAAGGCGCTCGCGCGAACCTTCCGAATAGCAGGCGATATAGATTTTCTTTTTCTCGGCCACCAGCGCCCTGATATGCGCCGATACTTCATCAAACAGGTTTGTGCCCTGTTGGGCGCGGATATCAAGGAAGTCGCGCCCGCGTTTGGCCCCGTCCTCGCCTGCAAAAGGCGCAAACACCACGGCGCTTTCTATACGCCCGCGCCATTCGTCATCCGGCAGGAAAAGCGTGTCGGGTGCCACAGGGTGATAATGCGTCACATCCTTTTGTGTTTTCAGGAGCGATACGCGCGCGTGATACAGGTCACGCACTTGCGCTGCACGCTCGGTTGCGGCTTCAAGGCCCTGATGGTCAAGGCTTACGGCGCTATCGGGTGCGTAATCGAACAGTGTTTCGAGGTTTGCGTAAAACAATGGGAGCCAGTGCTCCATCCCCGCATAGCGCCTGCCTTCGGAAATGCTTTCGTAGAGCGGGTCGTCTTTGGCGATACCGAAGGTTGCGCGGTAATTCTGGCGGAACAATTCAATTGAGTCCGGTGTCAGCAGCACTTCCGCTACCGTGCCCAAATTCAGGCCCGGCACATCTTCAAGCGAGCGTTGGGTGGCGGCATCGAAGCTGCGCAGGGTTTCAACTTCATCATCGAAAAAGTCGATGCGGACGGGGTTATCGGTAGCGGGCACGAAAACATCAATAATGCCGCCGCGTACGGTAAATTCGCCGCCCTCGCGGACCACATCGGTGCGGGCGTAACCTTGGGCTGCCAGTGTTGCCAGCAATGTAGCCTGCTTGACATGGGTGCCTTTTTTGATCGTCAGCGCCTGCCCCGCAATCGCGCTTTGCGGGATGACGCGCTGGGTTGCCGCGTTGATGGACGTAAGGATAAGAAGCGGTTTCTTGATATCGCTTGCAAGGCGCGCGACGAGTGCCGCAAGGGTGGATACGCGGCGGCCAATAACATCACCTTGCGGGGAAACCCTATCGTAGGGAAGGCAATCCCATGCGGGGAATTGGAGCACATCGATGTCAGGCGCGAAGAAGGCCATGAGGTCGGCCAGCGTGTGCATGCGCGCTTCATCGAGTGCTATATGGATGGCGGCGGCGCCACGGCGCTGGGCTTCGATGGCGCGCTCTTTCAGGACAAACGCCTCCTGCCCCTCGGGTACGCCGTTTAGCGTTGTCGTCATGCAGCTACCTTGTGGGCAAGGAACAGGCGTAGCACCGCGCAATCCTCATCGGCAGGAGGTTCGGCGCGGCCGCATTTCCAGTCATATAAATCGGGGTCCTGACATGTGAGGACGCGCTCGTATTCATCGAGCTGGGCGGCATCGAAGTTCGGGACATACGCATCGGCAAAGGCACCCATCAGGATATCCATTTCGCGGGTGCCACGGTGCCATGACCGGAATATAAGCATCCGGCGGCGTTCCTCGATGGTCAGTTTTGCGTTCAAGTCCATGGCGCATTAAATAATCAGTCTTTATAGTAAAGTCTACATGCGCCCGCTGGTACTTGACCCGCTTTTCCGTTCCATCCGCACGCTTACGGGCGTGGGGCCCAAGCACGCCAAGGCTTTTGAAAAGCTTTTGGGGGGCGAGCGGGTGCTGGACCTTTTATGGCATAAGCCCATAGACCTCATCGACCGCCGCCACAGCCCCAAGCTGAAAGAGGCCAAGGCGGGCCAGATAGTCACAACCACCGTTACGATTTTGCAGCACCAGCTGCCCAAGCGCCGCGGGCTGCCCGCCCGCATTGTGGCCAGTGACGATACCGCCACTCTGGATCTTGTGTTTTTCAATGCGCACCGCGACTGGCTGGAAAAGACATATCCGATCAATGCGCAGGTCGTCATATCGGGGCGGGTGGAGCCTTATAACAACCGCCTCCAGATGGTGCACCCTGACCATGCGGGTAAGCCAGAGGACATCGCGAGCATTGCCAAAATAGAGCCTGTTTACCCCATGACGGCGGGCATCGGCCCCAAACAGATGGCAAAGCCTATTGCCGAAGCCCTGAAGCTATTGCCCGATATGCCCGAGTGGCTGGACGAGCCGCTGGTCAAAACCCGCAACTGGCCGAGCTGGAAAAAGGGCATGCAAGTGCTCCATGCCCCTGAAAGTGCGGAAGACATCGACCCCGCCGCCCCTGCCCGCCAGCGCCTTGCCTATGACGAGTTGCTGGCACGCCAGATTGCGATGCAGATGATGCGCCTCAGGCAAAAAAAACTGCGTGGCAGGAGTTTCGCGGGTGATGCCGCCTTGCGTACGCGCTTTTTAAAATCGCTGCCATTTGAAATGACGAATGCGCAAAAGATGGCGATTGCGGATATTGATGCCGATATGGCGGACCCAACCCGCATGCTGCGCCTTTTGCAGGGTGATGTCGGCAGCGGCAAAACAGTGGTGGCCATGGCTGCGATGTTGAATGCCGTGGGTGCAGGCGCACAAGCGGCGCTGATGGCCCCGACCGAGATACTTGCCCGCCAGCATGCGGAAACATTAGGGCCTATGGCATCGGCGCTAGGTTTGTCTGTAGCGGTACTGACGGGCCGCGACAAAGGCAAGACGCGCGATGCAATAACAACGGCCATACAAAACGGCACCGCGCAAATCATCATCGGGACGCATGCGCTGTTTCAGGAGGATGTATCCTTCAAAGACCTCGGGCTAGTGATTATCGACGAACAGCACCGTTTTGGCGTGCACCAGCGCCTTATGTTATCCGACAAGGGCCTCGCGCCCGATGTGCTGGTGATGACAGCCACGCCCATCCCGCGCACGCTGACACTTACATTGTACGGCGATATGGATGTCAGCCGCCTGCTTGAAAAACCACCCGGGCGCAAACCCGTTGATACGCGCCTTGTTGCCGTTGACCGCATTGGCGAGGTTGTTGCGGGGCTAAAACGTAAAGTAGCCAGCGGCGCACGCGCCTACTGGGTTTGCCCGCTGGTTGAAGAAAACGAGGATCTGGACCTTGCTGCCGCCACCGAGCGCCATGCCGATTTGCAGCAACATTTTGGCGCGCGCGTGGGCCTCATACACGGGCGTTTGAAGCCAACCGAAAAAGATAAAGTGATGGCGGCCTTCGCGGCAGGCGAGCTTGATGTGCTTGTGGCCACAACAGTGATTGAAGTTGGCGTGAACGTGCCTGAAGCTACCGTGATGGTGATAGAACATGCCGAGCGTTTTGGCCTGGCGCAGCTACACCAGTTGCGCGGGCGTGTGGGGCGCGGGCTTGATGCATCGGCATGTATATTGCTTTATACCGCCCCGTTATCGGAGATGGGCAAGCAGCGCCTGAGCGTCATGCGTGATACGGAAGACGGGTTTTTGATAGCTGAAAAAGACCTTGAGTTGCGCGGTGCGGGCGAAGTGCTGGGCACAAAACAAAGTGGCCTTCCCGCCTTCAGGATGGCGAATGTCGAGGCGCATTCGGATTTAATGCTGATGGCGCATACGGAAGCCAAACTGATAGCCGAGCGTGACCCGATGCTGAATACACGGCGCGGAGAGGCCATCCGTGCACTGCTGTACCTTTTCGAGCAGGATCAGGCGATACAGACCATCAGGTCGGGTTAATAAAAATATTCACCAGATTAAATCAATGCGGTATTAAATTTGCAGGTAGTGCCTTCGGGCAAAGCGTTATGGAGAGAGGACACGGGTCAGTGTCTTTTTGGCGCAAGGGTACACGGTTAGTAATGGCCTCAGGCCGTGTGAAGCATTCGAAAGTTTGCGGGATGCCTGATAAAATTTCTCTGCTGCCTATTAGCCGCCGCCGATAAAGATACCCGTCAGAAGAACCAACACACCACCGACAATGACTTGCACGATGGCGCTGTGGAATGGCGTTTCCATGTATTTCCAGCGCGTCCAAGCAATGGCCAGAAGCTCGATGACGACAACGGCAAAGGCGATGCCCGTGGCTGTCCAGAAATCCTCAATCAGGTAGGGCAGTGTGTGGCCGAGGCCGCCCAACGTTGTCATGATACCGCAAGCCCAACCGCGCACGGCGGGGTGGCCACGGCCCGTGATGGCGCCGTCATCCGATAGCGCCTCGGTCAGGCCCATGCTGATGCCAGCGCCGATGGAGGCCGCAAGACCAATCAGGAAAGTTTCATGGCTGCTGTGGGTTGCAAAGGCAGCCGCGAAGATGGGCGCGAGTGTTGAAACCGAGCCATCAATCAGGCCTGCCAGACCGGGCTGCACAATTTGCAATACGAATAGGCGGCGCGAGGCTTCATCCTCTATTTTCTTTTGGTCACGGGTGACCGTCTTTTCCTCGATATCCGCGGCTCTGGCCTCGTGCTCTTTTTCGATGATTGCCAGATCACCCAGAAGCTTGCGTACCTCCACATCATGGGCCTGATCGGCTGCGCGAGCGTAAAACTCGCTTGCCTCCAGTTCCATCAACTCGGCCTGACGGCGCACCGTATCAATGCGAAGATTGTCCATCAGCCAGACAGGGTCGCGTTTCAGGAAGCCTTTGACATCCTGACGGGTGATATAAGGAAGCTGGTCACCGAAGCGTTTGCGGTACATGGCAAGGAGCATGTTCTTGTGCTCTTGCTCCTCGGCCACCATGGCTTCAAACATGGATGCGGTTGCCGGAAACTCGGCGCGCAGTTTGTGCGCGAAGTTTGCGTAGATACGCGAGTCTTCTTCCTCGTTGGAAATGGCGAGGGCGAGTACTTCGGCTTCGGATAGATCTTTGAGCTGCTTCACGTTGCCTCCGGAATGGTGACGGCCAAGAATACACGCGGACAACACGCGTTCAAACAGGTGATTTTTCGGGAGGGGTAACTGGTGACCGCCCCGGGATTCGAACCCGGGACCTACTGATTAAAAGTCAGTTGCTCTACCGGCTGAGCTAGGCGGTCGTCCTTAAAGGTGCCCCTACATAAACGGTTTATTTCACCGCTTCAAGGATTTTTTCCTGAGTGGCAGGTGTCACGAAGGGGGAGATATCCCCGCCGAGGCGCGCAATTTCCTTCAAAAACGAGGAAGAAACGAACTGCCACTTGTCGGATGCCATGAGGAAAACCGTTTCGATTTCGGGGGCCAGACGGGCGTTCATGCCGGTCATCTGGAACTCGTACTCGAAGTCGGAAACAGCCCGAAGGCCGCGGAAAATAACGCCTGCGCCCTTCTGGCGGGCAAATTCCACCAGCAGGCTTTCAAATGGCTCTACCGTTATCTGGCAGCCTTTTTCTTCCATGTTGGCGATGTCGGTTTCCGTCATGGAAACGCGGTCAGCCAGCTTGAACATTGGCTTTTTATTGGGGTTTGTGGCCACGGCCACTATCAGGTGGTCGACCAGTTTCGAGCACCGCCTGATAATATGCAGGTGCCCCTTGGTGATGGGGTCAAATGTGCCGGGGTAGATGCCGATGCGGGGCTTTGTGGCTGTCATGCCCGCTTCTTAAAGCACACTCAGCGGCGCGGGGCAAGATTTGGGGCTACTGGGGCCTGCCCGAGCGGGGTTACGAAATCCCGCATGGGGGTGATAAGGTTGATTTTGCTTGCGCGCAAGGTTGCCACGGGCAAGCCTGCAAGGTAGGCACGGCCAAGCGCCGCGCGAATGCCCGTGGGGACGATCAGGCGCTTTTTATCCCTTTTTTCGGCCGTCCATTCCTTGGCTACGGCTATGCGCCCTTCTTCAGGGGTGGCCATCAGGGCGGTGTATGCGGCGGCTGCTTCGGTTTCCAGACGTTTCAAGGTTTCAAAGCCGCTTTCAAGCGGTTTCACGCCGGCAATATCGGCGTACCACGCCAGAAACACGGGCAAGGCTATGTGCGGCTGCGTGTGGAAGTTGCGGGCCACGTAACGCTCGATTGCGGCGTCGGTCACGTTGCCGTGGGATTGCGACATGATGAACGTATCTATCACGGCCTGCGGCTTGAAGCCCTGAATGCCGAACAGTTCGAGTGACTTGTATGTGCGGGCGGCGAAGTGTGCATCCATCACTATCTGGATGGCTTCGGACACAAGCAGGCGGTTAATAAGGCCGCCCGGCAGATCAACCAGCAGGAAACGCGTAGAAGCATCGCCAATCAGGAAGGCCTGCCCCTTTTGTTTGTTGAAGCGGGCATAAACTTCGGACCAGTTATCGGCTTCATCCAGCTTGGCCGCGGCCTTGGGGGCGTTTGCAGCCATCCATTCCCTGAAAGCGGTTTCGGATTCCCATTCATGCGAGTTTGTGATGACAACAGGAGTGCCCGCAAAGCCCTTTAGCATGTCCGCTGATAAAAGGCGGCGCGGGACCGCAAATTCAAACATGGTTTCCGCAGGGTTCGGCAGGCGCCCGATTGCTTCTTCCTGCAATAGGTTTCTCAGGCGCGGAGAGATGGACGGAAGCATTTGCGGGGGTGGTAATTCGGTGCCGATTTTCGGGTAGGCCGCATGGGCCGTGGGCGATGCCGCCAGCAGAAATGCGAGGGCAATATAGCGTGCGTGCGGCGGATTTGCTTTGTTCGGCATTATCTTTATTAACATAATCCGTATATTGGCAACAAGTTTTCTTTTAAAATCCATGGGTTGCCTGATATACAGGCGGGCATGAACGATAACGCCATCACAATGCTCCCCGAAGCCGGCTGGGAGGGGTATGCCCTGCTGGACAGCGGGCATGGCCGTAAGCTGGAGCGGTACGGGCGCATCGTGGTGGACAGGCCGGAGCCGCAGGCGCTGTGGGCGCCCCGCCTTCCCCAAACCCGCTGGCACGAGGCACAGGCCATCTTCAGGAACGCATCGGAGCGTGAAGACGACGAAGGCGGGCAATGGGATTTCCAAATCAAGAACCCGCCCGAAACGTGGCCGGTAGAGGTTGAGGGCGTGACGATGCTCACGCGCTTCATGGCGTTCAGGCATTTGGGGTTATTTCCCGAACAGCGCCCGCACTGGGCATGGATGCGCGAGCGCATCAACGGCAAACCTTTAAAAGTGCTGAACCTGTTTGCGTATACGGGCGCAGCGAGCCTGATTGCCGCCAAAGCGGGCGCGCAAGTCACGCATGTTGATGCATCCAAAAAAGCGATCCAGTGGGCGAAGGAAAACCAAGCGGCATCCAAAATCGATGAAAAATCGGTGCGCTGGATTTGCGAGGACGCCCGCAAATTCGTGCAACGCGAAATACGCCGCGGCAACAAATATGACGGCATATTACTCGACCCGCCCAAATACGGCAGAGGCGCAGACGGCGAAGTATGGCGCTTTGATACCGATGTTGGCCCGCTGCTCAAGGATTGCGCGACGCTGTTATCGGATAACGCATCCTTCATGATATTGACCGCCTATGCCTTGCGCCTTTCATCGGTTGCGCTTGCGCACATGCTGGCGGATGTTGCGCCCACCAAGGGCAGCATCGATTCCGGCGAGCTGGTGCTGGTGGATGAAACCGCAACGCGCCCCCTGCCCACTTCCCTTTACGCACGGTGGAGCGCATGAGCGCACGCCTTATCACATCCCCCGCGAATGACGAGATAAAGGCCATACGCGCCCTTGAACGCCGCAAGGAACGGCGCGAAACGGGCCTGTTCATTGCCGAAGGGTTGCGCCACGTACTGGAAGGTATCCAGAACGGGTGGGAACTCCACCGCCTTGTTTTTCACACCAAGGTATCGGGCAAAAACGAAATACGCAGCGCGCAGCGCGCTTGCGTTGCAGGCGGCGGCCAGTGTTTTGAAGTCAATGACGCCGTGCTTGAAAAACTATCCCACAAGGATAACCCGCAGCAGGTGATTGGCGTTTTCAAACAGCGTATATCCACGCTTGCGGATTTGCCCAAAAATTCCTGCATCGTTGCCCTTGAGCAGGTGCGCGACCCCGGAAATCTGGGGACGATCTTGCGCACCGTAGACGGCGTGGGCGCGGATGCGGTTATCCTTATCGACCAGTGTTGCGACCCGTTTTCCGTGGAAGCGGTGCGTGCATCCATGGGCAGCCTGTTTGCCGTGCCGATGGCGCAAACCACGCGCGAGGAATTTACGGCGTATATGCGCGCATGGAAGGGTGCCGTTATCGGCACACACCTTTCGGAGCGCACGGTGGATTACCGCGAGGCTACGTACACCCAACCCGTTTTGCTGGTGATGGGCAATGAACAGGCAGGGCTTTCCCCCGAACTTTCAGGCGCGTTGCCAACGCTTGTAAAACTGCCGATGAAAGGCCGCGCGGATAGCCTGAACCTTGCCATTGCAACGGGCGTGATGCTCTACCACATACAAGACCGAACCGGTTGATATCAAACACTCTTTTAGGGGCCTATCAGTTCGTTTGCACAAAATAAAAAAGCCCCGAAGACGGGGCTTTGGTGTTTACAAAATCAGGATAACTTAAATAAGCTTTGATTTCATCAAATAGAAGAGATGCTTCGTGAATTATTTAGATAGTCTTTGGATTTGGCTACAAGACTCAGGAAATTCTAATGCTGTAAAAGCTATTACTGCAGTAGGTGCTTTTATCTTTACTGCACTAACTTATTTAAAAAAATTGGATAGAAAATCCTATATTACCCCACAACAATACGCAGAAGATTTATTAAAAAAAGAGGAGGAAGTCCGTAAAGAACTTGAAACAACAAGCAAATCAGATAAAGCTAAATTATTAGCTCTTGAGAATAAATTAAACGCTATTCAAGCGAAGCTTAAAGATTTGAGTTTTGCCTACAATCAGTACAGACAAGAATTAAAAAATGCTCAAGCTTCACTTTCCAGCTTGGAGCAAGAGATTCCCAAAAAGCAATTAGATAAAGCTAAGCGCTCCTTAGAAAGTGGAAACACTGAGGACGCCAAAGCACTTTTTGAAAAAGTACTATTAAGCAGTAAAGATAAATCTGCTGAAGCTGCATATCAATTGGCGCAACTGGCCCACAGCAAGTTGGAATACGCTGATGCTTATAAATATGCCAAAGAGGCTAGCAATTTACAACACGACAACCCAATTTACCTCGCTCAATACGCGGAGAATGCGAATCTTTTAGGATATTATGAAGAAGCAGAGAATCTTTTTAAACGAGCTCTAAAAATTCACGAAGAGAAATTCTCTCTCAAGAACACAGAGGCTGCTGATCTATTAAACAATCTTGCTGAAGTTTACAAATCTCAAGGCCGTTACATAGATGCAGAGACTTTATATTTAAGGGCATTGAGCATTTACAAAGCTGAGGAAAACTCGAACAAAGCAGGGCTTTTTTTAATTCTAAATAACTTAGGCTCTTTGTATGAAGTGACTAATAAATACCCAGATGCTGAAAGATTTTATTTAGAAGGCCTCGCAGCTACTGAAAAAGTTTTTGGTGCACAATCATTAGAGGTAACAAAATTCCAAAACAATCTTGGGACGCTATATTTGATACTCGCTAGATATCAAGAATCCGAGAAGTTTCTACGATCAGCATTAGTTATACGAGAAAAGTTATTAGGCCATAATCATCCTGATTACGCTGTTACGCTCAATAATCTTGCCTATCTTTATAAATCACTAAACCAACTAGATCAGGCTATTTCACTATTTGAGAAAGTAATATTTACCTCTAAACGAGTTTTCGGAGACAGCCACCCCCATGTAGCCACAGCTCTCAATAATCTTGGCTTAATATATAAGCAGCAAGGAAAACTTGCCGAATCTCGCCCTCTATTTGAAAAATCTTTATATATCCATAAGCAGATATACGGCGCTAATCATTTGAAAACGGCTGTCTTACTTCATAACCTTGCTAGCCTAGACTCATTGGAAGGGCATTACGATAATGCGGAAAAGCTATACTCAAAATCGTTAGCGATAAAAGAAGATATCTTTGGTCAGGAGCACATAAACGTTGCTAACAGTTATGCTGACTTAGGCACTGTGTATTATAAGCAAGGCCGCTACGGAGACTCTGAAAAGTTTATTCGAATAGGTCTTGGTATAAGAGAGCGACTTTTAGGCCCAAAACATCCATTAGTATTGGAAAGTCTAAAAAATTTAAGAGAAGCGCTAAATGCACAAAACAAAACTGCAGAAATGCATGATATTGAGCTTCGTATCTCTGAATTTAAAACTAAGAGCTAACATTTTAGAACCCCGCTTGCGCGGGGTTTCCTTTTATTCGTTGTTCTGGGTTTCGGGTGAGGCTTCCGTGATGGGTGCATCACCTTCTACGCCCTCCGTGCCCTCCGGCAATTCGGCATCGTCACTTTCATCGTGGGTGAGCCATGCGACGGAAACTACCTTTGCGTCGCCTTCCACGTTGAAGACGCGGACGCCTTGGGTGGCCCTGCCCGTGAAACGGATGTCCTTAACCGGCGTTCTGATCATCTGGCCTTCGTTGGTGACGAGCATGATCTGGTGATCATCGACCACGGGGAAGGTTGCAACCATTTTGCCGTTTTTGGCGGTGAGGTTCATGTTCGTGATGCCTGAACCACCGCGGCCCGTGACGCGGTAATCGTACGCAGATGTACGCTTGCCGTAGCCTTTGTCGGTGACGCACAGCAGGAACTGTTCGGCTGCCTGCATCTCCTTGAATTTATCTTCGGAGATGGTGGCGGCTGCCGATACTTCCTCATCGGCGTCGCCTTCCTCGGCGCCCCTCAAGGCATTCGCGCGTTTGATGTAGGCGGCGCGTTCCTCCGGCGTTGCATCGATGTGCCTGAGGATGGACATGGACATCACTTCATCCTTGCCGGCCAGCTTGATACCGCGAACGCCCGTGGATGTGCGGCCCGCGAACTGCCTGATATCAGCAACTTCGAACCTTATCGCCTTGCCGTCCTTGGTGGCGAGGAGTACATCCTCCCCTTCCTTGCAGATTTTGACGGATACCAGCTTCTCGCCTTCCTCCAGCTTCATTGCAATCAGGCCCGATGACCTGATGTTACGGAAGTCGGAGAGTTTGTTGCGGCGGACGGTGCCGTGGGATGTTGCGAACATCAGGTCCAGCTTGTCCCATAGTTCCTCGTTTTCGGGGAGCCTTAGGTAAACGCTGACGTTTTCGCCCTGTTCGAGGGGCATCATGTTGATGAGGGCCTTGCCGCGTGCCTGCGCGTTACCGAGCGGCAGTTGCCAGACCTTCATTTTGTGGACGATGCCGCGCGAGGTGAAGAACAGAATAGGCGTGTGCGTGCTTGCTACAAACAAGTCGGTCACGAAATCATCTTCCTTCGTGGACATGCCCGACTTGCCCTTGCCGCCGCGTTTTTGCGCGCGGTAGGTGCTGAGCGGTACGCGTTTGGCGTAGCCCGCGTTGGAAACAGTCACCACCATGTCTTCACGCTGGATGAGATCCTCGATGTCCATTTCATCGTAGTTCTCGACCAGTTCGGTACGGCGCGGGGTGCCGAATTGGGTTTTGACGGCAATCAGCTCGTTTTTCAGGAGCGTCAGCAGTTTTTCACGCGAGGCAAGAATTTCGAGGTATTCGCGGATCTGGTCCGTGACCTCTTTCAGCTCATCGCCGATTTTATCGCGCTCGAGGCCCGTGAGGCGGTGGAGGCGCAGGTCCAAGATGGCTTTTGCCTGCACTTCCGACATTTTGTATGTGCCTTTTTCGGACACGGGGTATTCGGGGTCATCAATAAGCGCAATCAGCGGGGCGACATCCTTCGCGGGCCAGTCCTTGCCCATGAGTTGTTCGCGCGCGATTTGCGGGTCTTTTGCGTTGCGGATAATCGCAATCACTTCATCGATGTTGGCAACGGCAACGGCAAGACCAGCCAAGACGTGGCCGCGTTCACGCGCTTTGCCCAGTTCGTAGATTGTGCGGCGCGTAATTACTTCCTCGCGGAATTTGACGAAGGCCTCGATGAACTGTTTGAGGTTGAAGGTTTGCGGGCGGCCATGGTTGAGCGCCAGCATGTTGCACGGGAAGCTGGTTTGCAGCGGCGTGAATTTGTAGAGCTGGTTGAGAACCACATCGCCCTGCGCGTCGCGCTTGAGTTCGATGACGACGCGCACGCCGTCACGGTCGGATTCATCGCGCAGGTCGGCAATGCCTTCCACCTGTTTTTCGCGCACAAGTTCGGCCATGCGCTCGAGCAGTTTGGATTTGTTGACCTGATAGGGCACTTCGTGGACGATAATCGCCTCACGGTCTTTCCTGATTTCCTCGATTGTGGTTTTGGCGCGCATCATCACGGAGCCGTTGCCCGTGGTGTAGGCAGCGCGGATGCCCGCGCGGCCAAGGATCTGGCCGCCTGTTGGGAAATCCGGCCCGGGAATAATCGCCATCATTTCCTCGATGGAAATGTCGTTGTTATCGACATAGGCGATGCAGCCATCAATGACTTCAGCCAAATTGTGCGGGGGGATGTTGGTAGCCATACCGACCGCAATACCGCCCGCGCCGTTGACCAGCAGGTTGGGCACGCGGGATGGCAGGACGACGGGTTCGTAAATCGACTCATCGTAGTTGGGGCGGAAATCAACCGTGTCCTTGTCGTAGTCTTCGAGAATTGCCTCGCCGGCTTTGGCCAGACGCGCCTCGGTGTAACGCATGGCGGCGGGGCTATCGCCATCCATGGAGCCGAAGTTACCCTGACCGTCGATGACAGGCAGGCGCATCGAGAAATCCTGCGCCATGCGGACCATAGCATCGTAGATGGCGGAGTCGCCGTGCGGGTGGTATTTACCCATGACGTCACCGACGATACGCGCGGATTTTTTGTAAGGCTTGCTGCTATCGTAACCGCCGTCCTTCATGGCGTACAGAATGCGGCGGTGGACGGGCTTCAAACCGTCACGCGCATCGGGCAGCGCACGCGATACGATGACCGACATCGCGTAATCGAGATACGATTTTTTCATCTCGTCTTCGAGATGGATGACGGGGAAATTCTCGCCGCTCGGCGGGGTTTGTTCGGGTGCGTTTTTCGCGTTCATTTTCGGCTATCCAGCGTGTTGCAAAAATCAGCCGACAGCGTAGCGCAGTACGCCCTAAAAACCAAGCATTTTCGGCTTTTTTCGACGTTTTTATCTTGTTGTTTTTAAACGCTTTTTTGCCCGTTTTACTGCGGCTTTAACGCCAGCTGGCCGGAAGCGGGAATTCTGCCCTCCACCACCGTCTGACCGAGGCCGATTTGCGGCAGGCCACGGGCGTGTGCAAAGCGGTTCCAACCATCGGGGCCGAGGCCCATTTCAATGATGAGTTTGCGGGTTTTGAGTTCCTTGAAGGCGGATACCCATTCGGCGGCGTTCTGCTTTTCGGCATCCGGCAAAATAAACAGCATGCCGGGCTTCACGGTATCGCCCACGGACCGCAGGCCGAGGCTGACCTGTTCCTCGCCTGCCGGTGTCATCATGAAGCGGCGCGCCCATTCGGGCAGATCCTGTTCCCTTTCAATGACCATGGCGAGGACGTTGATGGTGACGCCGCGCTTCACCGCCTCGTTACGCGCGGCTAGGGCAAAGGGTATGCCCTGATGGCAATCGTATGAGTTCGGCAGGCAGCCGACAAAGTTGAGCTTGCCATCCGTCATGATGTCGATGACGTTGACGCCCTCCGCACCATCGGTTTTGCAATCCTGCAGTTTATCGAGCGCGTATTCGACCGCGATATCGGTGCGGGTGTAACCGGGGCTTGGGTAGCTTACTTCCTTGATCATGCGGGCGATATCGAAGCGGGATTCCTCGTCCACAATCAGCCAGCCCTGATTATTTGGAAAAATGGAGTATGCCTTGTGTTCAAAGAAGGCGATGTGCAGCCCGATACGGTGATGCGGGATGTACCTGAGGGCCGCGCCGAATTCAGGCGATATGAGCGACTGCACAAGCGCCGCGCGCTGCAATTCCTTACGAGCGCGCGTGACGGAGATGCTGTTGTCCCATAAATCAACGATGCAGGCGCCGACAGGTTTATCCAGCTTGTGGCCGTGGCTGCCCGGCATGCCGACCTTGTTTTCAGCCAAACGTGCGGACACGACCGTGCGCGCGATTTCCATCTCGCCTACCGTGGGGGCTGGCAACGTAAGCTTTTGCGGCTCAAGGAACGACTGCGCCGCGGCGTTGCCCGCCAAAAAGTTGAATGCCAGAAAAACGGAAACGAGCGGCCCCGCCGCTTTGGATAGCGCCATAGAAACTTCTCCCTGCTTTTTTGTTTTTTGTAGTTTCTAAAACTAAACAGCCAAAAAAGAACCGCGGCAATAACCAAATTGCCGCGGAACCAAATTTGAAATTTTGTGATTCAGGAAAGTTTAGATTTCCAAAACCAGACGGGCCGGATCCTCGATGCAGTCTTTGACGCGGACGAGGAAGCTGACGGCCTCGCGGCCATCGATGATGCGGTGGTCGTAGCTGAGGGCCACGTACATCATGGGGCGGGCCTGAATGCTGCCATCGGGCATCACGATCGGGCGCTGCTGGGTTTTGTGCATGCCGAGGATACCAACCTGCGGCGTGTTGAGGATAGGCGTGGACATGAGCGAGCCAAACACACCGCCGTTGGTGATAGTGAAGGTACCGCCCATCATATCGGCGGGAGCGAGCTGGCCGTCACGCGCTTTTTTGGCGTAGTCGCCGATATCCTTTTCGATACCGGAAAGGTTTTTGGTATCGGCATCACGCACGACAGGCACAACCAGACCTTGCGGCGTGGAGACGGCTACGCCGATGTCGTAGTAGTTTTTGTAGATGATGTCCTCGCCGTCAATTTCGGCGTTCACGGCAGGCCATTCCTTGAGGGCCTGAATGGCGGCCTTCACGAAGAAGCCCATGAAGCCGAGTTTGACGCCGTGGCGTTTTTCGAACTTGTCCTTGTACTGCTCGCGCAGCGCAAGAAGGTTCGTCATATCGATTTCGTTGAAGGTGGTGAGCATCGCCGCCGTGTTTTGCGCTTCCTTCAGGCGTTTTGCGATTGTCTGGCGCAGGCGCGTCATGCGGACGCGTTCCTCGCGGCCCTTGAGTTCGCGCGGGGCCGAGGGCTTGGCAGCCGGTGCGGGTGCAGCGGCAGGAGCCGGTGCTGCCACGGGGGCCGCCATGTGGGCAATGACATCGCCTTTTGTGACGCGGCCATCCTTGCCCGTGCCTTCGATGGCGGCGGGGCTTACGTTGTTATCGGCCATCATTTTGCGGGCTGCGGGGCCAGACTGCGCATCGGATGCAGCGGGTGCGGCGGCTGGTGCAGGGGCCGCTGCGGGCTTAGGTGCCTCGGCAGGTTTTGCGCTTTGGTTTGCGGGGGCGCCTACGCCGATTTCACCCAAGATGCTGCCCGGTTTAACGGAGGAGCCAGCCTTGACAGTGATAAGCGAGAGCGTACCTGCGGATGGCGCATTGACCTCGACCGTTACTTTATCGGTTTCAAGTTCGACCAGCGGCTCATCGGCCTTGACGGCATCGCCCTCTTTTTTCAGCCATTTGGCGACGGTTGCTTCGGAAACGGATTCACCCAGAGAGGGAACGACGATGTTAGCCATGGATTGCCCTAAAATGCGTTTAGTTGCGGTGCCAAAGATGTGGCACGGCGGGGCCTTACGGTCAAGGGGTTACGGGTGGTTATACGCCGGGTTTAAGGGCCTGTTTTGCGGCTTTTACAATGCCATCCAGTTCGGATGCGTAATCGCTGCCATCGTAGACCCTTGAGGTATCCACGCCGCCGCTTTTATAGGCCGCACATTCCCAATGTACGCAGCAGCGGTTGGGGGCGGGCCCGCCATCCTGCTGCTGTTTTGTCTGGTCTATAAGGGCTATGCCATCAACCGGTAAATCGCATGTATCCTGCCCATCAATGCCGCTAATCGGGTGGGTGCAGCGGTTGAATACCATGGAGCCCGCAGCCTCGGTGATATTGGCATACACCGCGCGTTTGAATAGGGCTGATGCCTCGGCGGCATAGTCGATGAGCTTTACAGGTTTTTTTAGTTTGGCCATGCAGGTGTTTTACAAGGACTTTGTATTTATGTCCAATCAATCACCAAATTCATGACGCGGGGTTTCGCCCAAAAAACCACCAGACTGCAGATTCCAGAGGCGGGCATAAAGCCCGCCCTTGGCCAGCAGACCTTCGTGTGTGCCGTCTTCCTCTATGCGGCCTTGATCCATGACGATGAGCCTATCAAGGTGCGCGATGGTGGAAAGACGGTGCGCGATGGCCACAACGGTGCGGCCCTGCATGAGGGTTTTCAGGCTTTCCTGAATCAGTTTCTCGGATTCCGAATCCAGTGAAGACGTTGCTTCGTCCAGCACCACGATGGGTGCGTTTTTGAGGATGGCGCGCGCGATGGCGATGCGCTGGCGCTGGCCGCCCGAGAGTTTCACGCCCCTTTCGCCCACCATGGCATCGTAGCCCTGCCCGCCTTTGGAATCGCGCAGGCCCAGAATAAAGTCATGTGCCTGTGCGGCTTTTGCGGCCTCTATAATCTGTGCTTCAGAAGCATCGAGCATGCCGTAGGCGATGTTTTCGCGAACGGTGCGGTGGAGCATGTCGGCCATTTGGGGAATGAACGCGATTTGCCCGCGCAGGCTATCTTGCGTGACGCTGGCAATATCTTGCCCGTCAATTTCAACACGGCCTGCCTGTACATCATGCAAACGCAAGAGCAGTTGCATGAGTGTGCTTTTGCCAGCGCCAGACGGGCCAACCAGCCCTACACGCTGGTGTGCGGGGATGTGCAGGTTAAAACCTTCAAACATCGGGCGGGAGGGGTAATTGAACGTGACATTATCAAACTTGATTGCCGCGTTGCGTACTGTAAGCGCGGGGGCGGAGGGCTTGTCGGTCACATCGTGGGCGTGGACGATTGTATCCATGCCTTCCTGAATTTCGCCTAGGCGCTCGAAGAAGGCGGTATACACCTCGGAGAGCCAGAAGGTTGCGCTGAGCATGTTGGAGGCCAGCGGCAGAAGCATCGCGATTTTCGCCGTATCCATGGCGCCGGTTTGCCAGCCATGGATGGCCATGAGGCACAGGACAATCATGAAAGACGAGTTCATGACGTGCTGGACGCGGAACATGCGTGTGACCTTCACTTCCTCGGCGGAGGCGGCTGCGCCGAAATCATGTAGGCTTTCGGTGAAATAGCGGTCCTCGTGGTCGCGCCTTGCGAAGATTTTCACGAGCAGGATGTTGGAGAGAATATCGACAAAGCGCCCGCGCATGACGCTGCGCTTGCGGGCCGCAAGCTCGGACAACCCTGTTACCTTCGCCATGAAGTAATTGAGGTTGATGAAGTACAGCGTGATGTACGCGGCCGTTGCGATGGCAAAGTAAGGGCCAACCCATACAAAAATGGCCAGCGTTGTAACGGATGTTATGCCTGCATAAATGAACGCGCCGATGATGTCGCTTATGATCATGTAGATGGCGTGCGGCATCTCGGTGACCTTGCCGGCCAAGCGGCCCGCGAAGTCATCCTGAAAGTAGCGGTAGGAATGGTTGTGCAGGTAAAGCGCCAGCTGGCGGCGCACCAGCATGGTGAAGTACGGCAGCGTGACGGCCTTGAGCCAGCCTTGCGTGTTGTACAGCACGGGCGAAGCCACAAGCACCAGCCCGATATACAGGGCCAGCGGCGTTGTCATGGCGGCCCAGATATCGCCGCCCTTCGTGGTGTTTACGAAGACATCGACAATCAGGCCAAAAAAGTAGGATGCCGATGTATGCGCAATCGCGCCAAACACGCCGAGTATTGCGAGTACGGCAAAGCGCCCTTTTATCTGGCGCAGGAAAAACCAGATGAAAGGCCAGACTTTGTCGGGAAGGGTTTTTAACCCCTCGGGCGGGAGGCGGTTGATGATTGCGGTGTTATCCATGCCCCTTTAGGTACAGGCGGGCATGGGTAAAAGCAAGCTCAGGGCACAAAGGCCCTTTGGGCCGATGGCTTTTGGGATATGCCCAGCGATTTCAATGCGGCATCGACACGGGCGCGGGCGTTGGCGGATGCGGGCACCAGCGGCAGGCGCACGCTTTCGTTACCGAAACCCAAGCGGCTGGCTGCGTATTTGGCAGGGCTTGGCGAGGTTTCGCAGAACAGCGCATCGTGCAATGGCAGGAGCGCCCTATTATGGGCCTGTGCCGTTGCTATATCGCCGCGTGACCACGCATCGTACAATGCCACACAGCGTTTGGGCGCGATGTTGGATGTGACCGAGATGACGCCGTGACCGCCCTGGGCAAGGTAGGGCAGAACCAGAGCATCCTCGCCTGTGAGTTGGGCAAAGCCATTGCCGCAGGATTCCCGCAAGCGCAGGGGCTTTGTAATGTCGCCCGTTGAATCCTTGATGCCCGCAATACGCGGGAGTTGCGCCAGGCGCGCCATCGTATCATCGGCGATGTTGACGACCGAGCGGCCGGGGATGTTGTAGATGATAATCGGGATATCGGTTGCATCGTGCACCGCCTTGAAGTGCTGGTACAGGCCTTCCTGCGTGGGTTTGTTGTAATAGGGCGCGACATGCAGCGCGGCGGATGCGCCCAGCTGCTCGGCCATTTGGGTCAGGTGTATGGCATGCGCCGTGTTGTTGGAGCCACACCCCGCAATGACAGGCACACGGCCTTGCGCCTGCGAGATGCAGACACCGATGATGTTGAGCTGTTCCTCATCCGTCAGGGTCGGGCTTTCGCCCGTTGTGCCGCAGGGGACGAGGCCGTGGATGCCGCTTTCAATCTGCCATTCCACAAGGCTGCGGAACGCGGCTTCATCGAATGCGCCGTTTTTGAAAGGTGTGACCAGTGCCGTGTTGATGCCTTTAAACATGAAGGGCATTCAAGCAAGCCTGAACGCCCTTCACCAATCGATGTTTTGTATGGCCTATGCCTTCAGCGCATCAGACCTTGAGGGCCGCATCCATCAGCGCCGATTGTTCGGCTGCGTGGCGTTTGGCGAGGCCTGTTGCAGGTGCTGCGGCCTCGGGGCGGCCAACGTAACGCGGACGCTCCGACTTGTGCTTGATGGAGGAAAGCACGCTTTCGATACGGCGGTCGATGTAGTACCAAGCGCCCTGATTTTGCGGTTCTTCCTGACACCAGACCACTTCTGCATTCGGGTAGCGCTTCAGTTCCTCGGCCAGTGCATCGGCAGGGAACGGATAAAGCTGTTCGACACGCAGGATGGCGACATCCTTGATGCCTTTGGCCTCGCGGGCCTCGAACAGATCGTAATAGACCTTACCGGAGCAGAGGATAACGCGTTTGATATCCTTGGCCTTGTTGATGGCGCCCGTGGCTTCGGCATCATCCCACAGAACACGGTGGAACATGCTTTCGCCCGTGAAGTCATCCAGACGGCTGACAGCGCGTTTGTGGCGCAGCAGCGATTTGGGCGACATGACAATCAGCGGCTTCCTGAAGTTACGCTTGAGCTGGCGGCGCAGCGCGTGGAAGTAGTTGGCGGGCGAAGTGATGTTGACCACCGTCCAGTTGTCTTCGGCTGATAGCTGGAGGAAACGCTCGAGCCTTGCGGACGAGTGCTCGGGCCCCTGCCCTTCCATACCGTGCGGCAGCAGCATCACGAGGCCGGACATACGCAGCCACTTGGTTTCGGCCGAGGAGATGAACTGGTCGATGATGACCTGCGCACCGTTTACGAAGTCACCGAACTGGCCTTCCCAGCATACAAGCGCGTTGGGGTCAGCCAAGCTGTAGCCGTAATCGAAGCCAAGCACGGCTGCTTCCGACAGCGGGCTATCGAAGGCTTCGAAGAACGCCTGATTATCGGAGAGGTTGCGCAGCGGGTGGTATTTTTTCTCGTTCGTTTGATCGTACAGGATGCAGTGGCGGTGCGAGAACGTACCGCGACCAACATCCTGACCCGAAATACGTACCGTGTGGCCTTCCATGAGGAGAGAACCGAAGGCGCATGCCTCGCCGGTTGCCCAGTCAAAGCCCTCGCCCGTTTCGAACATCTTCTTCTTGGCTTCCAGCTGGCGCGCGATTTTGGGATTGAGGTCAAAATCGGACGGGACGGTGGTGAGGCCGTTTTTCAGTTTCTCGACAACTTCCTTGCTGATGGCCGTTTTGGCGCGGCGGGCGGAACCCGTGTTGTCGATTGACTGTTCAAGGCCTGACCACACGCCTTCCAGCATGTCGGCGCGGTTGGGTTTGTAGGTTTTTGCGACTTCGAAATCCTTTTCGAGGCGGTCGCTGAAGGCCTTTGCCATGGCATCGCCATCGGCTTCGGACACGGCACCTTCGGACGCCAGTTGCTTGGCGTATTTGGTGCGCGTTGTATCGAGCCCCGCGATGACCTTGTACATGAGAGGCTGGGTGAACGCGGGTTCATCGCTCTCGTTGTGGCCGTGGCGGCGGTAGCAGGTGATATCGAGCACGACATCCTTTTTGAATTCCTGACGGAATTCGATGGCCATGCGGGCCATGCGTACAACCGCTTCCGGATCATCGCCGTTGACGTGGAAGATGGGGGCGGAGAGCATTTTCGCGACATCGGTGCAATACGGGCCCGAGCGCGAGTAGGACGGCATTGTTGTAAAGCCGATCTGGTTGTTGATGACGACGTGCATGGTACCGCCGACCTTGTAGCCGTGCAGTTCGGACATCATCAGTGTTTCGGCAACGAGGCCCTGACCCGCAAACGCGGCATCGCCGTGGATGAGGAAGGGCATGACCTCGCGGCGGTCTTTATCCTTGCGGAGTTCCTGCTTGGCGCGGGTACGGCCAGCAACCACAGGGTTTACGCATTCGAGGTGCGAGGGGTTTGGCGTGAGGGTCACGTGAACCGTACCGCCCGAGAACTGGCGGTCGGAGGATGCGCCCAAGTGGTACTTCACGTCACCCGAACCGAGGACGTCATCGGGCGTGGAGGGCGTGCCCTGAAATTCAGAGAACAGGGCAACGAAGGGTTTGCCGAGCACGTTGGTGAGCATGTTGAGGCGGCCACGGTGCGCCATGCCGAACACGACTTCCCTGAGGCCGAGCTGCGAACCGCGGTCGAGGATTTCCTCGACGGCTGCGATCATGCTCTCGCCACCTTCCAAGCCGAAGCGCTTGGTGCCTACGAACTTGGTGTGGAGGAATTTCTCAAGGCCTTCGGCGATCGTGAGATCGTTCAGGATTTTCTTTTTCTCGGAAGCGGAGAAGCCCTGACGGTACTCGGCTTTTTCGAGGCGGTCCTGAATCCAGAAGCGCTGGTCGGGGTCGGTCACGAACATGTACTCGACGCCGACGGAGCTGCAGTAAATTTCCTGCAGGCGGGCGAGGATTTCACGCAAGGTGGCTTGCTGGAAGCCGAGGTTGCCGTCGAGGAAAATCGGGCGGTCCATATCGGCGGCAGTGAAGCCCCAGTATTGCGGTTCAAGTTCGGGGTGGGAGGCTGCTTCACGCAGGCCCAGCGGGTCAAGGTTGGCCTTGAAGTGGCCGCGCATGCGGTAGGCGCGGATGAGCATCATGGCGCGAAGCGTATCGCGTGCGGATTGCTGGCTGACTGCGCCGCCAAGATCGGCCACGGGGGCTGCCACAGGTGCGGGGCGCGTGGCCACGGGCGCCGGCTGCTGCATGTATGTGACGTTGCTTTGGTTGGCTGCGGTGAAGCCACGGTTTTCGGAACGGTTTTCAGGGAGCGTCCAGCTAGGGCCATGCATTTCGCGAAGGAGCGTGATTTCGTCATCCGAGAGATCGCGGAAGAACGAGGCCCAGCCCGGTTGCACCGAGGAAGGGTTGCGCATGTACTGCGCATAGACGTGTGCGATGTATTCCGCATTGACGCCCGTGAGCAGTGACTTCGTAGCAGATTGTGACATTTTATTTCCCTAGAGGTGAGTTTTTAGGTGCCCATCAATAGCACACCGAAAATTCAAGAAAAGGGGATTTTAAAGACCCTCTTGACGGTATGCACAAATAGGCGCAAACCCCTTTGCGTGAAGTTCGAAGACAATACCCCCCACGGCCCGCTTGATGACGTCAAACTCTCGCATCTTTTTGAAAAGGTGCTGACGCCGTTTGCAGGGAAAAATACCAAGGTCGGCAATATTGTGAATGCCCTGCACGAGCGCGGTTTTGGGGTTTTGCTGGTACTTTTTACGCTGCCTTTAAGTATCCCCATTCCCAAAATTCCGCCGCTGGATACCATATTGGGCATCCCCCTGTTTTACCTGTGCCTCCAGATGATTTTGGGGCGCGATACGCCGCGCCTTCCGCAAAAGGTTTTGGATTACGAAATATCGGGCGATTTCCTGATAAAGGCTTTTGGCAAAGGCAAGCCATGGATTGAAAAGTTCGAGCGTCTTTTCAAACCGCGCCTGACCGACAAATTCAGCGACCATGCCCTTTCACTTATATGCGGTTCCCTTGGCATGCTCATGACCTGCTCGGTGCTTCTGCCCTTCCCGTTCAGCAATACGGTGCCCAGCATTTGCATGCTTGTGATGGCCATGGGAATTGTTTGCCGCGACGGGCTTGCCGCCCTGATTGCAGGGCTATTAGGCACCACATGGGTTATCGGGCTTACTGTGGTTGCGTTTTCTGCTGGGGAGTGGCTGCTGTCGAAAGTGTAGGATCTTCGAGACCCACCAGACGCAAGACTTCCTGATAATCCTTGAAAATCATACCGGTGCTGCCGTTGACGGGGATAATCCTTTCCTCGGGGTATCCCGTGCCGCCGTTGCGACGCTTTTTAAGGCTTTCGGGGTTATCTTCCAGCGCTACCGTGTTTTCGATTTTGATGTGCGTATTCCTCCCCAGCCATTCCATGACGGAGTCGCCCTTGTGCTGGTGGATGGTGGGGATGGCCTCGGGGTCTTCCCTGTAGAGCCATGATGGTTCGATTTTGGCCAGACGGAGCCTGCGGCGCAGATCCTCGCTATCATTATGGCCGTGGCGCGTGATGAGAACGATTTTAAAGCCGAATTTGTTGACCAGCTTGCTGACCTGATATGTCGCAGCACCCGAGTATTTGGCGTCGGTATCAAAGTGGAACATCCAGACAGCGCTCAGGCTTTGCATCATGCCGCGCGTCATCACGCCCTCGAGATCGAGGAACAGGATTTTCTGGTCTTCCGGTTTTACCAGTTCGGCGGTTTCGGCAGCTATGGACATCGGCCCATAATAGGGTAGATACTGGCCGCATGTCGCCAGAAATTTTCATTCGCCGTATTGCACAGGCCCCTATAGCGGGGCCGATATTCGCCATTATTTCGGCGCTGGCGCTGGCGGCGGCCTATACGGCGCAATTCGGTTTCGGGCTTGAGCCCTGCATCCTGTGCCTGTACCAGCGCATCCCCTATGCCATCATCATGGTGCTGGGCGGGGTTGCCTATTTTACGCCCCTGCCCGTTTCGCGGCTTATTATATTTGGTATCGGGCTGCTGTTTGCAGCCGGTGCCGCAACCGGCTTTTTCCAAGTGGGCGTCGAGCAGCACTGGTGGCTGGGCACCGAGGCCTGCACCACCACCTTCGAAGGTGACAGCATAGAGGCCATACGCGCGCGCATCATGGGTACACCCCATGCGCGGTGCGACCAGATAGCGTGGTCGATGTTCGGGATTTCGATGGCGGGATACAATTTCCTGTTCTCGCTCGGGCTTGCGGCTTGCGCCTTTACATCCCTTTTCATCAGAAAAAATTGACCCCCGAAGCGGGGGAGCCTCGAGGGTCGGGGAAATTCCCGTTACCGGGAATTAGCCGTGTGTGACCATTACGCCGCTTTTTTGCGGCTGTTTTGCTTACTTTCAGGCTTGTTGGAACCTTCAAGCCTGATAACCGGTTTAGCCGTAACCGTACCGTGCGGGGCCTTCAGGCCTTCGAGGTACGAGCGCTGGGCTTCATGAAAATCGCGGTTTACCAAGATATAAAGCCGGACCGCATCGCGGACATGATCGCGCAAAAACATCGCTTCATAGCCCAGATACAGCTTTTCGATGGCATCGTGTTCCGCCATTTGGGTGCGTTTGTGCATGCGGTACTCCCGCACGGCCATACGCGCCTTTTCGCGGTGACGGGCCAGAATTTCAGCCATTTGCTTGACTTCGAGGTACTGCCAACCCTCCGTACGGGTGGCTTGCAGCCTATCCATCAGCGTGTCCAAAGCCGGTTTCATATATATATATGCCTTCTATATTACCGTGCCGTTTGTCCGGAAAATCCCTACAAAAATCGGCAGAATTGGCCTTTAGGGCCTGTTGTTTTTTTTATAAGTTATTCTTTATTTTTTGTCATATAGATACCCCCTTGCTGTTTCCATTGTCAAGAATAAAAATGGAAGAGGTTTTAAAAAAATAATCCACAGTTTACATTTCACAAAACTTGACATTATGTATAACTGGTATTATTAACCTTGTACCGGAACAGACAAGAAGACTATAAAGACGGTCAACCATGACGATATCGACAGCACAGATACGCGGCGCTCGAGGCCTCCTCGACTGGTCACAGGCAGAACTCTCTCGCCGTACTGGAATTTCAACTACGTCCATCGGCAACATCGAGAGCGGCCACACGCAAGCGCGTGAAAGCACTCTGCAGATCATCCGCAAATCTTTTGAAGTAGCGGGCATCGACTTCATCGGCAAAGAAGGCGTGCGCGTGAAGAGCGGCGACGTCCATGTGTTTGAAGGCTACGAAGGCTTCAAGCAATTCTATGACGATATATACAACACCCTGCGCAACATCGACGGCCACACGGAAGTGATGGTGAGCAACGTTGACGAGCGCCAGTTCTTCAAAGCACTCGGCGATTACGTGCATGTCCACATCGAGCGCATGAAAGGCCTGACCAACATCGGTTACAAATTCCTGATCCGCGAAGGTGACGACTTTGTACCGGGCGACGACTTTGCCCAGTACCGCGCCATCAGCAAAGACCAGTTCTCTTCCGTGCCGTTCTACATTTACGGCCAGAAGCTTGCGATCATCCTGTTCAATCCCGAACCGACCGTGATTGCCCTCAACTACCCTGCGGTTGCGATGGCCTACTCCATCCAGTTCAATGACATCTGGGACCGCGCACGCACTGTCGAACACAAAGCCAAGGATAAGGCAAATGCCGGCTGATGTTCACTTCGCTCAACTCGTCGATGGCGGCCAAGGCCATGTGTGCAGCGTTGCACGCAGCGGCGGCCGCGTGGGCGGGGCGTTGCCTGTGAACTCCAATAGCAAAACCGAACTTACGCCTGACGAACTTCTGGCGATTGCCATCAATATCTTTGTGAAGCTCGAGCCCAACGCCCTTGGTAACGCCGCCTACAAGCTGGACCCCGATGGTTCGTTCTACAACAAGGCCACGCTACACAAAAAATACTATCCGCGCAGCGGCGATATCAAAGTGCTGGAAGACCACAGCGCGGTCATCTATAACCGCGCGCGCAATGTACGCCGCGTGGTTGTTGTAGGCCCCGGCCCCAAAGAAGCCTTCCTGCGCAAAGAAGGCCAGATCATCCGCGAACTGCCGAATGTCGAGCAGATCGATACAGTCGACATTTCCGAACACTTCAACCTGCTTGCCTGCGAAGGCGTTGCCAGCCTTGCCAAGGAACTTGGCCGCCCGCTGAAACACCGCGGCATTACCATGGACTTCCGCGCCGCCGCCAAGCTGTACGACAACGAAGCCGACCCGATGGAAACGCTGGTCATTTGCACCGGCGGCCTTATCACGAACACGGAATCGCGCAACCACGACACATTCCCGAGCGAGCAGTTCAAAACCGACCTTAAGGCCCTTGGCCGTATTGCCGGCCCCGGTGGTTATGTGCTTGCGACGTATGATTCCAACGAAGACCCGCAATCGGCCGTTGGCGCCTATAAAACCAAAGATTTCTTCCGCCTGTACCTGAACGTTATCGAGGCTATCTCGAAGCATGTTCCGGCATTCCGCGGCCTTGATGTCAAAAACTTCCAGGTGCGCAGCGTATGGAACCCGAAAGCCCAATCGGTCGACCACAAGCTTGTGGTTACACGCCCGATGCAGTTTGTCGTGCCTTACAAAAACGGCGGCTCGACCAGCGTGACCCACCGCATCAACCTGATGCCCGGCCATGAATTCCACATCATCAGCTCGTACAAGCCTGCCGTTGAAAACGTCAGCGCCGCCGGTAACGAAGTTGGCATGACGACCCTTGTTTCCACTGAAGAAGACAGCGGGCCTACCATCCACATGTTCCAGAACACGGCTGTAAGAAGCCGTAACGGCAACATGCCCCGCGTTGCCTGCGCCGCCAAGTAATTTAGCCCCTAGCGATTGCCAGAACCTGCGATACGCCATACATTTATGGCATGATCGCTTCGCCAGACTTCTCGAAATACCAGAACTTCGACTATATCAAAGGTGTCAACGACACCATTGCCCTTGCCCGCGCGCGCATTGCCGCCCTTAAAGCATCGGGCCGTGCCGATTTTTCGGCCATCGTGGAACTTGAGACCTGCGACGAGGAGCTTTCCGCCCTTCTGGAGATTTTTTACGGCCTCCTCGGCACCGATACCACCGACGAAATGCAGGAGCTGGCCCAGAAACTCGGCCCCATCTCGGCCGCGTTTTCATCCGAGATTTCGCAAGACGAGGAACTGTTCAAGCTTGTCGACACCCTATGGAACAAGCGCGAAAGCCTGAAGCTCAACAAGGCGCAGTACGCCACCCTTGAAAAGCACTGGAAGGGTTTTGTACGTAATGGCGCCTTGCTGGACGCAAAAGGCAAGGCACGCCTGAAAGACATTGATGCCGAGCTATCGAAGCTCAGCCCCCGTTATTCGGATAACTACCTTAAATCCACCAAAGCCTTCAGCATGCTGGTGACGGACAAGGCCGAACTTGCGGGCTTGCCCGAAAGCGCCATTACCGCCGCCCATGAGGAAGCAGAGGCCAAGGGCCACAAGGATGCGTGGCTGTTTACCCTTGATTATCCCTCCTACGGCCCGTTCATGACCTATGCGGACAACCGCGGCCTACGTGAAAAAATGTGGCGCGCGTTTGGCGCCCGCGCCTTTGGCGATGCCCATGACAACTGCGAAACGACCCTGCAAATCGTGAAACTGCGCCATGAACGCGCCAACCTGCTTGGCTACAAAACCCACGCGGATTTTGTGCTGGAACGCCGCATGGCTGAAACGCCCGCGCGTGTCATGGCCTTCCTTGAGCGCCTGAAAAACGTGGGCATGAAGAAAGCCAAGGAAGAACTGGCCGAACTGAAAGCCTTTGCGGGTGTAGAGCTGAAGCCTTGGGATATCGGCTATTACAGCGAGAAACTGAAGCAGAAGAAGTATGCTTTCGATTCCGAACAGCTGCGCCCCTACTTCCCCGTACAGGCGGTTTTGCAAGGCTGCTTCCAGCACTGTGAAAAGCTGTTTGGCCTGACTTTCCGCGAATCCAAAAACTACCCTGTTTACCACCCCGAGGTGCAGACGTTCGAGGTGGTTGATACCGCCAGCGGCCAAGCCCTTGGGCTTTTGTATGCCGATTTCTTCCCCCGCGGGGGCAAACGTTCGGGCGCGTGGCAAGGCACCTTCAGGGAACGCCGCATCATGCGTGACGGCACGACGGGCCTGCCGCTTTCCACCATCGTGTGCAACTTCACGAAACCCACGAAGGACAAACCTTCGCTCATTACCTTCGATGAAGTCGAAACGCTGTTCCATGAAATGGGCCACGCGCTGCACACCCTTCTGACCGAGATTGATCTGCCATCCGTATCCGGCACGTCCGTTTACTGGGATTTTGTGGAGCTGCCGAGCCAGATGATGGAAAACTGGCTGAGTGAAAAGGAAACGCTGGACCTGTTTGCCAAGCATTACCAGACGGGCGAAACCATCCCGCAGAACCTGATTGATGCCCTAAAAGCATCGCAAAACTTCATGGCCGGCTGGACATTGCTACGTCAAGTACAGCTGGGCACCCTTGATATGGCCTGGCACAGCACGGACCCTGCGACCATTACGGATGTGCTGAAATTCGAGCGCAGCGTGCTTGAGCCCCTTTCGCTGATGCCTTACGAGGGCGGATGTATCTCCACCAGCTTCGGGCATTTGTTTTCAGGCGGGTATTCGGCCGGCTATTACAGCTACCAGTGGGCCGAGGTGCTGG
>JAGWXJ010000116.1 GCA_018969935.1 Alphaproteobacteria bacterium | reverse complement strand
CGCAGGCTGCGGGTTTCCAGCTTCACGGGGTCCCACAGGCGGGTTTCCTGTTTGATGGTGCCACCGGCCTCGATAATCGCAATCTGGCGCTGCGCTTCATGCTCGATGGCTTGTGTCACAGCCTTGATGGAGTTCACGTTCTTCACTTCGCAGCGCGTGCCGAACGGCGAACCGGGGCGGCGGACGGAAAGGTTCACGTCACAGCGCATCGAACCTTCTTCCATGTTGCCATCACAGGTGCCAAGGTAGCGCAAAATCATGCGTAGCTTGGTCAGGTAAGCGGCCGCTTCGTCGGCTGAACGGATATCGGGCTCGGATACAATCTCCATCAGCGCGCAACCTGAGCGGTTGAGGTCCACGTACGATTTCGTCGGGTGCTGGTCGTGCATAGATTTACCTGCGTCCTGTTCCAGGTGCAGGCGCGTGATGCCGATGGTGCGGCTTGTGCCGTCAGGCATGTCGATTTCGATGAAGCCGGTTCCCACGATGGGGTACTGGTACTGCGATATTTGGTAGCCCTGCGGCAGGTCGGGGTAGAAGTAGTTCTTACGCTCGAACACCGAAACCTTGTTGATGGCGGCATTAAGCCCAAGGCCTGTGCGTACGGCTTGCTCCACGCAAATCTCGTTCAGCACGGGCAGCATGCCGGGCATGGCGGCATCCACCAGTGACACTTGGCTGTTTGGCTCCGCGCCGAAGGCTGTGGCAGCGCCCGAAAACAGTTTGGAATTCGCAATCACTTGGGCATGGACTTCAAGCCCGATGACCATTTCCCAAGCACCCGTTTCACCTTGAATAAGCTCGGCCATTGTTATGCTGCCTTTTTGATGATGGTTTGTGGCTTCGCGACAAAGTTCGCGGCCTTCTGGATAACGTGGCCGGTGCGAAGCACGGTCGCTTCATCCCACGGCTTCCCGATGATCTGGAGGCCCAAGGGCAAACCGTCAGCCGAAAGCCCGCAAGGCACCGACATACCGGGCAGGCCCGCAAGGTTCACGGTCACCGTAAACACGTCATTGAGGTACATTTTGACTGGGTCATCCTCGTTCTCGCCAATCGCAAACGCGGCGGAAGGTGTGGCGGGGGTCAAAAGCACGTCGCACTTTTTGTACGCTTCAAGAAAGTCGTTGGTAATCAGGCGGCGGATTTTCTGCGCCTTGATGTAATACGCATCGTAATACCCCGCGCTCAGCACGTAGGTGCCAATCATGATACGGCGCTTCACTTCCGCGCCAAAGCCTTTGGCGCGCGTCAGTTCGTACATGTCCTTCAGGTTCTGGCCTTCAATGCGCGGGCCATAGCGCACACCGTCATAGCGCGCGAGGTTCGAGGAACATTCGGCGGGTGCAATGATGTAATAGGCGGGTAGGGCGTACTGCGTGTGTGGCAGCGATACGTCCACAATCTCGGCGCCCGCATCTTTCAGCCAGCGGATACCCTCATCCCATGATTTCAGAATTTCATCGGGCGTGCCTTCCATGCGGTATTCCTTGGGGATACCTACCTTCAGGCCCTTCATGTCGCCCGTAAGGGCTTTGCTGAAATCTGGAACGGGAAGGGGTGCGGATGTTGAATCCTTGGCATCATGGCCTGACATCACTTCAAGCATCAGCGCGCAGTCTTCAACAGTGCGGGCAAACGGCCCGGCTTGGTCAAGCGAGGATGCGAAAGCAACGATACCCCAGCGCGAGCAGCGGCCATAAGTGGGCTTGATGCCGCAAATGCCGGTAAACGCGGCAGGCTGGCGGATGGAGCCGCCGGTGTCGGTGCCTGTGGCGCCCATGCACATGCGCGCGGAAACAGCTGATGATGAACCGCCCGATGAACCGCCGGGCACGAGATCGCGGCTATCGCCGTTATTGCGCTTCCATGGGCTGATAACATTACCGAATGCGGATGTCGTGTTGGCTGAACCCATCGCGAATTCATCGCAGGAAAGTTTGCCGAGCGTAACGGAACCCGCGTCCAGCAGCTTTTGCGATACCGTGGATTCATAGCGCGGCACAAACCCTTTGAGGATGTTGCTCGATGCCGTGGTCTGGATACCCTTGGTGCAATACAGGTCCTTGATACCGAGGGGGATGCCCTCCAGCTTGCCCATCTGGCCGCCCGCAATGCGCTTGTCGCTCTCGGCTGCTTGCTTGAGGGCAAGCTCAGGGGTTTCGGTGATATAGGCGTTAAGGTGCCTGTTGGCATCCATCTGCGCTATGTGCGCGCGGGTCAGTTCTGTGGCTGAGAATTTCTTGGCTTTCAAGCCGTTAAGGGCCTCGGTGATGGTGAGGTCGGTCAGGTCTGTCATCTTCAATCCAAAAGTTACGGATTACTGCGGTGTGCTGAAGATGTCTTGGCCTTTATTTCCCTGTCTGTCAACGGATTGTACGCGGTAAGTTTGGGTAAGCGGGTCGTACTTGAATCTGGGCTCTGCCCCTTGGGCATCGGCGCCGGCTGCAGGCTCGATGGACTGGATATCCCCGTCCATCGGCTTTTCCTCATAAACCATGACGCCGTTGGCCAGCTGGCGATAACGCATTTCAATGGGTTTATCGCCGGTCTGGCTGGCGTTTCTACCCTTGAGGAAGGTATGGTCAAACAAGGCTGCGCCAAACCCGCCCAAAAGGATAAGTAGTACCGAAAGGGGTATAAGCTTTTTCATGCCCCAAACGGTACTGCAAAACCTGCGCCAAACGCAATTTTTTAAAGGCCTGTGCGACTACCTTTGGCTTGGTCCACAAAGGGGGCAGGGCGGGCATCCCCTACCTGCTCGTCAACGGGGCCGGATGCGGCACCGGGGGTGCTGAAACGGCCTACGGCCATCTCGAACGCGGGGCCGCCTGTCAGGCGGTAATCTGCGGGTTTTTGGTTAAAATCGCCGCCAGCCGCTGGCTCGATCCCCGTAAGGTTAAAAGGCACCTGTGCCTTCCTTTCAGGGAGGGGGGCGGGGGTGCTGTTAACATCAGGGTAAATCTGCGACATTTTTTCAACCACGGCACCGCCGTAAGCAGGGGCCTGTTTGGCAATGGCGGCCCTGTCGCTTGCGCTAATGTCGTTAAGGTCAAAGGCGCGGGCTTCCAAAAGGCCAAGGGCCGTAAGTGCGGCAACGCCAAAGGCAAAAGTAGCAACTTTTTTCATGGGTACCTCCATAGTTTGTGGCATGCCCTGCCTACCAACGGCAGCTCAAAAGGTTCCCGAAATCCCCTCAAAAACAAACCGCCGCGCCTGAACCTTAAGGGGCAAGGGCGCGGCGGTTACAGGCGGGTAACCATAGGGGAACAGTCATACCCGCCAACTGGTGAAACTAGGGCTTAGTCGTTGAACGAACCCGTATTGCGGACTTTGATATCAAGGCCTTCGTTGCCGTAATATTTGGTGCCCGTGCTGGTGTAGTAGGAACCACCACCAGTCGTATAAGCATATGGCTGGTAAGTCTGGCTGGTGATAACGCTGTTATTGGTCGTTACATCGCCTTGGGCGTTGGTCCTGACGGTGCTGCTGTCCGTGTGGCTGACAACAAGCGGGTAAGGGTGGTAGCCCACCATACCAACGCGACGCGTACCAACGGTCAGCGAAGATTCCTTCACCGCAGCGCCAGCCGCGATATTGCTCTTCGTGTAAAATTGTTCGGCGCGCGCGCTTTCAACGGGCATCGCTACAGCAAGGGTTGCTGCGAAAAGGGACAGTGTGACGAGTGTTTTCATGTTTTCCTCCATTGTTGATGAACAAACGGAGGGGGGCTGAAATTAGTTCCCCGTATATTTAAAGGTTATTCTTCGTCAGAGCTTTCTTCGGCTTCTTCGCTCTCGTTGGCGGCCGGCTCATCAGCGGTTTTCTGCGTGGTCGCATCACCCGCGGCAGGGGCAATCGCGTTAACATCCTTGTCTTCGGTTGCGGATGGCAGCATGTCGTACATCTGCTGCTCGGCAACGGTATTTTGCTCGGGCATGCTGATTTCAGGCGCGTTGTTCTGGATACGGCCCATGGCAAACAAGCCGGCCCCGATGAAAAGGGCGACAAGGACGATGTACATGACTGAAGGTTTCATGGTTGTGTTTATCTTTCTTGTTATTCGACGATTTTAGGAACGGCAAAAAAGCCGCTAACGGCTTCAGGCGCATTGGCAAGGATATCGGCTTGGATGTTGCCGTCGTTAACAACGTCCTTGCGGGTCGGCAGGGCAATGTCCATGACGCTGGCAAGCGGCTCTACACCGTCTGTATTCACGGCGTTCAGCTGCTCGATCCACTTCATGATACCGCCGATTTGCGCGGCGTATTTGGCTTTTTCGTCTTCCTCCACGCGGATGCGGGCAAGGTTGGCGATTTTCGTGACAGTTGCGTTATCGATGCTCATAAGCCACTTTAGTAGTATGAAATCGTTCAAGGTTCAACATCTCGATGCAATGATGGCCACCTGCCCCGTGGGTGACAGGCTTTTGGGCATCGACCATGGCACCAAAACGCTGGGTTTGGCCCTGTCCGACCCTGCGCACAATGTCGCAACCCCCCTAAAAACCATTTCGCGCGGCAAATTCGAGGCCGATGTGAAGGCGCTGGAGGCCGTTATCCGCGATTATGGTGTGAAAGGGCTTATCATAGGCTGGCCTTTGGAAATGTCGGGGCGTGAAGGCCCTCGCACGCAATCGGTAAAGGATTACATGGCCATGTTGGCCCCGCGCCTGAATTTATGGTGGGCGGTATGGGATGAACGCATGTCCAGCGACAGCGCGCATACACTCATGGCAGGCGATATGAATTTAAGCTTTGCCAAACGTGAAAAGGCGGTCGATGCGCTGGCAGCGCAATTTATTTTGCAATCCGCCCTCGATTTTATGGCCGTAAACCGTATCTGAGCAGGCTGTCGCCATTGGCTTCCAGCCAAGCGCGGGAGCCGTGCATGTCATCGGAAAGCTGGTGGCACAATTCCCAAAACCGGCGCGAGTGGTCAAGGTGCTGCAAATGCGCAACTTCATGCGCCACCACATAGTCAATCACCTGCATCGGCGCAAACACCAGACGCCAGCACAGCATCAGGTTGCCATCAGGCCCGCAGCTGCCCCAGCGGGTACGCGTATCGCGCAGTGTTATCTTGCGGATGGCCTTACCAATGCTTCTGGCCTTGGCTTCGGCAGCGGGGCGGATGGTTTCAAGCAGCTGGTCCAGCAAAAACGCCTTGATGTTGTTGGCGGGGTTTTCTCGCGGGGTGTGTACTTCAAGCGTTGTGTCGGTCAATGTGCAGGCTGTTGTGCGCCCGCCCGTACGGGTTACAACAATGCGGCGCTCCTGCCCGAAGATAGGCAACACTGAATCATGGGCAAATGGCACCGGCTTTTGCATTCGTGACAATCGTGCCTCAATCCAGCCGATATTGTCGGTCGCAAATTTCCACGCTGTTTTTTCGGATACGCGCTTTGGCACAACTAGGCATATATCCCCGCGCGCGGGGTCTGCCCTTAAGGCCATGCGTCGCGCCGTTTTGCTACGGATTAAACGTAAGCCTTCCATGCACGAAGGGCAGGGGTTCTGCTCGTGGCTTTTGGATGATGCGGGGCTCAAGGCCTGGCGTAAAAGAGAAATCATGTTCTCGGAGTTGTCGGGCTAGTTGCTCCAATTCTCCGACACCAAGGTCCTCGGCGTCAAGCGTAAGTCCGGGCACGTCGCGGTTAAGGCGTGCATGCCACACGCGTTCGGCTACCTGCTTCTTGAAGACGGGGCAGCACAACTGGCGCTTCATGCGTCTTTCCAGTGTGTCGCTTCGGCTCAGTGCATCCATCGGCA
>JAGWXJ010000115.1 GCA_018969935.1 Alphaproteobacteria bacterium | reverse complement strand
TATCGGCGCGGCCGCCACCGCCTTTGCCGCCAAGTGCTTCAGCCCCTACCTTCACAAGGTCAACGGCCGAAAACTTTTTGGTCAGGTCGTCAGTCACAGCCACAACCAGTGATGCCTTGCCCTCGTTCACGGCCACAAGCGCAATCACGCCCGAACCAAGCTTGGTTTTAAGATCATCTGCAAGGGGCTTCAAATCACCCGCGGGCATGTCTTGCAAAACGCGCGCGGTAAATTTCACGCCGCCAATGTCTTTCACATCGGGTGCGGCTGCGCTGCTGCCGCCACCGGCAGCCAGTTTGCGGCGCAGTTCCGATACTTCTTTCTCGAGGCGCTTTTTCTCGTCCAGCAAGGCTTCGACGCGCGTTTCAACATCGTCAGGCGATGCTTTGAGCAGCGCCGCCGTTTTTTGCAGCATGGCATCGCGCCCCGCCATATAGGCTATAGCGGCGTCACCCGTAAGCGCTTCAACACGGCGGATACCGGCCGATACAGCGGATTCGGCAATAATTTTGAAAGCGCCGATGTCGCCCGTGCGCTTCGCGTGCGTACCGCCACAAAGCTCGACCGAGAATTCATGCTTCTCGCCGGCATCAACGCCGCCCATTGCAACGACGCGCACTTCGCTATCGTATTTTTCACCGAATAATGCGCGCGCACCGCTTTCGCGGGCTTCTTCAAGCGGCAGTACGCGGGTCGTGATTTCCGAATTCGCGCGGATGCGCGCATTCACTTCCGCTTCAACAGCGGCAATATCATCGTCATTCATCGGCACGGGCTGCGTCACGTCAAAACGTGTGCGGCCTTCCTGCTGCAATGAACCCTTTTGCGCAACATGGTCGCCAAGGCGGCGGCGCAACGCTTCATGCAAAAGGTGGGTGGCCGAGTGCGCCCCGCGGATGGCATTGCGGCGTGCAACATCGATGGTCAGGTCAATGCCGTCACCTTCGGAAATTGCACCTTCCGATATAGTCACTTCATGGGCCCAGATTTTACCGAGGTATTTCTGGCAATCTGTTACCTGCCCGCGCAGCTTGTCACCTTTGATGCTGCCTGTGTCGCCAACTTGGCCGCCGCTCTCGGCATAAAACGGCGTCTGGTTTACAACCACATAAACCTTGTCGCCCGCTTTGGCTGATTTCACGCGCGCGCCGTCCTTGATGATGGCTTGTACTTTGCCCTCGGCGGTGTCTTGCGCGTAACCCAAAAATTCCGTGGGGCCGCACGCATCCAGTACTTCAAACCAGACTTTGGCATCCGCAGCCTCGCCTGAACCCGCCCAGCTTTTACGTGCCTCGGCCTTTTGCGCTTCCATCGCTGTGTTAAAGCCGTCCATATCAACGGCAATACCGCGTGGCTTCAGGGCATCCGCCGTCAGGTCAACGGGGAAGCCGTAAGTATCATAAAGTTTGAAAGCCGTTTCACCGCTAAACGTACCGCCTTTGACAAGCGATGCGGATTCGTCATCCAGCAGTTTAAGGCCGCGATCCAACGTGCGTTTGAAACGCGTTTCTTCAAGCTTCAGCGTTTCGGTGATCAGCGCCTCAGCGCGTTTCAGTTCGGGGTAGGCCTCGCCCATCGTGGAAATAAGGGTCGGCACCAGCTTGTGCATCAACGGCTCTTTCGCGCCCAGAATGTGCGCGTGGCGCATACCACGGCGCATGATGCGGCGAAGCACATACCCGCGCCCTTCGTTGGAAGGCATGACGCCGTCAGCCAGCAGGAATGACGAACAGCGCAGGTGGTCGGCAATCACGCGGTGGCTTGGGGCCTGCGGGCCATCTGGGTTTACGCCCGTGATTTGGGCAACGTGTTCGATGATGGAACGAAGCAGGTCGATATCGTAGTTGGTGTACTTGCCCTGCATAAGCGCAGCCATACGCTCGAGGCCCATACCGGTATCGATGGATGGCTTGGGCAGCGGCACGCGGTTGTACCCGCCTTTGCCGTCAGGCGATTGTTCGTATTGCATGAAAACGAGGTTCCAGAATTCAAGGAACCTGTCGCCGTCTTGGTCATCCGATCCCGGGGGGCCGCCTTGCAGCTTGTCGCCTTGGTCGTAAAAGATTTCCGAGCAGGGGCCGCACGGGCCAAAATCGCCCATCATCCAGAAGTTGTCATTGGTGGGGATACGGATGATTTTTGAATCATTGAAGCCCGCAACTTTGCGCCAGATGGCGGCGGCTTCTTCATCGCTGCTATGGACGGTCACAAGCAGCTTGTCCTTGTTCATGCCGTAGTTTTTGGTCACCAGCTCCCATGCAAAGGCAATCGCGTCTTCCTTGAAGTAATCCCCGAACGAGAAGTTCCCCAGCATTTCAAAAAAGGTGTGGTGGCGCGCCGTATAACCAACGTTATCAAGGTCGTTGTGTTTGCCGCCCGCACGGACCGATTTTTGCGCAGTGGTCGCGCGTTTGTATGGGCGCGTTTCCTGCCCCGTAAATACGTTCTTGAATTGTACCATGCCCGAGTTGGTGAACATCAGTGTCGGGTCGTTTTGCGGCACAAGCGGGCTAGATGCCACTTCCGTATGCCCCTTGGACACAAAGAATTTCAAAAACTCGGAACGTATATCCTTGACCGATGCCATGGGTAAAACCTTGCTGTTATGCATGAAAACGGGAATATTCTTGGCGATAAGCGAGGGCAAATGCAAGAGACGATTGAGTTTATGAATACGCTGGCGGGCCTTTCCGGTTCAGTTATCCGCAAGTATTTCCGTGGCACCTTCGCTTTCGAGGCCAAATCGAAGGGTGATCCGGTCACGCAGGCTGATAAGGAAACCGAGGAAGCCTTGCGCGAACTGATTGCAAAAACCTACCCCGCCGACGGCATTCAGGGCGAGGAATATGGGATTACCAAAGGCACCTCGGGCCGCGTCTGGGTCATTGACCCCATCGACGGCACACGCGCATTCGCCGTGGGCCGCGCAACGTTCACAACCGTGATTGGATTGTGCGAAAACGGTGTGCCGGTTGCAGGCCTGCTGGACCAACCGATTATCGGGGACCGCTGGATAGGCATTAAAGGGCACAACACAATCCACAACGGACAAATCATAAAAACACGCAAATGCCCAGATATGGCGCAGGCCCGCACCATCCTGACTTCACCCGATATGTTCAAATCGGATGCCGAAAAACGCGCCTATAAAAAGTTCTGCGATGAAACGGGCTACCAGACATACGGCGGTGATTGTTACGCCTACGGGCTTCTGGCCTCAGGCTACGCCGATGCCGTGCTGGAAGCATCGCTCAAGGCACACGATATCATGGGCCTTGTGGCTATTGTCGAAGGCGCTGGTGGTGTCATTACGGATTGGCAAGGCCGTGCAATTACGCTTGATAATTGTTCAGGCCAGACGCTGGCCTGCGGCGATAAGGTGTTGCATCAGCGGTTGCTGGCGCTGCTGACGGAAGCATAAACCGCTTCATCGCGCGGCTTGGTGTAGCTGGCGTAAATGGCAGGCTTGCCAGCCGCTACCGCATCAAGCGATGCAACGCCAAAACCCATCCGTAAACTGTATATCCAGTAATTCGCCATCACGCGTTCAACATAGGCACGTGTTTCGCCAAAGGGGATAAGCTCGATAAACAAAAGCGGGTCATCAACACCTGCAAAACGGTCTTTCCATTCGCCAAGGTTGCCGGGCCCTGCGTTATAGGCAATCGCGGCCTCGAACAAATTGCCGTCCGTCATGTCCAGAAGGTCCTCAAGGTATTTCTGGCCAAGGGCTAGGCTGACTTGCGGGTTTTTAAGCGTGGATTCATCAAGGCTTTTATCAAAGCTGCGGGCCGTGCGCGGCATCAGCTGCAAAAGGCCGGTGGCCCCGCTTGCCTTATTACGCGCGGCAGGTTTGAAGCCTGATTCCTGCCGTGCAAAGGCATGCAGCAAAGCAGGGTCCAGCCTGAAACCGTCGCGCGGCTGCCACGGCGCCACGGGGTACATGGCAAGGTCCAGCGGGCGGCCATCGGGCGTCATCAGGATGCCGGATACCTTCATGACCGTATCGGGTTTCAGCGATGTGGTCGCAAGCGCGGCCAGCGCTTCGCGCCATTGCGGGGCGGCATTGGCATCAAGCAACGCTAGTTCAATGCGGGCCATGTCGTATTGCCCCGCTTGCGCAAGTTTCAGGGCACGCACGGCACCAGGGTACCTTTTAAGTACGGCTGCATGGGCTGGGGTAAACGGCGGCGCAATCCAGTTGAAATCAAAACGTGTACCTAGGGCGCGCGTGGCAATCAGCCCATAAAAACTGCGCGGGTTTTTGGCGGCCTCGCGCAACCACTCGCTGACAAGGGCATACTGCCCTTCGCGCATCATCGCCCGCGCCGCCCAGAATGATGCCGCTGATCTAAGCCAAGGCCCCGCATAGGGCGAGCGCGGGACCCACGCAAAATATTGCGCAGCCCTGCGGCTCTCGCCCTGTAGCCAGCTTGCAAGGCCTGCAACCCAAGCGGCATCGGGTGTTTTGATACCGCCGATTTGCAAGGCAAGATGCGCATACGAAAGTGCATCGGCAGGCTTGTTGGCATACAAATAGGCTGCGGCAATGCGGGCGTATTGGGCTGCTGCTTCAATACGGTCGATGGTGCCAACGGCAGCCGCACGCTTGGTAACATCTATCGCCCGCGCAATATCATCGGTTTTCAAAAGGACTGAAACCGAAAGCGCAATATCATCCGCCGCATCCCGTGCAGCTTTGTCCTTGTGCAGGGGGCTGCGGTAGGTGCGCGCATACCCGCCCGATGTTTCGGGCAGCCATATCGCAGGGTTGTGCCCGTTGCGCACACGCGCCCAGTCTACAAGGCTGCGGTCGCTGAGTTTTTTGGCCAAGGCTTCGGCGCCTTTGCGATCGCCACGCCCATGCGCTGCAAATATCTTGGAATATGTTTCCGCATCCTTGTCAGTAAGGTGCAGCTTCGCGATAACTTCGGGCGCTACGCTGGTGTCGGTGAGCGAAGCGTCGATAATGTGGTCCTGATAGGCCTTGTCCATACCGTTTGTGTCGGCACGGGCCGGATACGACACCCAGAATAAAGCGGCGGCGACCAGCAAAAGGCGTAAAAACAGCGCCATAAGCCAACCCCGATAGCGGGGCTGAGCCCAAGAGTCGAGTCGGCAAAGCATCTTTTTGTCGTATTAATGAAAGAAAATTACTTACCGAGTTCGGCCTGAAGCATCAGCAAATCCTGCCAGGCCTTCTTCTTCTGGAGGGGTGTACGCAGCAGGAAGGATGGGTGGTAAGTCGGGATCATCTTCGTATTTGCAAGGCTTTCAAGCCCGTCACCGATACCTGCGTTTACGGGGGTGTACGTGTAAAACTTGCCCCTCAGGCGGGATATTGACTGGTCCATATTGATTAGCGCCTTCGCCGCAACCGCGCCCATAGGCACAATATAATCAGGTTTAATCAGCGCGATATGCCGTTCAATAAACGGCAGGGCCAGCGCTATCTCGGCCTCTGTCGGTGTGCGGTTGCCGGGCGGGCGCCAGTTCAGGATGTTGGATATATAAATCGCCTTCGCAGGCTCCTCCGCCTTGCGGGAAAGGCCGATGCATTCAAACATCTTGTCCAAAAGTTGCCCGCTGACGCCCACAAAAGGCAGGCCCTGGCGGTCTTCATCCGCCCCCGGAGCCTCGCCTATCACCATCACGCGCGCCTTGGGGTTGCCGTCCGCAAATACAAGGTTGGTGGCCGTGCGCTTAACATCCAGCCCGTCATAGGCCCTGATGGCTTCGCGCAGTTCATCAAGCGTGTTGGCGGCTTTGGCGGCATCAATGGCTTTTTGGCGCAGGGCCGTGTGGCTGCCGCCGGCAAGCGGCGCTGGGGCAGGGGCCGCCATGCGCGGCGCTTCGGCGGCTCGGTCTTGTGGCGCTGGGCTATGGGCCAGGGGCTGCGCATTTGCG
>JAGWXJ010000114.1 GCA_018969935.1 Alphaproteobacteria bacterium | reverse complement strand
GAATACGTGGATTTCTTCTTCAAGAACGTGACCACCGAGGAAGGCGATATCTTCCTTATCCGCGACCCGAATGACCTGCCTTTCATGGACTCGCTCAGCCTTGACCAGCAATTCCAGATCCGTAAGCACTATGTTGAACCCAGCGTGGAATACGACCGCGAGAGCGACATGTTTCTGGTGCAGGGCGTTTTGTACTTTGCTGGCGTGCTTTTGAAGGCCACGCTGACGGTACAGCCTGACGGCATCATCGAAATATCCAACCACGCTATGCTCATGGCACCCGGAGGGGTGAACTGATGTCGGACCTGATTGCAAAACTGAACAAGGCCCTGAAGCCACGCGGGACGACCGGACCGCAAGGCACCTTCCGCCATGAAAACGAGGCCGCTATCCTTGAGGCCGCAAAAAAGTTGTTAGCAAAATCAGAGCTAGGCGCAGAAATGCTCGCCTTTGTCCGTGACAAAAACATTGAAATGCATGTCCTCAGGAACAAGCAGGATTTTGGATATTTGCCTGATAAATCAGCAGTTTATATAAGCTGCCCAGCCGGGCAGGACATGCCCCCTGCCCGCGCCGTTATCCACCTTGCGGGGGCTATCAGGCAAGCTTATCAGCAGGTTTCAGGGGAATTGCCTGCCCCCAATATCAGTGCGGGGAAGGAACGATTTGCCAAGCAACTCGTTGATAAGAAAAGGGATTACACCATGTACCAAGCGGTTGTGGTGTACGAGATCGTTAAAAGGACTGGATTATTGGAAATAATTGACGAATTTGAGCATATGGGGTATCGTACCTTATATGAGGCCTATGCCCTAGATATGGCTGAAGCCTCGGAAAAAAAAGAATAAAATCATGAGGGTATGCTGGGAAACCAGCTAATAAGGGAAATGAGAACCATCAACTCCACACGCCTGAGCGCCTCGGCAACCGAACTTGCCTACGGCGATTATGATGAAGCAAAAAGAAATGCGGAACAGGTTGCAGCCATCAATGGCAGCAGCAACGAACTCCGTAACAGAGGCCCACAAGGTATGTCGGGCGGCCCCGCTGCCTGAAAAAAGGCTTAAGCTTTAATTTGAAACGGCCCTTTGCGGGCCGTTTTGTTTTTCAGGATGGAAGCTGGATACTCTCGCCGCAGCCGCAGCGTGATACCTCGTTCGGGTTTTTGAAATCGAGGCGGGTGTTGAATTTATCCTGTAGCAACACCAACTCGGCGCCCATGAGGGATAGCAGATACTTTTTCTCGAAGTAGATTTTGATGCCCTTGTCTTCCACGCAATCAAGGGCGGAGGTTACCGCATCGGAATTAATGGGTGCGAATTCGTATTCACCGCCAGCGCAGCCCTTTTTGTTGATGGTCACAAGCAGGCCCGCAGAACCGCCCAGCTTGGGGGCCAGAAACGCGGCAGCTTCAGGGGATATGGTGACGAGCGGGCCCATGGTTTCAGAACATATTGAGTTGCAGTTTTGCCGTTTCCGACATCATTGATTTATCCCACGGCGGATCAAAGACAATATCCACCTTCACTTCCCCCACGCCGCGGATAGGCATGATGGCACCCTGCACCATGCCGGGCATATCCTGTGCTACAGGGCAGTGCGGGCTTGTGAGCGTCATTTCAACGTAGACATCGGATACGCCATCGGCGTCGGTTACGACGACTTTATAAATCAGCCCCAGTTCGTAGATGCTTACCGGAATTTCAGGGTCATAGACATCGCACAGGGCCTTGCGCATCTGGCCCCAGAGTTTGTGGTCGGTGTGTTCGGTGTGCGGGGGTTCCGACATCGGGTCCCACTCATCACCCAAGGCACGTTTTGCCATTTCGGTATCGGCGACGGGTTTCATGCGAGCAGTTTCCTTGCCTTGTCGAGGCCTGTTTCCAAGGCATCTATATCGGCTTCAGTGCTATACAAGGCCAGAGAAGCACGGATTGTACCTTCCACGCCAAAAATACCCAGAAGCGGTTGGCAGCAATGGTGGCCCGTGCGCACGGCTACGCCGCACTGGTCGAGGATCATGCCGACATCGGCGGATGACGCGCCGTCCATGAGGAAGGATACGATGCCCGCGCGGTTGGGCGATGTGCCGATGATGCGCAGGTCCTTCCGTGCAGAGAGGCGCCCGTAAAGCTGGCGCGAGAGCGCGTTTTCATGCGCGGTAATTTTATCCCAGCCAAGCCCTTGCATATAATCAATCGCGGCGCCGAGGCCAATTACCTCGACTATCGGGGGGGTGCCGGCCTCGAAACGCTGGGGCGGCTCGCGGTACTTGATGCCGTGGAGGGCCACGCGCTCGATCATATCGCCGCCACCCTGATAGGGCGGCGTTTTGGCCAGTATCTCGCCCCTGCCCCACAATACGCCTACGCCTGTCGGCCCATAGAGCTTGTGGCCCGTGCAGACAAACCAGTCACAGCCCAGCTTTTGAACGTCGGTTGGCATGTGCACTGCGGACTGCGAACCATCGACCAGAATTTTGATATCGGGATTATACGCGCGGACCTGCGCCACGATGCTTGCCGCATCGTTGATGGTACCGAGGGCGTTTGATACATGCACGAAAGACACAAGGCGCGTTTTTTTGGTGAGCAGGCCTTCAAGCTTGCTTAAATCCAGCTCGCCCGTTTGCGTAACGGGGATGTATTTGATGACGATGCCCGTAAGGTCGCGCAGAAGGTGCCACGGCACGATGTTGGCGTGGTGTTCCATCTCCGTCAGAATGACTTCGTCATCGGCGTGCAGGTAATGCTGGCCCCATGCGTGGGCCACCAGGTTGATGGCCTCGGTCGAATTGCGGGTGAAGACGATTTCGTTTTCGGACTTCGCGTTCAGGAAGTTTGCGACCTTGCCGCGCACGGCTTCAAATTCGGCTGTCGTACGCTGCGAATATTCATAGAGGCCGCGGTGGATGTTTGCGTAATGGCCCGACAGCGTGGCCATAACCTTATCGAGCACGACTTGAGGTTTTTGCGCGCTGGCAGCGGAATCAAGGAAAGCCAGCGGCTTTCCGTTCATGGTGCCTTGAAGGGCCGGAAAATCGGCGCGCCACTCAGACATGGTTTAGCCAGCCTTCCACATGTTTTGCGATGGGGGTGCCTACAAATTCGGGCAGGCCGTCATACAAATCGCCGATGAAGGCCAATAGCATCATGCGGCGCGCCTCGGCCTCGGGGATACCGCGGGCGCGCATGTAGAACAGCGGCGTTTCATCGAGCTTGCCCGTTGTCGTGCCGTGCGAGCACTTGACGTCATCGGCGTAAATTTCAAGTTCGGGCTTCGTATTCATGGTCGCACGCTCGGAGAGCATGAGCGTGTTGCAAAGCTGGTAGCCATCGGTTTTTTGCGCCACGCGGTCAACGTGGATTTTGCCCTGAAACACGCCCACGGCCTCGCCTGCCAGCACGTTACGGATTGTCTGATTGGAGGCGCAGTGCGGGGCCTTATGATCAACATGCACGGTTGTATCCATGTGCTGACGGCCATGCATGAGCTGAGCGCCCTTGATGGCGCAGGATGAATTGTTGTCCTCAAGCTCCACCCAATATTCCTGCCTGCTGAGGGATGCGCCAAGGTTCAGGAAGTGCGCGTTGTACGAAGCGTCACGCGCGACGCGGGCGTGCAGGGTGTTTAGCACCGTGCGTTCGGATGCTTCCATCTGGATGCGGATATGGTTGAGTTTTGCACCCGGTTTCAAATTGATTTCGGTTGCGTGGTTGGTGTGTACAGGTGCATCGCCCACGGCCAGAAACTGTTCGATGACGGTGGCGGAGGTGTTGGTTGCCACACGGATGGCCGTGCGCGGCGAAGCGAGCAAAGGTGCATCACCGCCCTGCCCTACATGGATGATTTCAAACACCGCACCATCTTCGAGGATGTTGATGTTGGGCCCATCGGACATCAGGGCCGTGTTGAGGGCCCAGAGCATTTCATCGCCGAACCTATCGAGCGCGGAGGATTCCAGATTGTCGGGCACGACCTTTAGGCGGGCATCACCCAGCACCATGTGGCCGTTGACGAACAGGAACTTGCGGCTGGTTTGCAGCATCCATGGCAGCGCCACGGGGTTGGCATTAAGGGCTACTTTGGTAGCGGGTTTTGCGCCAGACTGCGCGAAGCCAGCCAAGTTTGTGTACTTCCAGCGTTCGAGCTTCGGGGTTGGCAGGCCGCGTGTGCGCAGCTGTTCAAGCGCGGGCGCTTTCCAGCCCGCTTCTTCGGCTTGCGCCAAAAAGCTTTCTGCGTTGGCGGGGGTGTACTTCATGCCGCGATGTACCCTGCGTAACCGGTTTCTTCCAGTTGCTTTGCAAGTTCGGCCCCGCCTGTTTTGACAATTTTGCCCGCGCTTAGAACATGCACGACATCGGGCACGATGTAATCAAGCAGGCGCTGGTAGTGCGTGATGACCAGGAACGTGCGGTCAGGCGCGCGCAAGGCATTTACGCCTTCCGCCACGATTTTCAGCGCGTCGATATCAAGGCCTGAATCCGTTTCATCGAGGATGAGGACGCGGGGCTCCAGCATGGCCATTTGCAGGATTTCCATGCGCTTTTTTTCGCCGCCCGAAAAACCGACGTTGAGGGGGCGTTTGAGCATTTCATCGCGGACGCCCAGTTTTTCGGCATTCGATTTCAGTTTTTTCAGGAAGGAGACTGGGTCCAGTTCCGGCTCGCCCCTTGCCTTGCGGACGGCGTTGACTGCCGTTTTGAGAAAGGTGGTGGTTTGCACGCCCGGGATTTCGATGGGGTACTGGAAGGCCAGAAACACACCTGCCGCCGCGCGTTCTTCCGGCGACATGGCGAGGATATTCTTGCCATCCAGCAGCACCTCGCCGTCCGTTACGGCATAATCCTCCCGCCCCGAGAGAACATAAGAAAGCGTCGATTTGCCGGAGCCATTAGGCCCCATAACGGCATGCACCTTGCCGGCTTCGAGCGTGAGGTCGATGCCTTTCAGGATTTCCTTTTCGTCTATCGTGGCGTGGAGGTTTTTGATTTGCAGCATTCTTATCCTTTTCGGAGTGACGCCTTTGCATCCTCGAGCTTCGCGCGCAAATCGCGTTCCGCTTCCTCTTTGGACGAGAAGGTTCTGTCACCCACGATTTTTTTTGTGGAGAAATTCAGCGGGGTTTTGTGCGCTATGTTTGCCACGTACTCGTAGCGGCCGGTTTTGGCCACGCGGACATAGTTGGTGTTGATTTCGAATTCACCCTCTTTCAGGTTTTCTTCAAGAATGATGTCGAGTTTCAGTCTATTCATAAGCTCGCTCCTAAGGCTTATACGGATGTTTTCGGTTTCATGACTTTGTAAATGCCCATCAGGCTGATAACCAGCCACGCGCTTTCCATCAGTACTGCGCCGATATCGCCCCAATCGAACTGGCCGACCGAGGCCGCAATAATGAGCACTGAGCCAACACCATTCACCCCGAAGTACAACGTGCTTTTGGGGTTAATTTTCTCCTGCTCCAGCAAATAGTACATAACGACGGGACATGCCGCGCCGATAAGACCGATTATGCCAAGCAGGGTCTGGCTCATCCCACACTCCCTTCAAGACTTATGCCAACCAGCTTCTGAGCTTCTACGGCGAATTCCATGGGCAGGTTTTGCATAACCTCACGGCAAAAACCGTTGACGATAAGGGCTACCGCCTCCTCCTCCGAAAGGCCGCGCTGCTGGCAGTAAAACAGCTGATCCTCGGAAATCTTGCTTGTCGTGGCTTCGTGTTCGAGGGCGGCCGAATTGTTTTTGCACTCGATGTACGGGACGGTATGGGCGCCACACCGGTCACCAATCAGGAGGCTATCGCACTGGGTGAAATTGCGCGCGCCTTCCGCCCTAGGCAAAATTTTCACGGCCCCCCTGTACGTTGAATCCGATTTGCCTGCGGAAATCGTTTTGGCGATGATGCGGCTGCGCGTGTTTTTGCCCAGATGGATCATCTTGGTGCCGGTATCGGCCTGC
>JAGWXJ010000113.1 GCA_018969935.1 Alphaproteobacteria bacterium | reverse complement strand
CAAAATGCTTGTATCTGACAAGTACAAAGAGAGCGAAAATTCAGAGTCTGCGGCAAAGTATTTACTTAATTGCATGCGTAGCAAGGGTTTTAAAATGGGAACAGGCGAAAGCTGTCCCAAAGGTTTTGATTTTGCTGATTGCTGGCATTAGATAGGAAAAACATGGATAAACGCAACGTCACGGTAGCCGCCCTTCAAACGGCCTATGGCCACGACATGAAGGCCAATATCGCCCGCACCGAAGAACTGGTGCGCGAAGCCGCCAAGCAAGGCGCGCAAATCATCCTGCCCTCCGAGCTGTTTCAGGGCATCTACTTCTGCACCAAGCAGGAACCCAAATGGTTTGAAACGGCGTTCGCGGCAAACGAACATCCGTGCGTACTGGCCCTCAAAAAACTGGCCGCTGAATTGAAGGTTGTCCTGCCCATCTCGTTCTTCGAGAAAGACGGCCCGCGCTACTACAACAGCGTGGCAATTGCGGATGCTGACGGCGAAATCCTGGGCGTCTACCGCAAAAGCCATATCCCCGATGGCCCCGGCTATCAGGAGAAATACTACTTCCGCCCCGGCGATACGGGATTCAAGGCATGGAAAACCAAATACGCTCAAATTGGCGTCGGCATCTGCTGGGACCAATGGTACCCCGAATGCGCCCGCGCCATGACTCTGATGGGCGCCGAGCTGCTGTTCTACCCGACCGCCATCGGCTCCGAACCGTATGACGCAAACCTGAATACCCACAAGCAGTGGCAGCGCGCCATGCAGGGCCATGCCGTTTCAAACGCCATCCCCGTCATCGCTTCAAACCGCATCGGCCTAGAAGACAACGGCGGCGTCAAACAGGCCTTCTACGGCCATTCGTTTGTGGCCGATCATGCCGGCAATCTGGTGAAGGAATACGGCGAAAAAGAAGAAGGCGTGCTGACGCACACCTTCGACATAGCCGAAATCGAGAGCTACAGGGCCGACTGGGGCTTCTTCCGTGACCGCCGCACCGACCTCTACGCAAAGTCGATTATCTGACATCCTTGCGGAAAACCACCTTGTCGTCACCCGGCTTGTAAAAATCTTTCATGCGCACAAGCTCGGTATACCCCTGCTTGAGGTAAAACTTCCGTGCAGGCTCGTAATACGGCAGGGATGATGTTTCGGCATACACTTGGTCACCGCCGCTTTTGGCGATGCGTTCGTGGCTGAGCTTCAAAATCTTCTCGGCCAAACCTGTGCCCCTGTAGGCGGGGTCAACGGCTATCCAGTAAAGGTCGTAGGCGGATTTGGTAAGGCAGATAGGCCCGTAACAGCTGTAGCCCGCAAGGCTGCGGTCAGGCGCGTGGTAGAACACGAAGTAGTATTCATCCTCGCCCGATAGCGCATCGGCCACAAGGTCGCCGGCCACGGCAATCTCGGTATCGCTGAAAACACCCGCCTTGGTCACAAGCGCCATCACGGCCTGCACATCGGCATCCAGCGGTATCTCCGACAATGTCAGGGTATCAATGGTCGGCTGCGCTTTTGACAAGGCGGCGGATGATGTCGTCATAAGTTACTCCTACTCGTTCCGCGGCTTCCGCGAAAATACAACCCGTGCTCATGCAGGGGTTGAGGTTGATATCGATAACATAGGGCACGCCGTCGGCATCCACCCTGAAATCAAGGCGCGCAGCCCCGCGCAGGCCCAAACCGTCCCACACGCGAGCGGCATAGCCTTCCATCAGGCCACGCAAACCGGCAGGAACATCGTAATTGCGGCCAATGGCATCATAATCCTGCGATTCAAAGTGCCACTTGGCGGCATAATCGTAAATCTTGGGTTTGCCCTCGGGCTGGTTGGTAAACGTAAGCTCCGACGTGCCAAGCACCTGCAAACCGTGCCCGCTTTCATCGGAAAGCATGTACACGTTGTATTCCCCGCCGCCGTCGATAAAACGCTCGGCAAACCAGTGGCTGCCGTCAGCGCACAGGCGTTTCACGATGCCCGCCGCTTCATCGGCTGTTTGCACGATGTTGGATACATCAATACCCATCGACGCATGCTCGGTCGAGGATTTCACAATCCACGGCCCGCCAGTGCCGCTCCCCACACCGTTGAAGTAAGCAGGCGTAGGTACACCCGCCGCCTGCATGAATTTCTTCATCTTCGTTTTGGAGGAAGCCATGGCAATCGCCGCCGCAGGGCAACCCGTATACGGAATACCCAGCATTTCAAGCAAAGCAGGTCCAATATATGAAAGCCTGTCAGTCCCGTTGGCCGTTTCCACCATATTGAATACAAGGTCGGGCGCCTGTGCCTTTAAGGCTTCCTCGCTGCGGCCAAGATCATCGTAAAAGCGCACGCGCACAGGGTCATGGCCCAGCTTGGCAAGGCTTGCTTCGATATCCTCACAGGTCTGGACGGTTTCGTACTCATCCGGCCTTGTGGATTCGGGGTTCGCGTCCCCGCTATGCAATACGGCGATTTTCATGTTTGCCCCAAACGCCCTGCCGCTTCGCGGCTTCCTCGACGATGGTCCCTATCAATTTTTCGTAAGCGATTCCCGCCTGCTTGGCCAGCACCGGAAATTCCGAATAATCGGGCCGCAGCCCCGCCAGTGGGTTGGCCTCGATAAAATGCGGCACACCCTTCTCATCAAGGCGCACATCAATGCGCCCGCCATCACAGCAACCCAGCACACGCCACGCCGCAAGCCCAAGCGCACCCGCACGGCGGGAATCCGCATCATCAACCACCGTCAAAATATCATGCGCATCCACCTTGTTGCGGTAGGAATAGCAACTCTGGTCACCCTCGGGCGCGAATGTGATTTCCATGACGCCAACAACCCGTGCCGTTTCCCCGCCACCAAGAATGCCAACCGTAAACTCGCGCCCCGATAAAAAGGTTTCGACAAGGGCCGGTTGGCCAAAATTCTCGTTCACCTCGCGGCAGCGCTCGATCAGCTCGGCCTCGCTGCGTACAACCGATTTTTCGCTAACACCCTTGCTGGTCCCATCGGCCAAAGGCTTCACGAAAAGCGGATAAGGCAGCGTTACAGCCTTTGCTTCCACTGCGTTGTTAACAATAGCAAAACCGGTGGTCGTAACGCCTGCATCGCGCACTATGCGCTTGGCCATGCCTTTGTCCATGGTAATTACCATGACTTCCGTGGGCGAGAAGGTATAGGGGATCTGGTACGCATCAAGAAGCGCAGGCACCTGCGCCTCCCGCCCCAACCCGAACATGCCTTCCGTGATGTTGAACACAAGGTCCCAACGCTTGCCCGCCACAAGGGCAGCGGCCAAAGCCTTGATACCGCCAATGCGTTCAACGGTATGACCGTTGGCCTCAAGCGCTTTCTGGATACAGTCGATCGTAATGGGGGAATCGAATTCCGCTGCCTGTTCCGCCGAGTAACCTTGCGCCAGATAATCGTCAATCAGATCGTACGCGAAGCCGATCAACACGGCTCAGCCTTTGGCCATTGGGTCGGGGTAACGGTAGGTATTACCCTCGAAATTACGGAGGACAAGGTCATCCCCCTCGCGGCCCTTCACGTAGTTGGGCAGGATAGGAATTTTACCGCCGCCACCCGGCGCATCAATCACCAGCTGCGGTACGGCGTAACCAGTCGTATGCCCGCGCAAACCTTCAATGATTTCAAGCCCTTTGGAAACAGGTGTTCTCATGTGGGCTGAACCGGAAACGGGGTCACACTGATAAAGGTAATACGGCTTCACACGCGCCATCAGCATTTTGTGCATCAGGCTTTTCATGGTGGCCACGTTATCGTTGATATCCTTCAAAAGCACCGTCTGCCCACCAAGCGGGATACCGGCATCAGCCAGACGCGCAAAAGCCTCGCGCGATTCCGTGGTGATTTCATCCGGGTGGGTGATGTTGATGGACATCCAGAGCGGATGGTACTTCTTCAACATCTTGGTGAGGTTTTTGGTAATACGCTGCGGCATGACAATAGGAATTTTCGTGCCGATACGGATGAATTCGAGGTGCTTGATGGCACGAAGGCGGCTCAGCAGCCATTCCAGCTTGTCGTCACCGATGCTCAGAGGGTCACCGCCCGAAAGCAGGCAGTCGCGCACTTCTGGGTGCGCCTCGATATAGGCAATCGCCTTCTCCCACTGGGATACCGAGAAGCTGTACTCGCCATTGGTTTCCCCCACCATGCGGGAGCGGGTGCAATAACGGCAGTAAGTTGAACAAAAACCGGTGGTCAGGAACAGCACGCGGTCAGGGTAACGGTGCACGAGGCCGGGTACAGCCATGTCGTGGTCCTCGCCCAACGGGTCCGGGTCCTCGCCAACGGTGCGCACAAACTCGCCGCCAACAGGCACGTGGGTCATACGCAGCGGCTGCTTGGGGTCATCCACGGAAAGCAGCGAGGCATAGTAAGGCGTAATGGCAATCGGCAGGTTGTTGGTACGGCGGTCGATGCTCGCCTTCTCGTCATCCGACAGGTTCAGGATGCGGCCAAGGGTTTCGGCCTTGCGGATTCGGTTGCGCACTTGCCACTTCCAGTCATTCCAGTCGGCAACCGTGGCATCGGGATAAAACTTCTTCAGGAACGCGCGCGACGTATCAGAAAGAGGGAATCGGTTGACCGTTTTTTTGTTCGATTCGCGAATGGTAGGCGTAGCCCCGCGCGCTTCGATGGATGAATTTTTACCTGTGTAACCGGAAGGCGTAACACCGCCAGCACTACCGCAACCGCCACCGCTATACGCGAGAACGCCAGCGTTTTCGCTGTTCTGCGGCTTATTTCCCACTTCAAAGGGCGGCCTGGGGTGCATGATACTACTTAAAAGAACCTTTCCGAAAGCGGCGGACGTGGCCCAGAGGACGGACCAGACTCATTACACATTCAATATAAGGCTCTCACATTTTTGACTTTAGACAATAAAAAAAATGCAAAATGCACATCGGCCGCCTCAACAAGTTGTTGATAAGCGGCCGATGGAATTTTCGATACGGTGGTTTTTATTTCGGCGATACGCCTGCGTAGATGTGCATGCTCGGGCGGCGGCTCTCGATTTCGCCGAGCTTGAGCACATTGCTGAACACGTCCATCACGGCATTGGCAACCGCATAACCGCGCGATTGGTCAACCGATGCTTCCACATCAAGATAATGGGTTTTAAGGCCGAGCTTTTGGGCAGCGGCAAGGAATTCGCGGTTGTGGTCGACAACCAGAATGTCTTTGCGGCGTTCGGCGGGCACGTCTTCCAGAATACCCTCGAGAATCGCAACGCCTTCCTCGCACTTGCGGCGCACCTGGCCATCAGGCCCGCCATAAATATCGACACCAAACGCGCTACGGATATGCAGGTCAAGCGCGGCAAGGTGCAGGCAGTCACGCGCAAAGCCGGACGTTGAGTTGGTAACAACCGCGTGCACGATGCCGGCGTCCTTGGAGGCTTCAAAGCCGTTGAGGATACCTTGGTCGGCAGCGCGGTATTTGGCTGCATTGAGAATCAGGTCTTTTTGCGAAACCTTGCTGAGGGTGGCAACCATCAGCATCGGCTCGTTGACATTGTACTGCGCGGCCACAAGGCGCGAAGGCAGTTTGTGTTGCACATAGGATTGGTGCACGAGGTCATGGATGGCCGCTTCCTCTTCAGCCGGTATTTCACGGCCAAGAAGTTCGCTCAGCACTTCCACTGTGCGGGTCTTGTAAGCGCCTTCAATTTTGTCGGAAAGGGAAACAAGAACATCGTTAAGGCCCCAGATAACCAGTTGCTTGGCATCAGCCGGAAAAAGCGGAGGAGCCGTGTAAACTGGAGCAGGCTGATTTTCGGAAACGCTATTGAATGCTTCAACAGCAAGCTGTTCTTCACGTTTTTGCATGAATTCGCTAAATCCCATACCAACATAAACGCTATCGCGAGGACTCATAGACACACTCCCTTTTTCATATTTAGGCACCTTCTTATAGCGGGGTGCTTTTGTTTAAGTCAATTTTTTCAGTACTTAATATCAAGCCCTACATCCATAGCAGGCGCCGAGTGGGTGATCCAGCCCACGGAGATGATGTCCACACCTGTTTCCGCCACAGC
>JAGWXJ010000112.1 GCA_018969935.1 Alphaproteobacteria bacterium | reverse complement strand
TACGCCGTGAAAGCCGCGCCATCAAAGAACGCATCGGGTATATGACCCAAAAATTCAGCTTCTATGAAGATCTGAGCGTATCCGAGAACCTGAATTTTATAGCAAGGCTATACGGTACGCCTGATCGCCAGCAAAAGGTACGCGACACCCTTGAGCGTTTTGGGCTGGCTGACCGCGCACACCAGATGGCAGGTACCTTATCGGGCGGGTGGAAGCAGCGGCTTGCCCTTGCCGCATGCATCATGCATGACCCAGAACTGTTGCTACTGGATGAGCCTACAGCGGGCGTTGACCCACAGGCCCGACGTGATTTCTGGGACCAGATCCACCGCCTTGCCGATGAAGGGCTTACAGTACTTGTAAGCACCCACTACATGGATGAGGCCGAACGCTGCCACCGTATCGTTTATATTTTCGAGGGAACACTGATAACGCAGGGCACCGTGCCTGAAGTGGTAGCACAATCCGGCCTTACGACATGGATTGCGCGCGGCGATAACCTTGCAGGGCTCGCCCGCGAGCTGACCGGCAAGGAAGGCATCGAGCAGGTAGCGCCCTTTGGCGACAGCCTGCACGTACTGGGCCGTGATGCCGCCAAGCTTGAAGAAACGGTTGGCAGGTATAATGACCGTGCCGTGTGGGCCAAGGGTGAAACCACGCTGGAGGATGTGTTTATACAGATCATGGCGCAGCAGAATGCAGAAAAGCGCAGGGCCGCATGAGCGCTACTCCCTTCAGCCGTACCCTCGCCATCCTGTTCAAGGAACTGATACAGGTTAGGCGTGACCGCATGACCTTCGGAATGATGATGGGCGTACCCATCATGCAGCTTGTGTTGTTCGGGTTTGCCATTAACAGCGACCCCAAACACCTGCCCGCCATCGTGCTCATGCAAGACCATTCCGCGTATACACGCAGTTATGTAGCTGCGCTCGAAAACTCGGGCTATTTTGAAATTGACGGCAGTGTGGCCACAGAGGCCGAGGCCAAGTACCTGATGGAAGCGGGTGATGTGGATTTTATCGTTACCATACCGCCCGATTTCACACACAAGCTGTTGCGGCAGGAAACCCCCACCATATTGCTGGAGGCCGATGCCACCGACCCCACAGCCGTAGGCAATGCCGTGGCTGCCGCCACACAGTTAGCCAATACAAGTTTTACAAGGGAGTTGTGTGGATATAGCGGCCAACACACTGGCGGCCCGCCATTTGAGGTGCGCGTGCATCGGCGCTTCAACCCAGAAGGCAAAACCCAATACAACATCATCCCCGGGCTTATCGGCGTGATACTGACCATGAGCACCATCATGATGACATCCATGGCGCTGACACGCGAGGTAGAGCGCGGCACGATGGAAAACCTTCTGGCCATGCCTGTCACACCGCTTGAGGTAATGATGGGCAAGATACTGCCGTATATCCTTATCGGGTTCTTTCAGGTCGGGATTATCGTTTGTGCGGCCTACTACCTTTTTAGCGTGCCTGTTATCGGGCCCATGTGGGTGCTGTTTTTCAGCGTCTTCTGTTTTATCGCGGCAAATGTGGCGGTTGGGTACACATTCTCTACCATCTCGCGCAACCAGATGCAGGCGATGCAGATGACGACATTCTATTTCCTGCCGTCGATGTTGCTTTCGGGTTTTCTTTTCCCTTTCCGCGGGATGCCTGAATGGGCGCAGATGCTTGGGAATACTCTGCCTCTCAAACACTTCCTGATTATTGCTCGAGGTGTAATTTTGAAAGGTAACGGCTGGGCCGAAACGTGGCCGAACCTCGTGCCGATACTTGTATTCTTCCTGACGGTTACGGGCATAGCCGTAACGCGCTACAGGAAAACACTCGATTAAAAAGTTATCAGGCGATAGGCGCGTTGACGCGGACCGGCAGATCCTGCGCGAGCGGATCATCGTCTGTCATTTCGATCATGCCTGTCGGCTGGATTGCGAAATTCGAGAAGAAGAGCGCGTTGGAATAGAACACGATGGCGTCACAGAGCCAGTAACCCTCGCCGTTTTTGCCTTCGTAGGTTGCAGGGCGGATTGTGCCCTCGATCACGCGGCGGGTGGTATCGTCCATGCTGGTCGGCATGCCATGGGTATCCATGCTTTCGGATACGAGGAACGGGCCATCTTCGCCACGCACGAAGAAGCAGAAGAAGCGGAGGTAATCGAGCACGTTGTCATCGTTGATGCGGACGGGCGCATCGGCGTTTGTCTGGTGGATTGGCGGGCTTGTGCCATCAAGGCGGGTCAACTGGCCCTGATTTGCCAGATAGTAGATAGAAAGGTTTTCGGGCATCCATGTACGGTCACGCAGGCGGATGAGGACAACCTGCTCATAGAACGGGAGGCTGCGCCATTTGACTTCCGTCGTATCGGCGCTGGTGCGGTGGCGGCCATCGATAGTGCCTACCTGTGAAATAAAACCAGCCAGTTCGTCGCCTTTCACGGCGTTCCAGTTGTTATCATCGTCAAACAGCATTGGATTGTCCTTATCTTGGGTATTTTGAAAGATTATATGGGTAAATTAATGCCCCGTCATCCTATCTCGTTGAAACGCTTGCGGATATAGGCGGGAGCAGGCTTTTTGAGCCAGCCGGCCAGTACAAAAACGGGCGAAACCACAAGGGCCGTGATGGCCATAGACATAATCAAACTCATAGGGATTTCCTTTATTTTTGAACACTGAATACCCCCCCCTATATAGGGCGAAAAAGTTAATGGCGTGTGAATGGTTTGACTTTTTTGTGCCATATGGCTTATAAGCTTCCCGAAACCGACATTTAAGGATTACGGAGAGCGCTATGAAACGCACCTACCAACCCAGCAAAATCGTGCGTAAACGCCGCCATGGCTTCCGCGCCCGCATGGCCACCAAAAATGGCCGCAAAGTGCTGGCACGCCGCAGAGCCAAAGGCCGCGCAAAGCTGAGCGCGTAAGCGCCCTAGCAATGCCCAGCAAAGGCACCCGCAAACCGGACCGCCTGCAAAAGCGGTCCGATTTTTTGCGTCTTCAGAACGGGCGCAAATGGGTGTCGCCTACGGTTATCGTACAAGTTGAAAAGGGCGAGAAAACCAGCATCCGTGTGGGTTTTACGGCCACCAAAAAACTGGGCGGCGCTACGGTGCGCAACCGCGTGAAGCGCCGCATGAGGGCAGCCGCGAGGGCCGCATTGGCCGATGTGCCAGGCGTGTGGGACCTTGTGCTGATAGGCCGTGCCGAAACCGCCACCTGCCCCTACCAAAGCCTTTTGAAAGATCTTAAATGGTGCCTCAAACGCCTTGAGGTTACGGGCCATGAAAAACCTGCTGACACGCCTGCTTAAAGTACCCGTGCATGTCTACCGATATGCGATATCGCCGCTTTTGGGGCCACGCTGCCGCTTCTACCCAAGTTGCTCGGAATACTGCTTGCAGGCCCTTGAAAAACATGGTCCATTCCACGGTCTGATCCTAACGGCGCGGCGGCTTTTGGCCTGCCACCCATGGTCAGGACGTCAGGGATATGACCCTGTACCAGAAAAACAACAAAACTGTGATTAAAAGACCAGCGACATGATGCATAACAACATGCAGCCCCAAGGGCAGATGCACCCCGACGACAAACGCAACCTGATTATCTTTTTCGTTGCTTGCGCGATTGCGTTTTTTGCCTATGACACCTTCATCCACAAGCCGCAAATGGCAGCCCTTGCCGCACGCCAGCAGGCTGAAATGGCCGCGACTGCCCAAGCGCCCTTAAACGGAGATGCTGCCGCGCAGGTAACCATTGCGGAAGCGCTTGCCGCATCACCCCGCGTTGTCATCGACAACCCCGACCTTTCGGGCAGTATTGCCCTCAAAGGCGGGCGTATCGACAACCTTTCGCTTAAACAGTACTTCGAAACCGTCGAGAAAAAGACACCCGTGACGCTGCTGGCCCCTGCCCGCACCGAACACCCGCTATATGCCGATTACGGCTGGCTGGGTAGCAACGTGGCTGTGCCTGACGCCAATACGGAGTGGCGCGTCAAGGAAGGTAAAACCTTGAGCAAAGACAGCCCTGTCACGCTGACATGGTCCAATGGCCGCGGGCTTACATTCGAGCGTACCTATGCTGTTGACGGGGAATACATGTTCACTGTCACGCAAACCGTTACCAACCGTACGGGTGAAGCTGTTACGTTGCACCCTTATGCATCACTGACGCGCCAGAACCTTCCTTCAGACTACATGAAAAATGCCGTGATGCACGAAGGGCCCATTGGTTATTTCGAAGACGGATTGCAGGAAGTTTCTTACCCCGATCTCAACAAAAAGACACGTTTTGATTATAGCGCGGGCAAGGGCTGGGCAGGCTTTACCGACAAGTACTGGTTTTCAGGTATTGTTGCCGACACAACCGCCAACTACCGCTTCCTGCGCGCGGGCACTGATGAAAAGCCCATTTATCAAGTCGACATGACGGGGGCGCCCATAACTGTTGCGGCCGGCGCCAGCGCCAGTAGCACCATCCGCAGTTACATCGGCCCCAAGAAGCTGGATGTATTGAACGGTTATAAGGATAAGGGTATCGAGCGTTTTGACCTTGTCATCGACTTCGGCAAATTCTGGTTCCTGACCATTCCGTTCTTCCATATCCTCACGTGGCTCGGGCATAGCATCGGCTCGTTTGCGCCTGCCATTCTTATCTTTACGGTTTTGGTGCGCCTGTGCGTATTCCCGCTGGCCAACAAATCGTACCGCAGCTTTGCGCGCATGCGCAAAATCCAGCCTAAAATGCTGGAAATCCGCGAGAAATACGGCGAAGACCGCGCGAAACTGCAACAGGCTATTTTCGAGTTGTACAAAAAAGAAGATGTGAACCCGATGGCAGGCTGCTTGCCGCTGCTCATCCAAATTCCGATTTTCTTCTCGTTGTACAAGACGCTGTACATCACATTGGAAATGCGCCACGCGCCCTTCTGGGGCTGGATTCAGGATATGTCGGCGCCGGACCCTTATTCGGTCTTTACGCTGTTCGGCCTGATTGACTGGACACCGCCCACGATGCTGCAAATCGGCCCTTGGCCCATCATCATGGGCTTTACCATGTTCCTGCTCCAGCGTATGAACCCGCCTGCACAGGATGCCGTACAAGCAAAGGTGATTGCGTTTATGCCCGTGTTCATCACCCTCCTGATGGCGCATATGCCTGCGGGGCTTGTTATTTACTGGTCATGGAGCAACTGCCTTTCAACCCTCCAGCAGTATGTGCTGATGCGCAAGGAAGGCGTTGAGGTGAGCTTCTTCCGCAAGACAGCGCTTGAGAAAAAGATGGAAGATGCCGTATCGCACGGCCCTGCTGTCCACCCCGCTGCCGAAGAAATTGCGCAAGACCTTGATGCCATTGACGGCGAGGTGGTTGAAAAAACCATCAGCCCTCCCAAAAAGGGCGGCAAAAAAGGCAAACGCTAAAAATTAAAGCCCGACCCGAAAGGTCGGGTTTTTTTAATGCCTGCGGTTTTTGACCAGCGTGTCCACGATGCTTGGGTCTGCCAGCGTGCTAGTGTCACCCAGATTTTCGAGTTCGTTCGCCGCTACCTTACGCAGGATACGGCGCATGATTTTCCCCGAACGTGTTTTGGGCAGGCCTGTTGTCCATTGCACATGGTCCAGCGCCGCTATGGGGCCAATGATGGTGCGCACCGTCTTATTGATGTCGGCAGCGGTGCCGTCATCAGCATTCACGCCTTCCTTAAGAATAACGTAAGCGTAGATGCCCTGCCCCTTGAGGTCGTGCGGGAAGCCCACGACAGCGCTTTCAGCCACGGCAGGATGGCGGTTGATAGCGCTTTCAATTTCAGCCGTACCAAAGCGGTGACCTGACACGTTGATAACGTCATCTACACGGCCGGTTATCCAGTAGTCGCCGTCTTCATCGCGCCTTGCACCGTCACCCGTGAAGTACATACCCTTGAAGGTGCTGAAGTATGTTTTTTCAAAGCGAGCATGGTCACCGTATACGGTACGCATTTGCCCCGGCCAGCTATCGAGGATCACAAGGTTGCCCTCGCACGCACCCTCGATGATCTTGCCTTCTTTATCCACGATGGCAGGTTTGATACCGAAGAACGGTTTGGTGGCAGAGCCAGGTT
>JAGWXJ010000111.1 GCA_018969935.1 Alphaproteobacteria bacterium | reverse complement strand
ACAGCATACGCAGGGTTGTCGTTTTGCCTGAACCGTTGGGGCCAAGGAAGCCTACAATCTCTCCCTTGTTGATGCGCATGGCCACATTATCGACAACACGCCTTGCGCCAAAAGTCTTGGTAAGGGCGCGGACATCAATGACAGGCTGCTCGCTCATGGCACGGGGCGTATGTCGACTGGCTGGCCTGCGCGTAGTGAAACGGTGGCGCCCTCTGGCTTCGCTTCGACCATGAATACAAGTTTTTCCCGGCTTCCAACGCTATAAATCACAGGCGGTGTGAACTCAGCTTGCGGTGACACATAGTTGATACTTGCAGATAATCCCTGCGCGCACCCGTCACACGCAACCGACACGCGCTTACCTATGGCAATGCCCGCCACTGCATCTTGTGGCACAAAAAAGCGTATTTTACGTGCACCGTCCGGCAGCAACATCACGGCAGGTTTGTCTGGCCCTGCCATTTCACCTGCATAGCGGATGACATCCTCAACGATACCATCCGTTGGTGATGCAACGCGGCGTTGCGAAAGCCGCCACGCGGCAGTCTTGAGGGCTGATTGCGCAGCCTCCAGCGCTTTGCTTGCGGCTTCGACTTCCTTGTCGCGGGCAGGCAAATTGGCAACGCCCAATTGCTTCTCTGCACCTGCAAGTCGGGCCTTTGCACTATCAAGCGATGCCTTGGCGCTTTCAACGGCGCGCTGGGTTATCAGGTTGCTGTCGTACAAATCGCGCTTGCGGTCATATTCTTCCTGCGCCAGCTTCAGGCCCGCGCGCGCATCGTCTATTGCGGATTTCTGGACCGATAATTCCTGCGGGCGTTTGCCCGTTTGTAGGTTTTCAAGGACTGCCTGCGCCTGCTCGGCCTGCGCGGTAGCTTGTTCGAAAGCAGCTTTGGCGTCCGTATCATCAATGGCAAACAGCAGGTCCCCCTTCTTGACGCGCATACCTTTTTTAACAGCCATGGAAACAATGCGCCCTGTATCTTGCGGCGCTGCCAGTACGGTTTCGTCTTCAACGTATCCTTGCCAGTAATCGGCCTCTTTGCGGTGGAGAGAGATATTGGCAATCAACCCTGCACAGGCGGCTATCAACAACAGCAGGATGACGGGTTTGAGCTTCATGCAGCCTTGTCTTCCGATAGTGCGCGCCAGCCGATGTCACGGCGGCAAAAACCTTCAGGCCATAAAATGCGGTCTACGGCCCCATAAGCAATCGTGCGTGCGGCCTTAAGGTCGGGGGCGGTGGCAGTAATGCCAAGCACGCGCCCGCCGTCAGCCACGATATGCTTGTCGGCATCGCGTTTTGTACCCGCATGGAAAACATGGGCGCCTTTACCGGCGGCATCTTCAAGCCCGCGTATGATGGTCCCTTTTTTATAGGTGCCGGGGTACCCTTGCGCCGCCATGACAACACACAGGCTCGGGTTGACACTCATTGAAAAACCGGCCTTGGCCTCGGCCAACTTGCCTTGCGCGGCAGCCATCAGCATGGCCGCAAAATCCCCTTCAAGGCGCATCATCAGGGTTTGGCACTCGGGGTCGCCAAAACGCACGTTGTATTCAAGCAGCTTCGGCCCTTGCGGCGTAACCATCAGCCCCGCAAACAAAACACCGCTGAACGGGTTGCCTTCATCGGCCATGCCTTTAAGGGTGGGTGCGATGATGGTTTCATTCACCAGCTTTTCCATGGCGGGCGTCATCAGGCGTGCGGGGCTATAGGCACCCATGCCGCCTGTGTTAGGGCCGGTGTCGCCATCCCCCACGCGCTTGTGGTCCTGCGCCGAACCAAGTGGCAAAAATTCGGTGCCCGAGCAAATGGCGAAGTAGCTGATCTCCTCGCCCTCCAGAAATTCCTCGATAACGATTGTCTTGCCTGCATCGCCGAACGCAGCGCCCGAAAGCATGTCGCGCGCGGCCTGCTTGGCTTCGCCCACGCTCATGGCAACGGTCACGCCCTTGCCGGCGGCAAGCCCGCTGGTTTTAACCACAATCGGCGCACCTTTGGCATCTATGTACGCGCAAGCGGCATCAGCATCCGTGAATGTTTTGTATTCCGCTGTCGGCAGGTTATGCCGCGCAAAAAAATCTTTAAGGAATGCTTTTGAGCCTTCAAGTTGTGCTGCCGCTTTTGAGGGGCCGAAAACGGCAAAACCTTCTGTACGTAACGCATCGGCAAGGCCTGCAACAAGCGGCGCTTCGGGGCCAACCACGACAAGGTCGGGCTTCAGTTTTTTGGCAAGGGCAACAAGGCCAGCGATATCGTCAACCGATACAGCATGGCAATCGGCTACATCAGCAATACCGGGGTTGCCGGGGGCGCAGTAAAGCTTTTCGCACGACGCCGATTGGGCAAGGCGCCAGCACAACGCATGTTCACGCCCGCCGCCGCCAATAACAAGTATGTCCATCTTATCCCTCGTCCATTGTCACGAGTGTTGTATTGCCGCCCGCAGCCGTCGTGTCAACGCTGATGACCTTCTCGGTAGCAAAACCATAAAGGTAATGCGGACCGCCAGCCTTTGGCCCCGTGCCTGAAAGGCCCATACCGCCAAAAGGCTGCACACCCACAACCGCGCCTATCATACCGCGGTTGATGTACACATTGCCTGCACGTGCGCCTGCGGCCAACGCTTTTTGCGTAGCCCACACGCGGGAATGGATACCGAATGTAAGCCCGAAACCCTTGCGGTTGATGGCATCAAGCAGGTCCATCCGTTCCGATGCCTTGTAGCGCAGTATGTGCAGCACAGGCCCGAAAATCTCGCGGTCAAGGTCATCAACCGAGCGTATTTCGGCAGCAATTGGCGCCGTATAGTGCCCACGGGCTGCCAGTACTTTATCCAGCGGTGTTTCGGCAACTATACGCCCGCCACCCCGCAGGCGTGATTTATGGCGCTGGACAACGGCCAGCGCTTCCTCGTCAATCAGCGGGCCAATATCGGTCGCGGCATCGGCAGGGTTGCCGACATTCAGATCGGCCATCGCACCGGCCAGCATATCAATCACGGTATCGGCAATATCTTCCTGCACGCACAAAAGGCGTAGGGCGCTGCAACGCTGCCCCGCCGATGTAAACGCGCTCAACACGGCGTCATCCACCACTTGCTCAGGAAGCGCCGTTGAATCAACAATCATGGCGTTGATACCGCCTGTTTCGGCAATCAGAGGCACAATCGGCCCCGGCCTGTCAGCAAGCGACTTATGGATGGCCTTTGCGGCGGCGTTCGACCCCGTAAACACAACGCCTGCCACGCGGCGGTTGGATACAACCATCTCGCCCACACGGCCATCACCCTGCACAAGGGCAATCGCATTGGCAGGCAAACCTGCCTCCAGCATCAATTGCACGGCACGCATGGCAATAAAGGGCGTTTGTTCGGCAGGTTTGGCAACAACGGTGTTACCCGCGGCTAGTGCAGCCGTAACCTGTCCCGCGAAAATCGCGAGAGGGAAATTCCATGGCGATACGGCGGCAAATATTCCGCGCGGCTCAAGGCGAATGGTATTTTGCTCGCCCGTAGGCCCCGGCAGGTTGGTGGCAATACCAAACAGTTTGCGGGCTTGGGACGCGTAATACCGGCAAAAATCGACAGCCTCGCGCACCTCGGCAATACCATCAGCCAGTGTTTTACCGGCCTCGATACTGCAAAGGCCTACAAATTCATCGCGGTGTTGCTCGAGGAGGTCTGCTGTCTTTTCAAGAATGGCAGCGCGGGCATCGGGCGGCGTTGTACGCCAGCCGCGCGCGCCTTCAGCCACGCTTAAAAAGGCGTCGCTTACGATACCCTCATCGGCAGGCCACAGTTGCGATACACTGACAGCGCTATCAGCGGGGGACCGCATGGCAAGCGGCAATGATCCTTTGCGCGGTTGCCCGCCCACAATGCTGACGGCCTCGCGGGTTATACCGATCACGCTTTTGCGTGCGGCTTCTTCAAGGGCCTTCAGCGGCTCGCGCTCGGCAATGTCGTAACCCGAACTGTTGGTACGCTCGGGCGCAAACAGGCTTGCAGGCAGCACAATTTTCGGGTGCGGCCTGCCCTTTGTTTCACGCGCCTTGGCAGCAGGGTCGTCTATCAGCTTGTCAGTCGGTATCGTTTTATCGGCAATCCTGTTCACGAAGGAGGCGTTGGCGCCGTTTTCAAGCAATCTGCGTACAAGGTACGCAAGCAACTGCGTGTGCGGCCCAACAGGCGCGTAGACACTGCATGGCAAATCCATCGCCATTAGCTGTGCATGCAACCCTTCACCCATGCCGAAAAGCCGCTGGAAGGAAAAACCGTTGCGGTTGTTGCCTGCCATATCAAGGATGGCCGCAGCCGTTGTGGCATTGTGCGTACCAAACATCGGCGTCACAAAGCTGCGGTTGTCCATCAGCATTTGTGCACACGCAAGGTATGAAAGGTCGGTATGGCTTTTGCGCGTGAATACAGGGTAATCGGGCAGGCCACCAACCTGTGCACGTTTGATTTCCGAATCCCAGTACGCACCCTTCACAAGGCGTATGCCCAGCTTGCGGCCCGATGTGACCGACCATGTAATAAGTTCGCGCAACAGCGGGAATGAGCGCTTCTGGTATGCCTGCACGGCCATGCCAAACCCATCCCATCCCTTGAGGTACGGGGCCTGCAATGCCTTGTCGATGATTTGCAGTGAAAGCGCCAGCCGTTCGCTTTCCTCGGCGTCAACCGTAAGGTTTAGGCCGGTTTCGGCAGCAAGGCGGCAAAGCTCGGTCAAACGTTCGGCAAGTTCCGGCACGCAGCGCGCTGCTTGCGATGCATTATAGCGCGGATGCAATGCCGATAACTTGACGGATATACCGTGCCGTTTAAGCGCGCCTGCGTTTTTATCAACGGCGCTTCTGCCAACTACAGAAATAGCGTGTGCGTATGCATTGAAATACTTTTCGGCATCCGATGTCGTGCGCGCGCCTTCGCCCAGCATGTCGAAGGACCAAGCAATCTGGCGCGGGTGATCATTGGCATTTGAAAGGGCATCTTCAATGCTCTCGCCCATCACAAAGGCACCGCCAAGTATTTTTACACCTTCAACGGCAGCGCGGCGGATAACGGGCATGCCCATGCGCTTGCTCATCCCGCCCATGACACTCTGGGTCAACTTCAGCCCAAACCCCGATACCTTGCTAATCCAGTCTGTGGCCTGCCCGAACAGCCTTTCAAAATCGGCATCCGATAACTTGTCTTCAAGCATGGCCTCGATGGTCGCTGCATCCGGTATGCGTAAAAGCGCCTCCGCGAGCGCCATCAGCGCAATACCCTCGCGGCTGGAAAGTGAAAAACCTTCGACCATGGTATGCAGGCGGCTCATGCCCTTGTGGGCGCGCGCGCCGTCAATCAGCACGCGTGCTTGCTGTGTCACACGTTGGCGTGAGGCCTCGTTTTGCGGAAGCGCATTTAACAGCGCGGCAACGCATTCAGGTTCGGATTTGAATTTCCAGCTTGCAAATGTTTCGCTCATCAAGACTAATCTTAGTGGAATGCCTGCACCGTTCAATGACCCCTCGCTACTTACCAACACCCCTGAAATCAGTGTGGGTGACCTTTCGCTCGCTATCAAAAACACAATCGAAGGTGCTTTTGGTTATGTCCGTGTAAGGGGTGAACTTTCAAAGGTCACATTGGCCAAATCCGGCCATTTATACACCGCCCTCAAGGATGACGTGGCGGTCCTCGATGCCGTGTGCTGGAAGGGCACGATGATGCGCCTTGGCATAAAACCGGAGGAGGGGATGGAGGTTGTATGCACCGGCCGCCTTACAACCTATCCGGGGCGGTCCAACTACCAGCTCGTCATCGAATCGATGGAGCTGGCAGGTCAAGGCGCCATCCTCAAAATGCTGGAGGAGCGTAAAAAGAAACTGGCAGCCGAAGGCCTGTTTGATGCTGCGCGCAAAAAGCCGCTGCCCTTCATGCCCCGCACTATTGGTGTGGTTACATCCCCCACAGGCGCGGTCATCCGCGATATTTTGCACCGTATTGCCGATCGTTTTCCGTGCCATGTGATTGTATGGCCGGCGGTTGTGCAGGGCGCAACGGCAGCAACCGAGGTTGCGCGCGGTATAGCGGGCCTCAATGCCCTGCCAAATCCGCCCGATGTTATCATCGTGGCGCGCGGTGGCGGCTCCTTCGAGGATTTGATGCCCTTCAACG
>JAGWXJ010000110.1 GCA_018969935.1 Alphaproteobacteria bacterium | reverse complement strand
ACCGATAGAAACGGTTTAGGCCTTTTTCTCCCAGCCCTTGTCTGTCTGCTGCCAGTAGGAAATGGTATGGCCGGCTTCCTTGTAGGCCTTCCATTTACCGCGCGCGGCTTCAACACCTGCCTCGTCACGCCCGTCCAGCATGATGCAGCACAAATCAAATCCGGTAAGGTCATCCGTTTGGCAACCTGCGGCCAGTATCAGCGTTTTGGCACCGTTGGGGTTGTCATTGCCTGCCGTAAGCCATATCGGCTGCTGTTCGGCATACCCGTCATCCTTGGTACCGTGTGGCAAAAACACATCGGCCCTGAAGGTCCATAACGCATCATTCAGGCTATCCACCCTGCCCTCGTCGGCAGCACGCACAACAACACGCCCGCCCGATTGCATGGCCTTCATAGCTATTTGCGGTAGCGCCTGGTCCTCGGGCGTTTTGGTGAGGTGATAGAAACGGATATCCGTCATACGTGGCTCATCACCCAGTCGGCCAAGAGGCGCGCGCCAAAGCCCGTAGCCCCGCGTGGGCCGAGTGCCGTATCGCTTTTGTTGACCATCACGGGCGCCATATCGATATGCGCCCACGCAACACCCTTTTGCACAAAACGTTGCAGGAATGCGGCACCGGTGCTTGACCCGCCAAAACGGGTGGCCGCGGCATTGCGCATATCGGCCACATGGCTGTCCATCGCCTTGTCGAAGGATTTATCCAGCGGCATGTGCCAGATTTTATCACCTGTCTTGAGGGACGCAGCCCTGAGCTGCCCCAGCAGCGCCTCGTCATTCGTGAACACGCCGGCATATTCCTCGCCAAGCGCCACCATGGCAGCGCCCGTCAGGGTCGCAATATCCACCATCGCGCGGGGTTTATAGGTTTGCTGCACGTGCCACATGGCATCGCAAAGCACCAGTCGCCCTTCGGCATCCGTATTCGTAACCTGAATGGTCTGGCCCGAGAGCGACGTCAGGATATCATCCGGTCTGTAGCCTTCGTCGGAAATCATGTTTTCCGCAAGCGCAAGCGCCGCCACAACATGGACGGGGGCTTTGCTGGCTGCCAGCGCATACATGGCGCCCGCAACCGCGGCAGAACCCGCCATGTCGTACTTCATATCCACCATCCCGTCACCGGACTTGAGGGAATAACCGCCCGTATCAAACGTGATGCCCTTGCCGACCAGCGCAACGGGCTTACCGGCCTTCGCCTTGGGGCCTTTGTATTCAAGCAGTACTAGGCGCGGCAGATGTTCGGATGCCTTGCCGACGGCCATCATCGCGCCAAATCCCATTTTGGTCAGCGCCTTGTCGTCCAGCACGGATACCTTGACGCCCAGCGGCTTTAGCTTGGCCGTCACACGGCGCGCATAGGATTCAGGGTACAAAACATTTGGCGGCTCGTTGGAAAGATCACGCGCCCAGTGCACGCCGGCAGCCAGTTTTTCATACGTGGCAAAGGCCTTGGCATGGGCAGCGCCGCCTGCAAACACAAACGTATCGGGCAGCACATCTTCCTTGTTTTTGGTTTTGTATTGCTTGAATTCATAGCAACGCAACCTGACGCCCGATGCCATCGCGGCAATGTCAGCAGGTTTGAGGCCGGGGGCTTCTACAAATACATCCGCAACAGGCAGGGCAATAACAGCCGCCATCAGCTTCCCGCCGATGATTTCGTAATCCAGCGCCTTGTGCTTGGCCGTATCGCCAATGCCCAACAGGCCAACGCGCACCCCACCCTTGGCGCCCTGCACCACGGCTGTAATCAGCTCGCCGGCCTCGCCCTTGAAGTCGGGGTTGCATTCAAGCAACGCCTTGATAAGGGGCATGTGCGGGCCCTTTGCCTTGCCTTGCTGCCCCTTGGCAACGGTAATGACATGAAGGTCGGTATCGCGCTGGGGTTTGCCCTGGAAACTTATTTTCATGGATTTTGCGCCTTTCGTGGTTTTTCTGTATTGTCCACGGCAAGTGTCGGACGGTCAATGTTCAACGTATACGATAAATATATCATAAGGCAGTTGCTGCTAAGCACACTGGTCATCGCGGGAAGCCTCTCCATGATCATCCTGCTCACGCAGTCTTTGCGCCTCATCGAGCTGGTGCTGGAATCAAACGCATCCGGCGCGTCCTTCTTTACCATGATGGCGCTTTCGCTTCCCCGCTTCGTCGAAGCCGTTTTGCCGGCATCGGTCCTTATTGCCACGCTGTTTGTACTGCATCGCCTGACCATGGATTCAGAAATGATCGTCATGCGCGCAAGCGGGGCCTCGCCATTACGCATGGCAAAGCCAGTCATCAAAATGGGCCTTATCCTGATGGGCGCACTGCTTATCCTCTCGCTTTGGGTTTCGCCTACTTCGATTGCGCACATGCACACCCTGCGGCAGGAAATTCGCGCCCAATACGGGCACCTGCTTTTCCGTGAGGGTATTTTCAATTCCGTTGGCCGAAACCTCACAGCCTACGTACAGGCCCGCGCCCCCGACGGCCAGTTGACCGGCCTCATGCTGCACGATACACGCGGCGAAAACCCTGTAACCATTGTCGCGCGTAGCGGCCAGCTGATAAGCGAGCCCGAAGGCCAGAAAATTCTGGTCTTTGACGGCTCCCGTCAGGAAATTGACAAACATACGGGCAAATTCTCCCGCCTCGATTTCAAACAGTACACGCTGGATATGCCGACTTCCGCAGAAGACACATCCGAGCGCTGGCGCGAACCCGATGAACGTACGATCGGCGAACTGACCGACGAAGCACAGCTCGCAACCGAAACCGAAGTTGACAGACTCCAATTCAGGGCCGAGGTCCACCGCAGGCTGACAACCCCGCTCCTCATGATGGCATTTGCACTGCTGGCTGCCGTCTTTCTGTTGCAGGGTTCGTTCTCGCGTGGCGGGCAAATGCATTTGATTGTACTCGCATCCATCACGGCCCTTACGCTTCAGGGCCTGTATCTGTTTGCATACAACCTCGCAAAAAAGACATTGATAGGCTGCATCCTGCTTTACGGCATATCTGCCGTCCCTGTGTGCATGGCAATGTTCTTCCTTTTGCCTTCGGGTGAGCGTTTGTTGCTGCGCATCTCCGAGAGCCTGCGCCGCATGAGGAGGAAGGCATGAAGATAAACCCGCTTCTGTCCCGCTACCTTATTGGCAATTTCCTGCGGATGTTTTTTGGCATCACCACGGGCTTGTTGGCTATTGTGTACATCTTTGAAGTGTTGGAATTGATGCGCCGCGCAGCCGACCACACCGACGTTGGCATCGGCGTGGTCCTGAAAATGGGTTTATACAAACTGCCTGAAATCGGCCAACTGCTTCTACCCTTTGCCGTCCTGTTCGCGGCCATGGCCTGTTTCTGGTGGCTATCCAAAAGGCATGAATTGACGGCCATGCGTGCTGCCGGTTTTTCAGCGTGGCAATTCGTGGCCCCGCTTGTATTCGCAGCCATGGCTATCGGCCTTGTGCATATCATGCTGGTTAACCCGCTAGCCTCTAGCGTGGTTACAAAATTCCAGAACATGGAAGCCGAATATCTGGGCCAGCACCGCAAACTGATTACCGTATCCGAACAGGGCCTCTGGCTGCGCGAGGCAGACCCGAGCGGCGAGGTCATTATCCACGCCGACAAGGTCCAGCTAACGGATTGGAACCTGATGGGCCTGATGGTCCTTTTCTTCGATGAAAACGGTGACCATACCCGCAGGCTGGATGCCGATAGCGTAACACTGCAGCAAGGCCGCTGGGTCTTCCGCAACGCCATTGTGCGCGACCCAAACGCCCAGCCCGAAAAATCCGACACCTTCACCCTTTCTACCGACCTGACCTTGCAGGACATTCAGGAAAGCTTCTCCGACCCCGACACCATTTCCTTCTGGAAATTGCCGGGCTTCATCCGCAACCTCGCCAACACCGGCCTCGAAACCACGCCGATGGAGGTCTACTACCAGAGCCTGCTCTCGCAGCCCCTGCTTCTGGCCGCCATGATATTGCTGGCTGCCACCGTTTCATTACGCCCGCCGCGTTTCCAGCGCGCCCTCATCATGGTCGTATCAGGCGTTGGCGCAGGCTTTGCCGTCTTCTTCCTCTCGTCCTTCCTGAAGGCCTTGGGCGGTTCACACCAGTTGCCGGTCATCCTTTCGGCATGGTCGACCTCCATCATAGTGATGCTCGGAAGCATCACTTGGCTTTTAAATACGGAAGACGGTTGATATCCGATTGACCGCGGGCAAAAAATTGATAAAACTGTCAGATAATTTAAGGGCTTATTAAGCCTGCTCGCGCATATTAACCACATCAGGGCTGCAATCGTGCCGCCCCCCAAATTCAGGAGTCGGCTAATGCCCGCCAAGTATTCTTTCGCCCGCATGTTCAGCGTTGCTGCGCTCGTGGGGCTTCTCTCGGTGCCTCTCGCAGGTTGCGCCATGAACCCGAAACCGGGCATGGATCAGGACGAAACCGCCATCAGCGACCCGCTTGAGCCGGTCAACCGCGTCACCTTCGCCTTCAACGAAATGCTGGACGCCGTTCTCTTTACCCCGCTCACAAGCATCTACCACAACGTCGTTCCTGAAGTGGCACGCAATGCCGTTCACAACGTTGTCGACAACCTTAAATCGCCTGTCTACATGGCAAACGAATTGCTGCAAGGCAACGTGAAGGACGCCGGCGTCGTAGCCCGCCGCTTTGCAACCAACACCGTCCTTGGTATTGGCGGTATCGTTGATGTTGCTGCAAAACAGGGCGTGAAATACCAGCCTGAAGATTTCGGCCAGACCCTTGCGACATGGGGCGTGGATTCCGGCCCGTATATCGTATGGCCAATCCTCGGCCCATCGTCCCTGCGTGATTCCGTTGGCTTTGCTGCCGATATCGCAATGGACCCGCTGTACTGGTACGCCCAGAACACCGACCGCGACGGCATCAACCAAGGCCGCGCTGCCGCCACTTTCATCGACACCAAGGACCGTACGCTTGACGTGATGCAGGACCTCCGCCGCAACTCCGGCGACATGTACAAGGCCCTCCAGAGCGTTTACGTACAGCGCCGCAAGGCCCTCGTGAATGACCTCGAACCCGGCAAGCAATCCCTGCCCGAGATCGAGTAATTTTTCAGGCTTATCCTCTTGAATAGGCGCGCAAATCGCTTATAAATATGAATAGCAGCTAGGGCCGCCATAAAGCGGCCCTAAGTTTATGCAAGGATAAGACCATGGATATGCGCTCACGTTTTCTTGTTTTCGTGCTCCCCCTTCTGGCTTGCGGCCAGGCAACGGCCATGGGGCTCCCTTCCCTTGACGCTTCGGGCATTGCCCCTGCGGTCGTATCCGCCATGTCAAGCGCGCAAACGGTATTCGTTTCCGCCAACGACGGCGCTGCTGCAAAAAGCATGATCTCCCGTCTGGGCGATGAGGCCATCCGCACCATTTCCAACAGCGGCCTTGATGAAGCTTCCAAAAAGCAGACATTCCGCCGCCTCCTGACCCAAAACTTCGATATGGCCACCATCGGCCGCTTTGCCATGGGTAAATACTGGCGTCAGGCCACGCCCCAGCAGCAGGCCGAATACACACGCCTCTACGAAAAAATGATCGTTGATGTCTATACCGCCCGCTTCAACAAATACTCGGGCCAGACCTTCGAGGTTACGGACACCCGCGTAGATGAATCCGGCGATATCGTCGTCAGCAGCAACGTTGTTTCCTCGGGCAGCACCCCCGTATCGGTTGACTGGCGCGTCCGCCCCAAAGGTGGCGGCTACCGCATCATCGACGTAATGGTCGAGGGCGTGAGCATGGCCGTAACCCAGCGCAATGACTTTGCAGGCGTGATCCAGCAAGGCGGCGGCACCGTTGACGCCCTTCTGGACTACCTGAAAAAGGGCGGCACCAGCGACGTTAAAAAATAACAATAAAATCAACTGGTTAAAAAGTTGCCGCACCCCCGCTTTTTGGGGTATGCTAGCCTTTACTTAGGCGTTATAGAAATATTAAGAACGGCCCTGTATAAAAGGCCTAGGCCCTAAAAATGGGCCGTTTAACCGTGCAACGACATGGCAATAGGTGTGTAAATGGCTGATACGGAATTCGAACAAGGCAGAGAAAAACTCATCGCATTTTTCGGCGACTTCCTTGAACGTGCGACACCCGAAAATCGTGACGACCCCCAATGGAAAACACATTGGAAAGACCAAGCGACACAATT
>JAGWXJ010000109.1 GCA_018969935.1 Alphaproteobacteria bacterium | reverse complement strand
CTCTCGCGCGATAACCTGATGGAAGGCCTGCAATGCACCTACGCCTACTGGAAATTTCTGGTCGATGTCATCAACGACTACGCACCGGAAAACATCACCCCTCTCCCGTTGGGGCTAGACCCGCTATACGCCGCAGCCATCGGCGGCGTGGATATCGTCACGATGTTCAGGCAAAAGCCTGATGTGTACTGGCGTTCGGAATCCGCGCGCGCAGCCGCCATCCTGATGATGCGCACGGCATACCTGAGGGATACGGCAACCTATGATGCCGCGGCGCATGACGCGAAGTTCATGTCCAAAATCCTCACCTACGCCGACTTGTGTACGCAAAATACCCTGCTGGATGAAAAGCCCGAGGAATTCAAACACGAGCCATTATCCGATGTAGACGGCGTGGGGAATGCACACCAGCTTGGCTACGAAAAGTATCCCGGCCGCCTGACGGATGACATCCTGAAGCTAGAAGCCATCGTTGCGGCAAAATGGCGCAATATTTACATCCAGCCTGCACCCAAACGCCAAAATCCTGGCCTAAAGCTGGTCTAGCCGTCCTTCAATTTGGGCATTGTGGTGGCAACCCCCAGAAATACCTAAACTTTTCGGTAATCGAAGGCATTTCTTAAGTGTGTCTGGGTATTCTTATTGATGAAGAAACATCAATGGTGGGGACCATGCAGAAAAACGACACATACGAATTCCGTACATACATCGCGACAATCATCGAAAGCAACACATGGACTGAAACCCATGTTTCAGGCAATACGCTTGGGTCATCGGCAATCACATCGTCCTCGCGCACACGCCAGAAGGTCTGGCTACGTGATGATCATGACGGTACGGAATTTGAAAGCGAACTCACTGCATCTCGTTTGGCATGCAGGGTCGGTCATAAATTGCTCTTTGTTCACGGTAAGTCGCTTCGCAAAAGCGATGACAAGTATGAGAAACTTCTCGCCATCAAAAATCTCAATACGGGCCAGACATTCGAAAATATAACCACACACGGTGATGTCATCAGCGATACGGTACCCTTCAGTTTTTCGTCACTTTTGCTTTTTATCTTCCTTCTCTTTATCGCCAATCTGGATGTCTTGGATAATTACAGCGGCCTTCTTTTTACAATTGCATTTGCGGCACCGCTTACAATCTCGTACTTCAGGCACCGTGCGCCCAGGCTCCTGTTTGACGCCCTCTTGAAGGAAAAATTGGCCGAGTACAGCATAAGGCCCTCTGGGGAAGAAACCATAAACATTAAGGGCGCTATGGCCTGATTGTGGTTTGACTCGACAAAAGTCTTTGCGGCGTTGCACAATTAAAGTGTGAAAGCGCTCAACCTCAAGGACTACATCCATAAAATCGAGCTCGACGAACGTCACTTCGTCCGCCGGAGCAAACTTGTGGAAGCCGAACGCGCCGCCGCAATCCGTGACTTGGTGGAAAGCAACACGTTCCGTGTAAAGGGCTGTGACCGCGGCCCATACTATGTGCGCGTATCGCTGGAATCCCACTGCCTTGTCTTGCGTGTGCGCGACTGCCTGCGCGAGGAACTGCCCGATATATCGCTCAGCCTCTCGGCTTTCCGCAAACTGATTAAGGATTACTTCCTGATTTGCGAAAGCTACCAGATAGCCTACGCAAGCGGTGATAAAGGGCGGCTCGAAACAGTCGATATGGCCCGCCGCGGCTTGCACGATGAAGGCGCAAGGCTGTTGCGTGACAGGCTGGAATCCAGCGCCGACATGGACCACGAAACCGCTCGTTGCATTTTTACCCTGATATGCGTGTTACACATTGGCGCAGTGCAACCTTGGTGATTGGTGTTTTGTGGTATAATCGGCTTGTAAATGAGTCACCCGCGTATCCTCTTTTTATGCGATCGTAACGCCGTCCGCTCCCCCATGGCTGCTGCCTTGGCAGGGCATGGCGCTGCATCGGCAGGCCTCATGCCCGATGATGCCGTAGACCCCTTCGCCGTGGGCTGCCTCCTTGAAAACGGCATCGATATTTCAGCCCACACCCCGCACCACGTAACGCCCGACACCATCACCCCCGATACCGTCGTGATATCCCTGACGCTCGGCGCCTTCGGTGAAGCGCGTATCTGGAAGCAGGACCGCGGCTTCGAGCTTGAATTCTGGGATTTACCCGAGGTCCCCGCCCACGACCAGCCACGCGACATGATCATGGATGGCTACCGCGCCATCCGCGAGGCCCTGAAGGCCCACATCCGCAACCGCTTCGGCAAATGATAAAAAACCTTGAAAATTGAAGGCGTTGGGCTATAACACCCCTACCAAACCGCCATTTTGAAGGATACCCCAGTGGCAAAAGAAGACCTGATTGAATTCAAAGGCACCGTGACCGAGGTGCTCCCCAACGCGATGTTCCGCGTAAAGCTCGAAAACGGGCACGAAGTGCTGGCGCATTCGGCTGGCAAAATGCGCAAAAACCGCATCCGCGTTCTTGCAGGTGACAACGTCGTGGTTGAAATGACCCCGTACGACCTCACCAAAGGCCGCATCATCTTCCGTGAAAAATAATCTGATACTGGCCTCCGCCTCTCCCCGCCGCGTGGATTTGCTTGCGGCGCAGGGCATTATCCCTTCGGCCATCATCCCCGCTGATATTGACGAAACTCCCGTAAAAAACGAAACGCCCAAAGCCATGGTCCTGCGCTTGGCAAAAGCCAAGGCGCTGGCCGTAGCGGCAAACCACAAGGGCAGCTTCGTGCTGGCTGCCGATACAACAGTGGCCGTAGGCCGCCGCATTCTGGGCAAACCTGAAAACGAGGCCGAGGCAAGGCACTTTCTAAGCCTCATGTCGGGCCGCAACCACCGCGTCTGGGGTGGCATTGCCTTAGTAACCCCGTCAGGCAAATGCATTACCCGCGCCGTAGAAACCACGGTAAAATTCAAACATCTCTCCCAAGCCGAAACCGATGCCTACGTGGCCTCCGCCGAGTGGCAAGGCAAGGCAGGCGGTTACGGCATACAGGGCAAAGCCGCGGCTTTCGTGGCTTCCATCAACGGCTCTTATTCAAATATCGTTGGGCTAAGTATTTATGATACAATGAATATGTTGAGGGGAAACGGATTCGGCTCTGATGACGGCAGCGCAGGTAAAACAACAGGCTCTTGATATTCTGGTCGAGGACCTCTCGGGCTCCCTCTGGGTAGCCGCCATTGAAAAAAACAACCGCATCGCCGCCCTCGAAATTGATCCGTTCACCGAACTTGTCCGCTGGGGCTCCATCTACTGGGCCAAGGTTGAACGGATAGATTCCAACATCAACGCGGCCTTTGTCGATATGGGCTACGACATCAAGGGCATGTTGCCTGCCTCCGAAATCCCCTCGCTGCCCAAAGGCTCCAAAATCGGCAAAAAATTACGTACCGGCCAATACGTCATGGTGCAGGTCAAAACAGCCCGCCAGCCGCTGGAGGATGACGAGGATGCAAGCGCCCGCCCCGAAAGCGCCAAGGTATCCAAAGTATCGATGGATATCGCGCTGCAAGGCCGCTACCTCATTTACACGCCCCTCTCGCCGGGTAACCGCATCTCCCGCCGCATCAAGGATGCCGCTGTCCGTAAACAGCTCTCCGCGATGGTGAAGGACATCAAGGAAGTCAACGGCTGCATCCTCCGCGCCTCCGCCGCCAGTATCCAGACCGATATGCTGGTCCGTGAAGCAAAAATACAAAAAGCCATCTGGGACAGCTTGCAGGAATTCACGGCCGAACCTGAACCCGCACTGCTCATGCTGGGCCCCGATGCCTTGCAGCGCGTACTCGCCGATTTTTCAACCAGCCGAATCTCGACCGTACAGATAGCCGACGACGAACGCCGCGCCGAAGCCGACAACTGGTGCGACCTGTACGCGCCCGAGCTGATGGCGAAATTGCAGGACCGCAAGGTCACAGGCACACGCAACGGCATGGGCCTGTTCGAGGCACGCGATTTGCTGGGCCAGATCGAAGGTTTCGTGCGCCCTTACGTTATCTTGCCCTCGGGCGGCACCATCGTCATTCAGGAAACATCGATTGGCACGATGATAGACGTGAACACGGCTGCCGCCTCAAGCACAGCAACCGTAAATCATGAAGCGGCATCCGAAATTGCGCGCCAGATCCGCCTGCGCAACTTGGGCGGCGCCATATTGGTCGACTTCGCGGGCCTCAACGATAAGGCCGAACAAAAACGCCTGTCGGCAGCCCTCATCAAAGCGTTTGATCTGGACCCATGCACCGTTGAATTGCACGGCGTCACCAAACTAGGCCTGTTTGAAATCAGCCGCCATCGCCGCACACCATCGCTGATGGAACGTGTGGAACTCATGCAAGGCCAGGCCGAAGGCTGAACCCTCTCCTTTTGCATTGCGTCAAAAATGCGCTTTACAAATCTGCCCATGCGGGCCTAGCCTCAATCCATAACGATAAAAAAATATGACAGGGAGTTCACATGTATCATCGTAGTATTACGGTGCCTGCGGCATCGTTGGCATTACTTTTTTCGGCATTTGGCGCCCATGCTGGCCCGCGTAACGATAAAGCCGAACCTTTGGCCGATCCTGCCTCCATCGAAGCCTGCATGAAACACAACACGGGCATGATCAACTTCATCGTCACCCGCACGCTCGTGCCCAAACCAAGCATGGATATATCGCGCCTCTATCGTTCATCCTCGGGCACATTGTCCGATGCAGTCGTATCAGCGGATGGCGAGGCAAATCCGATTATCCTTCAGGCGGGCAATGTCTATGTGGAATTGCGCGCCGATGGCCAGCAGGAAAAAAGCACACACACCCTTCTAAGGGCATTATGCGAGGCTGACCCCAAACTCAGCCTGCCCGACCAGTTCAAACAGCAGGTTATGGCGTGGCTGGACCCGCCGGAAAGCCTGATAGATATCGACGCCCGCAACGCCCGCGCCACCCGCGATTTGCGCCATAAATACAGGGATAACGGGGGTGCTTCGGGCATACCCAGCTACATAGACAGGCCAAAAGCCCCCTAATCGTTAAAATGGCGGCCCGTGGCCGCCATTTTTAATCCTAGACAACCCCCCGAATTGTTTTTATAAGCTTCGGCATCCGATATTTCAGGCGCCCAGGTAGCTCAGTCGGTAGAGCAAGGGATTGAAAATCCCTGTGTCGGCGGTTCGATTCCGTCCCTGGGCACCATCTTTTCTCGCAGTATGCCCATTAAAAAAAACGTGAATCTGCGATAAACTTGCAAAAAGCCACATTTTTAAGGTCGGTTTCTTGCGTTTTTCTATCTACATTTTCTTTCTTATAACGGCAGTTTTTTGCGCCTCTCAAGGTGCCCGTGCTGAAACGATAACCATCGTTGCCGATGAGTGGTGCCCTTACAATTGCGCCATGGGCTCCGATAAGCCCGGCGTCTTTATAGAAATCGCCCAACGCGCATTCGAACCCCTAGGCATTTCCATAGATTATAAAATTGTTCCATGGACTCGCGCTGTGGAAGAAACGCGCGAAGGCAATTTCACGGCAATCACAGGGGCCTCCAGAGCCGACGCACCGGATTTTATTTATCCCGATATACCTCAGGGCAAATCCATCATGACGTTCTTCGCGCCGGTTGAAAGCAGCTGGACTTACAACGGCATTGATAGCCTTAAGGGCATTTCCCTTGGTGTCATTGAAAGCTACGCCTATGGCGACAGCATTGACAAATACATTGCCGATAACACTGACAACATGGAACGCATTCAAGCCCTCAGCGGCGATGAAGCGCTCACCAACAATATCCAGAAACTAATAAAAAAGCGCGTCCATGCCGTCATCGAAAGTCGCGACGTCTTCAACTACGCTGCATCACAGTTGGGCGTCACACGTAAAATCCGCCAGGCAGGCATGCTTCCCCTTACGGAAGACCAGAACCTGTTCATAGCCTTTTCACCCAAAAATCCTGAATCCAAACGCTACGCAAAAATCCTGACAGACGCGATGAACACCCTAAAGGAAAACGGCGAACTCAACGCCATTCTGGCCAAATACAATCTGGCCACACAGGAGATACCAACACAATGAAAAGCAGATTAGGCCTCCACTTCTTCAAATCATTGGCTTTTATGGCCACCTTCAGCCTGTTCATTCTGACCATCAGCATCATGGGTGTCGGCGGCTATTTCATTATCACGCGCATGTACGATGTCACGGTAGAAAATGCCGAGCGTGAATCCCGCAACATGACAAAACTCGTGGCCACCACCATCGCCCGCCCGATGTGGAACCTCAACAAGGCAGGCGGTGCCGCCAACCTGCGCGCACTCTCC
>JAGWXJ010000108.1 GCA_018969935.1 Alphaproteobacteria bacterium | reverse complement strand
TCCATGGCGGGGCTTTGGGAATTCCCCGGCGGCAAAATCAATGCAGGTGAAACGCCCGAATACGCGCTGGTGCGCGAGATGCAGGAAGAGCTGGGCATCATTACCTGTACCGATTGTTTACAGCCGCTTACTTTTGCCAGCCATGCTTACCCTGATTTCCATTTGCTGATGCCCGTGTTTGCCTGCCGCAAGTGGCGCGGAACACCCGAAGGGCGCGAGGGGCAAAAACTTGCGTGGGCCAAGCTTTCACAGCTGGCGTCCTACGAGATGCCGCCAGCCGACAAGCCGCTGGTGCCGCTGCTGTTTGATTTGCTTGGTGCGGAATCGCGATGAATTTTCCCGCCGCTTATGACCTCAAGGAATATTATCTGACGCCGCAAGGCAATGCCGTTGCCGCCATGCTGATGCGGCGTATCAGGGCTTGGTGGCCGACGGCGGAAATCAAAGGCGAGATCATGTTCGGGGCGGGGTATACATTGCCTTACCTCAATGCCATCAACGGGCCACGTAAAACATTCGCGGTGCTATCGGGGCAGATGGGCGCTGTTGTGTGGCCTGTTGGCGGGCCGCAGCGTTGCGTGCTGGCCGAACGCGGGCATTGGCCCATCCCCGCCGCCAGCGTTGATTACATCGTGATGGTGCATGACCTTGAATACGCCGAAGACCCTGCCGCCGCGCTTGAGGAAGCGTGGCGCGTGCTTAGACCGGAAGGCAAGCTGATGCTAGTGGTGCCGAACCGCACAGGCCTTTGGGCAAGGGCCGAGAAAACGCCCTTCGGGCATGGCAGGCCGTTTACGCATACCCAGCTCCATACCCTTTTGCGTGACGGGAATTTTGCGCTGGAGCGCATGACGGGCGCTTTGCTTGCGCCGCCCATCCAGCACCGCATGTGGGCAGAAAAAGTAGCGCCTGTGCTTGAGTATCTGGCGCCGTTTTGCAGCGCGCTTTGCGGTGTGACGGTGGCGGAAGCCAGCAAGCGCCTTTATGCGCCCATCAAAGGGAAGCCCAAACCGATTGCCAAAACAGCGCCTGTATGGGCGGGTGAAAGCGTACCAGCGCCACACGGCCCATAGATTGCTTATTGCAGGCGCGGGCTTGCGCTTCCGATTATTCCGTTATCAGGAAGGATGACCATGATGCCCATGGAGGCCAAGGCATCGGATTGCGCGCGGGGGTCGGCTTCCAGTTTGTCGCGCAGGATTGCGGCTTCATAGCGCTGGATGCCGGTTGCGTGTTTTTCAAATTCCAGCAGCGTACCGAGCGCCTGCATGGCAGCGAAGGGGGCTTTTTGGCCCAGCACTTCAAGCTTTTTGATAATCGCACCAACCTGTTTTTGGGATGCGCAGGCGCACACCGTTTTGAAGCTTTGGGAATTGGCCAGCGTGGCGTTGTCGAGGATGAAATCCAGCGCGGCCTCGCGCATGGTGCGAGGGGCTACAAGGCTGAGGGCGGTATCGGTTGCCTGTGCAAGGGCGCGCGGTTTTGCCATTTGGCCCAAGCCATCGAGCCATGCCTTGTAATCCGCCACGGTTTTTGCGCGGGTGTCTGCATCACAACGGGCTGCGATTTCAAAAACATTGCGGACGATATGGGCTTCGCAATCCTGAAGGCTGTCTTTAACCGCATCCGCAAACTTGCCCAATACGCGCATCGTGCCTTGCTGGCGTGATGCCTGCAGGACCAATATGCGTGCCTGATCGACCGCCCAGTCGAGGTTCTGGCGGGCGCCTTCCAGTAGCGCGGCTTCCAGCTTTGGGGCGTCCAGCTTGATTAAAGTTTCCCAATAGAAGGGGTGGGGTTTTGCGGTCATTACGCAAGGCTATTGCGGGGTGTAAGAATATTTCAAGTTTTTCCTGTACCCACGTGCCGCGAGCTATGGCAATCTCTGGGTTTCGCGTGTGACGCGCAGCAGCATTACGGTTTGGACAATGGCTAAAATTACTGTCGGGATTATCGGGGTTGGGGCTTTCGGCACATTGATGGCGAAGCATTTGGCCCCGCATGCCGCGCTTGTATTGCACGATGCCGCCAAAGACGTATCGGGCTATGCCGCCGACCTTGGCGCACGCGCGGGCACTCTGGCCGATGCGGCTGCCTGCGAGATCGTGATTTTTGCCGTGCCCGTACAGAAGCTAGAAGCCGTGTTGCATGCCGTTGCGCCGATGCTGAAGCCGAAGACGCTTTGCATTGATGTGGCATCGGTGAAGGTGAAGGCCGTTGCGCTGATGGAAAAGATATTGCCCGCGCACGTGGATATTGTGGCTACACACCCGATTTTCGGGCCGCAATCAGGCAAGAACGGTATCGAGGGCCTGAAGCTGGCCGTTTGCCCCGTGCGCGGCGAGCGTGCGGACTGCATTGTGAATTTTTGCCGCGATACGCTGAAGCTGGATGTGTATGTGGTGACACCTGAAGAACACGACCGCGAAATGGCGTATGTGCAGGGCATCACGCACCTGCTTGCAAAAATCGTGGTCCGGATGGATGTGCCGCCGCTGCGCCTGACCACCAAGACCTTCAATTTCATGGAGCAGATGGTGGATATGGTGCGCTATGACTCGGATGAATTGTTCCGTGCCATCCAGCGTGAAAACCCGTTTGCGAAGCCTACGGAAACCGCTTTTTTCGAAGCGGCTGCCAAGCTTGAAAAAGATCTGGACGGAATTGCCTAGGCGCGCAGGCGCGGTGTAATTGACGGGCTTGCCACAACCTCGGTACCACGGCCACGGATTGTCAGCGCGTCACCGAGCCAGTTTTCATCGGTGATAAAAACAGGCTTCTGCGTTTCGACGGCAATATCGACAGCGTTATCGAGCTTTGTGACCATGCCGGAGTGGATGACGCCGCTTTTCTTGAGGTCTTCCACTTCGTCTTCGCGGATGCGGGGGATGACCTTGCCATCGGCATCAAGTACGCCCGGCTTGTCGATGATGGCGTAATACCTGTCGGCATTGAGCGCAATCATGATGGCGGCGCCTGCCGTATCGGCATTCACGTTTATCTTGGTAACTTTCTTGTCTTCGTGGGTATAAACCCTGTCGCTGTGGCACATGGTGTAAATAAAGGGCACAACGGTTTTATCAGCCAGTACGGCACGCAAGAACGTTGTGTTAACGCGTACGGGCGAGCCCGAGAAGTTGTTGCCAGCAGCATCAAACGGGGTGGCCACAATCAGGTTGCCGTTGAAGGCCCCAATGCCAAGCGGGACCACCGGTACATGCACGCGTGCCGCTGCCTCGCGGAAGGTTTCGCAAAGGCCTTCGTTGGCTTTCATCATGATGCTTTTGATGACATCCATGTGGTTTGCGCGGCTGATGCGGCCGCGGCGATCAAAGTCGGATTCTTCCTTAAGCAATTCCTTAATGGCGGCAGTGATTTTATCGCCTGCGCCGTGGATGACGACGGGGCTTACGCCGATGTCGTAACGTGCAATTGCCGTTTGTTCGCAAAAGCGGCCGCTGATGACGGTGTCTTCTACAGGACGGCCACCAATTTTGATGACGTGCGTCTGGCCTTCGTGGCCACGCTTGGAGATAAAGCCCTCGGTCAGGATTTGGACGCGCAAATCGTTCGGGATGTCATCCAGCGTAAGTTGTGCAGGGGCGGCGGGTTTTTTTGCTTTGTTCATGGCGCGTCCTTGTTAAAGTTCAGGACGTTTTTTATAGGGCGTATACTGTTTTTATGTCAATTATTTAATGCGCTAAAAATGTGGCGGCGTCATCCATGGCGCCCATAGAACGCATATCGTTGTGGCCCGCGCGTTTGTAAACCTTGATGGCCTTGGGCTGCGGCGCGTTTTGATAGAGGAAAAGGCTATCCTTGTTGGGGATGATGCGGTCTTCCCCCGCCAGCATGAAAAACTTGGGCATGGTGAGAGCACCGATTTTGTAAATGCTATCGAAGCGGTTGGTGACCAGTTTTTCCATGAACGGCACGAATGGATAAATTTGCGCGGCGGTGGCGGCGATGGATGCGTAAGGGGCTTCCAGCAGCAGCGCCATGATGTTGCGGTGGCGGTAGGCCAGTTCGATTGCGACGCCCGTGCCCAAGGATTCACCGTACAGCACAATCTGGTTTTCGGGGATGTTTTGGGCTTTCAGGAATTCCAGATAGGCTTCGGCATCGCGGTACAAACCTTCCTCGGAAGGGGTGCCTTTGTTACCGCCGTAGCCGCGGTAACCCGCCAGCAATACGCCGTAGCCTTTTTTGACGAGCGCCATGAAATCGGGCGCGCGCCACTGGTAGCTGGAAGCGTTGCCCTGAAAGAACAGGATGGTGGGTTTGCCGACTTGGGCTGCGGCGTACCAGCCCTTCAGCTTCAGGTTGTCGGAAGTGGTGACGGAAACATCCGTAAAGCCCGTGATGCCGACCTGAGCTTGCGAATAGTCATTGGTATCCGGCCTGAAAAGCATTTGGGCCTGCAACACATACATGAGCGCAATCAGGAAAGCATACACGCCCAGCAACATGCCGCCCCATTTAAGGACGGCGTTGATCATGTGAAGGCTTGAAGCCCTGTTTGGGCGCGGCCAAGGATGAGGGCGTGGATGTCGTGCGTGCCTTCGTAGGTGTTGACGGCCTCGAGGTTCATCATGTGCCTGATGACGTGGTATTCATCGGCGATACCGTTGCCGCCCAGCATGTCACGCGCAAGCCGCGCGATATCCAGCGCCTTGCCGCAGTTGTTACGCTTCATGAGGCTTATGGCCTCGGGCGCGGCCTTGTTGTTTTCCATGAGGCGGCCCAGGCGCAGGGCACCGTTGAGGCCCAACGTAATCTCGGTTTGCATGTCGGCGAGTTTCTTTTGGACAAGCTGCTGTTGGGCCAAGGGTTTGCCGAATATCACGCGGTCCATGGTGTATTGCCTTGCCTGATGCCAGCAGGCTTCCGCCGCGCCCATTACGCCCCAGCTGATACCGTAGCGCGCCTTGTTGAGGCACATGAAGGGTGCCTTGATGCCTTTGGCTTTGGGCAAAACGTTTTCATCGGGCACGAACACATCATCCATCGCTATGCCGCCCGTCACGGAGATGCGCAGGGAGAATTTGCCTTCGATTTTGGGGGCGGTCAGGCCCTTCATGCCTTTTTCCAAGATCAGGCCGATGATTTCGCCCTCGTCATTTTTGGCCCAGATGACGAATACATCCGCAATCGGCGAATTTGTAATCCATTGTTTGGCGCCAGATACCTTGTAGCCGCCATCAACCTTGCGGGCGCGGGTTTTCATGGCGTTGGGGTCGGAGCCGCCATCGGGTTCCGTGAGGCCAAAGCAGCCGATGGCATCGCCTTTTGCCAAATCGGGCAGGAAGCGTAGACGTTGTTCATCGGAGCCGAACGTATCGATGGGGTACATGACGAGGGACGACTGGACGGACAATGCCGAGCGGTAGGAGCTATCGACGCGTTCGACCTCCCTAGCTATCAGGCCATATGCCACATCGGATACGCCTGCGCCATGTTCCTTGAGGGTTGCGCCTAAAAGGCCAAGGGCGCCCATCTCGCGCATCAATTCGCGGTCGAAGGTTGAATGCCTGTTGGCCTCGATGACGGTGGGCAACAGCCTGTCGGTTGCGAAGTTGCGCGCGGTTTGTTGGACCATGCGTTCTTCATCGGTGAGGTCATCGGCCAAGAGGAGGGGGTCTTGCCAGTCAAAAGCGGCTTTATCGGTCATGGTTTCTATTTTACCATGGGTTCATGGCACCATCCAACTCCCTTGAGGGGCGAGAAATCCTCATTGAAATCATACCCTTGGGCGCTTACGTCAAGGTAAACGCCTTTGATACCGCCAGTATGACCGAAGTGACCATCCAAGGCCCCAAGACGGCTGCCCAGTCGGTTTTGCGCAATAATGCCATCAGGCGGCTTGAGTATGTGCTGCGCAAGAAGGGCATTATCGAGTAGCGGTTACTTGATAGCCGCTTCCATTTTTTCGAGCGCTTCGCGCATCAGCGGCAGGTTTGATTTGCCGACCTGAAAGGACATCTCCATCCCGCCTGCGACCTTGAAGGTGAGGGTGGGGGTTTTGGCTTCATCCAGATCGAAATTCCAGAAGGCGGTTTGAAAGGCGTGCTTTTGCGCCTTGTTGCCGCTTTTGATTTTGGCGTTGGCGGCCGCGATGTTGGATACGACGGCCATCAGCTTGCCCAGCTGGTCATCGGGGATGGCCACGGTAAATTCGCCCTGATCGGTCGAGAATTTGAACAGCCCGTGCGAGCCATCGGCCGTGTGGGAGCCGTTGATAAAGGTTTTGAATTCGACCGCGTTGATTTCTGTCATGGTGCTAGGGTATGGTGCGGCTATGACCAAATCAATCGCTATTGCCTGCGACCAT
>JAGWXJ010000107.1 GCA_018969935.1 Alphaproteobacteria bacterium | reverse complement strand
AAGCGCAGACGGCAGGAAGGAAGGCGCGGCATCATAGGCCTCGCGCGTCAAAAAGTACGATTGGTCAGCATGTCCGCGGCCAGCAGCTTCGATGGCACGGGCCAGCAACATGGCGGCGCGGTCTTGTGCACCTTCGGCTTGTGTAAGCGCCTTGGCCTTCACAAGTTTTTGCAAAAGGTCGCCCGCCTCGACCCAGTTGCGCTGGCGCACTTCAAGCCCGTAAAGGGTTTTCAAAATCCAAGATTGTTTGGGGTGCATGCGGTGCGCTTGCCGTGCCAGCACCAGTGCCTGCTCACCCTGCCTGCGGTCAAGGGCCAGTTGCAGTAAACCGCGTACGCCAATAAACGCCGTTTCCTTGGTGTTCAAAAGGTCACGGAAAGCGGCCTCGGCAGCCATCGGGTCACCTTTCAGGCGCGCTGTCATGCCAACCAGCAAGGGCACAAGCCCGTGGTCGTTGCGTATCAGTTTTTTGGCGCGCTCAGCCTGTTTTTCAGCGGCACTGGCATCACCGGCAGCAATTGCAGAAAGGCCATAACTGACAGCCTGTAAAGCCTGGTCCTGTGCGCGCGCATCAAGGTGGCGTGCAATGGTTTGCGGTGTACGCTTAATGGCAATCCAGCCTTGGTAAAACCAAGCAAACACAAGTGCAAACAGGATGGCGCAATAGATAATAAAACCCGTCTGCGCCTCAACCTGATACCCCATCCACTCAAGGTGCGTGGAACCGGGCTGCATCACCAGCCACACGCCAAGTGCCGCAACCGCCGCCAGCTTGATGAGGAACCAGAGGGTGCGGAGCATGGGCCTACCTTATTGCGTGATGGTCATTTGCGGCATAGTGCCTTGTGTGGGGGCAGGCATATCAGGCTGAATGGCCTGAGGTGCCTGCTGCGGCGCCGGCATCGGCGTTTGTGCAGGCGCCATATTGATGGGCTGCGAGGAAGCACCACCGGCAAAACCCGTCTTGATTTTCTGCATTAGGGAACTGACGAGCTTCATATCAAGCTGCTGCGCGACCATCGTGGCGGCAGCCTTGTTTTTCCAGGGTTGGGCAGCCTCGGCTGCAGGGCCATTCAGCTTCTCGAGGGTTGCCATGGCACCGGCAACATCGCCTTTATCAAGTTGCGCGCTCGCAGCCTTGATAAGGGCTTGTTCGTCACCACCGGCAACAGGCACACCGTCCTTGCGGATGGTAAACATGCCTTGCATGCGGGCCATCAGCTTGTCCTTGATGGAAATATCTTCACCCTTCATTTTGGCGCTGACGATATCGTTAGCAGCGGCCATCAACTCACGCTGCAGCCCTGCGGGGGAAAGAATGCCCGACTCCGCATACGGCGCCAGCTTCTCGACCGACTCGGCAAGCTCGGGGTCCGTCTTTTGGGCAATGGAGCGCAGGAGTTCAAGGTCATCCGTAAACGGCGTTTCGCGGTCAGCCGACTGGCGCAACTGCGTAAGCGCCAGCAGCATGGCAGCGGCACCAAGGTCGCGGCCCGAAATATCGGCGAAGGTCTGGTTCAGGGCCTCGCTCTGGGTCTTGGCTTGGGAGAGCGCAACGTCCAGACCATCCGTACGGGATTGAAGGCCTGCAACAACACTGCGCAGATCATCAATGGCCTTTTGCATTTCTGCGCGGCCTTGGGGTGTCTGGTTCATGCCTTGCATGCGGTCAACCATGCCTGTAAGTGCGGGGGCAGCACTACCGGGATTGGATGCGCCCGTCAGTTGCTGCTCAAGTGTGGCAAGGCGCTGCGTAAGCGTGGCACCGCCACCAGCAGCAACCTGCTGCGCGAATGTCGAGATATCACCACCGAACACGGTCTGCATATCGCCAACTTTTTGCTCGAGCTCGGCTAGTTTGCGGCCGACAAAACCCTGGTCGGATGCCGATGTGGCGCCGCCGCGTGTTTCAACGGCAGTAAGGCGTTTTTCGATGGATGAAATTTCACGCGGTGACTGGGCCTCGCCGCCAAACAGCAGGAAGCCGGTGCCAAGCACGATAACAAGAAGCGATACGGTGGTAATCAGGCTCGTATTGCGGGCCATGCGGCGGATCTGGATCATATCGTAACCTTCCGTTGTGGCGGCTTTGGGCATGGGGCCTTGCGGGCGTGGCCTTGCCTGTTGCGGGGCCTCCATTGTCTGGGTAAGCGCAGGGTCTTCGGGCATCGCGCTGGAAGCTGCCGCGCGCATTGGGCGGGTGGCAGCATTTTGGTTGGCGGGGTCGGTAAGCACGCCGCGGAGGTCGATGTTATGAAGCTGGGCGGCCGATACGATTTCATCGCGGCGGACAGCGGGAATGGCATCGCGCTTCTTCCAGCCTTGTACGGTCGTGACGGGGATGTTCAGTTTGGCGGCCATGGGGCGTATGCCACCAAAGCGTTCGACGATTTCCTCGCCGTGCGGGATGACTTCATCGCTCATCATTTGTTCGGACATTCTGACACTCCGTCTGAAGTAGGGTTACGAGGGCGTTTTCGTCCGGCGTATGGGCAACGTACGACCCGCCAAAATGGATGTTTGCAAGGCACTCTAGCACGGCTTTGGAAAGACACAATACTTTGATTTGGGATAAACGGGCATCGGGGCCGTACTGCTGTATGGCATTCGCAAAAATGGCTGCCGCCTTGGCTGAATGCAATAGTACATAACAGGGTTTATGACCTTCAAGATAGGTGGCAAGCGCAGCATTGTCGTAACGTGCAGGCACTGTACGGTATACGGCCCAGTTCATGATTTTACAGCCTATGCTCGATAAAGCCTCGGCCGTGCCTGCGGCAGGCTCCTCGGGACCGATATACAGCCATGTACCCGTGGGCTTTTGCATGCGTACATCTGCGCAAAGCGCCTTAACGTCGCCATGGCTTGCACTGACATCCTCAAAGCCAGCAGCCCGTGCGGCGGCGGCAGTGGCATCGCCAACGGCATGTACAGGCACGGCACGCGCAAAACCGCTCGGCAGATACCTGAATATCTGTGCACTGGTAACAATAATACCGTTGGGCTTTTCAAGCGGGGCGGGGGCACCCGTTGCCTGCGCCTCCAGCAATGGCAAGACGACAGGGTTATAGCCCAGACCTTCGAGGCGGTGGGCCAGCGCATCTGCGCCAAACTGTGTGCGTGTGATAATGATATCCGGTTTGCTCACGATGCTACGGATAATAGCACGGATTCAGGCACAAGGGCCTTGAGCGCGCGCCCGACCCTAAGGCCAAGGGCATGGGCCCCTTCCGTCGTGGATGCTGTTGCCGTTTCTTCGGCCTCGAACATCTCGGTGCCGTCCGTGCTGGCATAAAAGCCGCGAAGGCGCATCTCGCTGCCTTGCAGGAAGGTGCCAAAAGCACCGATCGGCGTCCCGCACGAACCGTCAAGCACGGCTACAAGGGCGCGCTCGGCAATTGTGGTCATGCGTGTAGGTTCATGGTTGATGGCTTCAAGCAGCGCATGTACGCCGTTGTCCCATTCGCGCGTTTCAATCCCGATAACGCCTTGGCCAACGGCAGGCAGCATGGATTCGGGCTCGATATACGATGAAATGACATTCTCGAGGCCGAGTCTTTTAAGGCCCGCGGCGGCTAGAATAATCGCATCAACCTGCCCCGCGCGTAGTTTTTCAAGGCGCGTATCAACGTTGCCGCGGAAGGTAACAACTTTTAGGTCCGGCCTGCGGTTCAGGATGACCGACTGGCGTCGCACGCTGCTGGTGCCGATTACCGAACCTTCTGGCAGTTCATCAAGCGATTTCGCCTTGTGTGAAATAAACGCATCGCGCACATCGGCGCGTGGAAGGAAGTGGTTGATGATTAGCCCTGCGGGCATGATGGTGGGTACATCCTTGAGGGAATGGACGCCAATATCGATATGCCCGTTGATAAGATATTCCTCGATTTCCTTGACAAACTGGCCTTTGCCGCCCGCTTGTTCCGAAAGTCTGACTTCACCCTGCGCGGGCTTCCAGTCGCCCGAGGCCTTGATAACCACGATCTCGATTTCAAGGGTAGGGTGTGCCTCGCGCAGCAGGGCGCAAACCATCTCGGTTTGTGTGAGCGCTAACTTGCTGCCGCGTGTGCCTACACGCAGTTTCTTTACAATTGGTGTCATAAAGCGTTTTATTACTGGCCTTTCACAGGCAAGGAAAGCAAAAAAAGGATGGACCGGCCTTGACGATTGTCATGTTGGGCATTGAAACAAGCTGCGATGAAACCGCAGCGGCCGTTGTAACCGGGGATCGCAAGATCCTCTCCAACGTCATTTTCTCGCAACTGGCAGACCACGCGCCCCACGGCGGCGTGGTGCCGGAAATTGCCGCGCGCGCGCATCTGTCCGCCATAAACCGCGTTGTGGAGGAAGCCATGAAGCAATCAGGGATTTCATGGAATGAACTGACAGGTGTTGCCGCAACCGCTGGCCCGGGGCTGATTGGCGGTGTCATGGTTGGCCTCATGACAGGCAAGGCGATAGCGGCACAGCTGGGCAAACCGTTTTTAGGCGTAAACCACCTTGAAGGCCATGCCCTTTCCCCCCGCCTGTCGCACGGTGTTGAATTCCCTTACATGCTATTGCTCGTATCTGGTGGGCACAGCCAGATACTTTTGGCCGAAGCCGTTGGTAAATATACTTTGCTTGGCTCGACCATTGATGACGCAGCGGGCGAGTGCTTCGATAAATCGGCAAAACTTCTGGGCCTGCCGCAACCGGGCGGCCCGCACATCGAAAAACTTGCAAACACGTGCATCAACTCTGCCGACGCGGTAACACGCTTTGATTTGCCTAGCCCGCTTGCAGGCCGCAAGGGATATGATTTCTCGTTTTCCGGCCTCAAAACCGCCGTACGTGAACGCATTGACGCCCTCATGTCAGCCGAGGGCACGATCAGGCAGGATGATGCCGCAGCACTGGCCTGCGCGTTACAGGATGCCGTTGCAAAACATCTGTCGTCCCGTGTCAAACGCGCTCTGGAAGCTTGTGCCCAAAAACCTACAGCCTTGGTGGCGGCAGGTGGTGTTGCCTCCAATACGGCAGTTCGCGCAGCACTGGAAGCCACGGCAAAAAAATTCGGGCTGCCGTTTATGGCCCCGCCTTCCGCCCTGTGTACCGACAACGGCGCCATGATTGCATGGGCAGGTATCGAACATTTCAAACTAGGCAAAACCAGCCCTATGGATATTCCTGCCCGCCCCCGTTGGCCATTGGATGAAAAACGGCTACAACAATCCGTATGAAAAGCGATATTGGCATCATCGGTGGTGGCGCATGGGGCACAGCCCTTGCGCAAGTGCAGGCAAGTTCGGGCCGTAATGTATTTCTGTGGGCGCGCGAAGCCGCAGTCGTAAACGCCATCAATAACGAGGGTGAAAACATACCGTTCCTCCCCGGCGTGGCCCTTCACCGCAACGTGATGGCAACGCTTGATTTGCAGGAAGCCGCGACACCCGAAACCATTCTGTTGGTCACGCCCGCGCAACATACCCGCAGCGTACTTCAGCAAATCGGCACCGATAAACTGGCAGGCAAAACACTTGTGCTCTGCGCCAAAGGTATTGAAATAGAAACAGGCGAACTGCTCTCCGACATCGTTCGTGAAATCACACCGCAATCAACCATAGCAGTGCTTACAGGGCCTACCTTCGCGCGTGAAATCGCTATGGGCCTTCCAAGTGCGGTTACTGTTGCCGCTCCTTCGCTGGAAACGGCGCGCAAGCTGGCACAGCAACTGGGTAGCAAAAACTTCAGGCCCTACGCATCCGATGATGTGATAGGGGCGGAAGTTGGCGGCGCCGTCAAAAACGTGTTGGCCATCGCATGTGGTATTGTTGCAGGCAAACAATATGGCGATAGTGCACGCGCGGCACTCCTCACGCGCGGTATGTCCGAAATGATGCGCCTTGCCATCGCCCTCGGCGGACGTAAGGAAACATTGATGGGCATGTGCGGCATGGGTGACCTTGTACTCACTGCAAACTCCATGCAGTCACGCAATTTCTCTCTGGGCTATCTGGTAGGTGAGGGTAAAACGCCTGCCGATGTACTCAGCTCGCGTACAGCCGTAACCGAAGGCGTACATACGGCCAAGGCCGTCAAAAACCTCATGAAGCGCCTGTCGGTCGAACTGCCGGTGATGTCGGCCGTCTTTGCCATTTTGCACGAAGGCAAGAATGTCGACACCACCATCGACGCGCTTCTCTCCCGCCCCTTCGGCGACGAAGCCTGACCATGGACGGCAAACTCCTGTACGGCATCGCATCGGTCCTTGTGACAGTGTGGTGCGCGGTGCCTTACATTCGTGGTGTCTTCAAAGGCCAAACCAAGCCGCATATTTTTTCGTGGGTTCTCTGGACGACGACAGCCTGGA